>NZ_JANFYJ010000003.1:0-353562 GCF_024460495.1 Hungatella sp. SL.1.14 | reverse complement strand
TGAATTTATATAGGATTGTCTGATGTAAAAGGATTCCGCATTTTTGGACTTCGTTGTATCAACCTTCATAATAATCACCCCATCCCTATTTTACCACAAAAAGCTAAAAAAGGCTATATATTAAAACAAAATATTTGACAAAAAAATATAAGCCAGTAGCGGCTTAGTGGCTAATTTTCTATGATTAGGGTGTCAAAGACCCGCGCAGTCTCATTGGAACTATTTTACCATAGAAGGTGCGGGGATGCCATTCTTTCTTAAAACCAATTCCCACCGCTTCCACTTTGTGATATACTAAGAGCTGTAATTACACAGAAAAGAGGCTAATCCTATGAATGATATGAAACAGCTGGAGCGGCTGATCTCCGCTTCCGTATCCCCGTATCACTGCATCATGACGGCGGCCGCTGATTTAGACGCCGCCGGATTTACAGAACTTCCCCTTTCCGGCTCCTGGAAGCTGGAACAGGGACACTCCTACTATATAAAAGCTTATGATTCCACGCTGATCGCATTTACCATCGGCGAGCTGACGGATCAGGCTCTGAAGCTTAAACTGGCCGCTTCCCATACAGACTGGCCCTGCTTAAAATTAAAGCCGTCTCCGGAGGTAACTTCAGGACGGTATGGAAAGCTCAACACAGAAGTCTACGGCGGACCGCTTCTGCATACCTGGTTCGACAGGCCGCTGTCCATGGCAGGCAAAGTCTGTGTAACCGGTGATGCTCCCGGCGGAACGAAAACCGTCTTCGTTGACTTCCGGCGCCCGGTGCTCACAATTCCCAATCTGGCGATCCACATGAACCGGGAAGCCAATCAGGGGGTTGCCGTCAATCCGCAGATTGATATGCTTCCGCTCCTGACCTTAATTAAAAACGATCTGGAAAAGGAGGATTTCTTCTTAAAGGCGCTGGCCGCTTCAGCCGGCGTGGAGCAGGAAGATATCCTGGACTACGAGATCTACATCTACAATACGGAGAGCGGCACTCTGTGCGGACTGGACGGCGAATTCTATTCCGCTCCGCGTCTCGACAACCTGACCTCCGTACAGGCCTGTTTAAGCGGCATCATGAACAGCACCGCAGGAAATGAGATTCATGTGATCGCACTTTATGACAATGAGGAGATCGGAAGCAGCACGAAACAGGGTGCCGCTTCACTGCTCATGGACCGAGTGCTGGAAAAACTGTTCCTGTCCCTGGGCTGCTCCAGGGAAACCTACTTAAATGCCCTATTTGACGGCTTTATGCTGTCCCTCGACGTCGCACATGCAATCCATCCCAACCACGGTGAAAAATGCGATATTAAGAACCAGATCCACATGGGAGACGGCGTCGCCATCAAGCTGTCGGCCAGCCAGTCCTATGCGACCGACGCGACCAGCACGGGAATGATTGAAAGCATCTGCAGAAATGCAAAAATTCCATACAGGAAATTTTCCAACCGATCCGATATGAAGGGCGGCTCCACGCTCGGAAGCATCTCCTCCAGCTATTTAACGATGCGCACCGTGGATGCGGGAATCCCCATGCTGGCCATGCATTCTGCCAGAGAGGTCATGGGCACCGCCGACCAGAAAGCTCTCGTCGATCTGGTGACCGCGTATTTTAACGCTTAAAGTTCTATGTGCATAAAGCCAGCTGTAATAGCCGAATCCAACAGAGGAAAAGAAGAAAGGAGTCTCCGCACAACATGGAGCTCCTTTCTTTTTTCTCTGTTATATTGCCTCTTCTTTTTCCGCCTTCTGTCCCTCTGCGCTTCGGCCACCCGTTATTCGTAACTCTTCATCGTCTCCGGCACAATCTCTCTGCCGGTCTCCAGCGGTGCGGTCGATGTGCGGCTTCCTTCCCAGTAGCGGTACACATACGTACTGGTAAATAAAAGTCCTGCCGCCACAAAAAGAATCAGAATAATCTTAAGTACCGCGGCAAAAACTGCCTTCCCCCTTTTACTTTTGCGCTTCCGGCTCCTGCCCCGGCTGCTCCTTCCCCCTTCTGCCATGGAATGCCCCTCTGCTTTCCTTCCCCATTATTGATTGGGAAAATGTTTTCTGTACAAGTCAAAAAAATTCGTGGTAGTCGTCTTATCGTCAATGGAAAACTTGATACCATCCCAGATATCGTTGCTGAATGTAACCGGATTCTCCGCTTTAAACTGATTGTAAATCTGTCCGAACGCGTCCTTTTTCCTTTGCTGGTACAGGTTATCTTTCCTCGCCTGTGTAGCGTCCTCATCGTAATCGCTGACACATCGGAAGATATAAAACGTACCGTTGTCCTCCACCACCGGACTGATCTCTCCCGCAGTCAGGGAAAATGCCGCATCTTCCACTGCTTTTTTCGCTTCTCCCCGCCCCAGCTGCTTCCGAATCTCGTTGCTCTCTGAATACTCCCGTGCTATGGCTTCGAAGTCCGCCCCGTCTTCCTTCACCTGTTCCAGCACGTCCTGAGCCGTATTGCCATCCGAGAGAACGATCTGGTCAATGGTTATGACCTTGGCCTCGCTGTCGCTGATCTCCAGATTCATATCCTTTGTCAGCTCACTGACCACCTTGTTGGACAGAAAGTATTCCTCGTACATCGTCCGTACATCGTCCTCCTTCACTCCCATGTACGCGATGTCGTCCTCGGTCAGAGACTCATAATATTCCTCCGACAGCTTCCGGATCTCCTCCTTCTCCGTGCTCGTGATGATAATCTCCTGATCCTTTGCCAGAAGGTTCATCAATTTCATCTCCTGGAGAAATTCCCGGGCCTGTCCCAGCAGATACGTCTCAAAGGTCTCTCCGTCCGGCAGCTCCACGCTCCAGATCTGGCCGGTATAGGCCTGCTGGTAACGGTTGCGCTCCGTCGCCACAATGATCATGGACTGCGGAAGTGTGTATGCCTTCGTTTCATTTACCTCTGAGACCATGGGAAGCCCCCTGGTACAGCCGGTAAGAAGCATGGCGGCCAGAACGGCGGCCAGCGTTTGTTTCACTTTTTTTCTATATTTAAAATTCATGGACAACTCCTGTATGAATGAAAAACTCTCCTGTGTGTTATGCGAATAGTATTATACCATACTTTCTGTCACGATTCTACTTCCCTGATTCGTTTTTTCTACCAGAATATGGCTGCCGATCTGTTCTTTCAATTCTTCCACATGGGAAATGATTCCAACCATGCTGGATCCGCCGCTTAGTGAGGTCAGAATCGCCACTGCCTGCTCCAGCGCTTCCGCATCCAGAGAGCCAAATCCCTCGTCCACAAAGAGGGCTTCCACCTGGATTCCCCCCGCATAGCTCTGTATCACATCCGAGGTTCCAAGCGCCAGCGCCAGGGCCGCGTTAAACGCCTCTCCGCCCGATAAGCTCTTCACGGAACGGCGCTTCCCCGTGTACTGGTCAAGCACCTCCATCTCCATACTCTCCCTGCTTCTCCTGTCTCTCGCCCGCTCCAGCCGGTGCAGCTCATACCGCTCCCCGCTCATCTTTAAAAGACGCCGGTTCGCCGCCCGGAGAATGTCCTCAAAGTACACGGATAAGACGTACTGCTCAAATACCAGGTTCCGGCCGTTATACCCTCCGGCCGCCCGTTCCAGCTCACGGACCACGCCGTACTCCGTCTCCAGCTTTTCCTTGACCTCCAGATGGCCTTTCAGGGTGGACAGTGACTGTCTGTTCAAAGCCAGAGCCGCACCCGTCCGTTCCTTTTCCTTTGCCGTCTGCTTCCGATCCCTCTCACATTCCGAAAGTGCTGCCTCAAAGCCGGACAAATCCACCAGCTCCGTCTGCTTCGGAACCCGGATGGACGCTTTTAGCTGGGAATAAGCCGCCTTCTGTTTTTCCAGCTTCACCGAGCAGTCCTGGTACTCCTTTTCACAGTCCCTGATCTCTTTTTCTTCCTGCTTCGTCTCTTTTTCCAGAAGCTTTAGCTTTTCCCCGATTTCCAGTAAAGCCTTCTCTCCTCCGTCGGATAAATCCATGACGCCGAGGTTTTCTTCCATGTTTTTTACAGCGCCCACCAGAGCCGCGGCGGCGCCTGCGGCCGCCGATGCCTTTTCCGAAGCGGCCTCATAGTCCGCTTTCAGCCTGCGGATCTCTTTCTCATCCGGCACCTCCCCCTCCATGGATGCAGGCGCCGGATGGACTGTGGAGCCGCAGACCGGACACGGAATTCCCTCCGTTAAATCTCTTGCGATGATCCCCGCAGCCGCCTTCTTAAAACAGTCGTCCTGATATTCGTAAATCCGTTTCTTTTCCTTTGCCTCACCATCGAGCTTCAAATACGTTTCCTGCCGTTCTGTCAGCTGCCGGCAGGCGGCCTGCCATGAGGCAAGCCCCTTTTTCTGCTCCTCCAGTACGCGCAGTTCCGACTTTTTCCCTTCCAGCCGTTCTCTGCGGACGGGGATACGGCCGTATGCCTTTGCCAGCTCTCTCTTCTGTTCTTTTAAGCTGTCCCGTTCTTCCTCCAGCTTTTCCAGAGTCTTTCTGTCATTCTCATACTTTCTGACCGCCTGATTGCCGCTTCGCAGTTCCTCAATGGCTCTGACCTGTTCCTTATAGGACCGGTCCAGTTCCCCAAGGCGGGAAGCCAGTTCTCTCTCCCTGCTCTCCAGCCGGTCGTCTTCCTGTTCTATAAAATCCAGAATTTTACGATAATTCCGGTTTTTCTTCGACTTCAGCTCTTCCCAGTCCCCGTTCTCAATCCGGAACGTTCCGGTGATCTCGTCCGCCCGGTGCTTTACCTCATCAATCCGGCCGTTTAACGCCTTCACTCTGGCCGACAGAAGCGCCGTCATCGTATCGTAGATCCGCGTCTGGAAAATATCCCGGAATATCTGAGTTCTCTCTTTGGAGCTGGACACGAGAAGCTGCTGAAATTCCCCCTGGGCAATCATGGATATCTGGCGGAACTGGCGGTAGTCCAGACCAAGCAGCCCGTTCACCCGCTCGGTCACCTGGCTGCTTCCCGAGGCCAGAAGCGTCTCTCCCTCATAGAGTTCGCCGCCCTCCGGCTCTGTGGTCATCCCCTCACCTTTGAGCTTTGGTCTGTCATACTTTGGATTTCGGGTGACCCGGTACTGTTTTCCTCTGTGGGTGAAGTTCAGAGTTACAAAAGTAGGAGTGGACGCGTCCGCAAAGTCACTTCGGAGACTGTCCTTCTCCCGGATGCTTCCGCTGACCTCCCCGTAAAGGGCAAAGGTAATTCCATCAAATATCGTGGTTTTCCCGGAGCCTGTCGGTCCAGAGACCAGAAACAGTCCCTGCTGCATGGTCTCAAAATCCGCCTGCTCCACGCCTCTGTAGGGCCCCCAGCCACTTAAAACAAGCGATGTCGGCTTCATGACCTCTCCTCCTCTGCCTGCTCGGCGGTCTCCCGCATAACGGCCTCCTGCTCTTTCGTCATGGCCTTTCCGGTAACAAGTTCATAAAAATCGGCAAAGAGTTCATACGGCCCCTTTTCTTTCATGATATCCTCATGAATCACGGATCCATCCTGCTCCAGTGCCCGCTTTTCCCATTTTAACTGCATGATATTGGGGTAGACGCTTCTAAGCGTTCCGATTGGATCCAGAAGCTCCGTCTCATCCGTTAAGACAGCCAGAATATAGTCTTCCGGATCCGCCGCACTGACGACCTCCGGGAGAATCAAGTCAGAAAGACGGCCTCTGATCTTTCGCATATCATGGACCGGCGTCAGTGGAAGGCGTTCCAGACTGACCTTTCCATCCTTCCCCACCTCACCGTACAGCACAGATTTCTGGTGGCTGCATTCTGAAAATGAGTATTTTACCGGTGAACCGCTGTAATAGACCAGCTGTTTTCCGATCTGCTGGCATCCGTGGATATGGCCCAGAGCCGTATAACAGAACGGCTGAAACAGCGCGGCCTCCACCTGATCCGTTCCGCCCACAGACACCCGCGTCTCCGAATCGGAGAGCTCCGGCAGCAGCCCCTGGTTCACCACAAACTGATGGGCCATCAGAATATCCCTTCCGCCGGGACTGTATGTCACATGGCGCAGAATTTCCTCGAAGCTTTCCTCGAACGTCTTCATACTGCTCCCGCACCGATAGAGGGATTTCACCTCCGCCGGCCTGGCAAACGGCGCCAGATGCACACGCACGGCTCCCCACTGGTCGGGAATATCCACAAACCGCACCGGATCTTCCAGTTTCCCTTCCAGATACAGCCCTCTTTTCTCCAGAATCCGGTTGGCAAAACCAATCCGCTCCCCGCAGTCATGATTCCCGGCAATAGCCAGAATCGTCACTCCCAGTTCAGAAAGCCCGGTCAAAAACAGGTCAAACATCGTCACGGCCGCGGCCGGCGGCACGGAACGGTCATATAAATCACCACTCAAAAGAACGGCATCTGCCTGCCGTTCTTTTACATAATCCGTTATCTGTTTCAATGCCGCATCCTGTTCCTCCAGCATGGAGAATCCGCCTACGGTCTTTCCGATATGGAGGTCTGATGTATGAATAAATCTCATCCTCGTTCCTTTCGTCTAATACGTCTCCAGTACAGCTTTGTCAGTTTCCTGCTGTACCGGCAGTCCTCTACAGCAGAAGCTTCAGTATCTTTAACACACCGTCATTCACATTGGTATCCGTCTGAAATCTGGCTGTGGCTTTCACCTCCGGTCTGGCGTTTCCTACCGCAAAGCTGTAGTAAGCCTGTTCCAGCATCTCGATATCGTTTAACTGGTCGCCGAAAGCCATCGTCTCCTCCGGTTTGATCTCCAGGCTGTCCTGCAAAAGCTTTACCGCCTGTCCTTTGTTGATCCCCGGTTTCATACAGTCCATCCACATATCGCCTGCGATGGTAATCTTCATCCGGTCACTGTATTTCTCTCTCAATTCTCTGGTATGCGCTTCCACGTCAGTCTCACGGTATACAGATATCTTGATGAACTGGGAATCCACTTTTGTCAGATCCGGCACCTGTTCCACACGGAACTGGTATCCCTCCACCAGCCAGTCGATAAAATCCTGATTTTCCGTCTCCAAATAAACCACGTCCGGACCGCTGAGCATCACCTCGAGTCCCTCCATCCGCCGCACATCGCGCACCATGTCCATCACCGTTTCCCGGTCGATGGGATTTAAAAATAAATTCCGGCCATGGCAGCCCACGTAGGCTCCGTTGTCGGATAAGTAAAATACCTTTTCTTTGATAGGGCCGAAGATCGATTCAATGCTGGCCCACTGACGCCCGCTGGCAGCCGCAAACTGTACCCCTTTTTCCCGAATCTTCATGATCACGTCGAGAAGCTCCGGATTCATCTCATGGCTTCCGTCCGGCACCAGTGTGCCGTCAATATCTGATACGATCAGTTTAATCATCTCTTATCCCTCCTGGTTATGAGCATCCAGCGGACCTTCTGTGTCCGCTTACGCGTTCAATGAGCTGCATAGCCCCTTCATTTCCTGATAAACACGTCCTACAGGCAATCCTACTACATTATTATAATCCCCGTCAATCCCTTTGATATAAGAAGCGAATTTTCCCTGAATTCCGTAAGCCCCGGCCTTGTCCATGGGTTCCTCTGAAAAGGCGTACGCATGGATCTCCTCCTCTGTCATGGGATACACATGCACATCTGTTTTCTCTGCAAATGTCTTTCGTATCCCGCCTTCCCGGCCGCAGACAATCAGAGTTACTCCCGTATAGACCTGGTGGGTCTTTCCTGCCAGAAGCGCAATCATGCGTTCGGCCTCCTCGTGGGACCCTGGCTTACCCAGAATCCGGCCTTCCGCGGCCACCACCGTATCGGCCCCTATCACAATGGTGCCTTCCATACACCGCGCCGCCACATCAGCCGCCTTCTGCAGCGACAGTTCCTTCACCACTTCCTCCGGTCTGTCGGTTGTTATCTTCTCTTCCAGCGTGCTGGGAATAATCTCCGGTATGATTCCTATCTGTCCCAGCAGTTCCCGGCGACGCGGTGACGCCGATGCCAGAACAATCACTCTCTCCTCAGTCAAACCATTTACCTCCTGTCCTGTCAAAATCCAAAAACGTCCGCTCCCATACTCCCAGGGAATGAAATAAGCGGGACCCTTTACGAATCCCGCCAACCATCAATATACTTTCAGACGCCCTACGACTGATACGCCGTCCTCTTCTTCCATCTCCGCAGCCTTAAGCTGATACCGCATGGTGTATGTAAAATCTGCTACATAAAAGGATAAGAGCCCTAAGGCCACCAGGCGTTCCAGACCGATGGGAACGACATCCACCAGCTGGCTTACAAAACCATTTAAAAATTTAAAGAAAAACAGTCCCAGAAATCCCCAGGCAATACTGCTTTCCAGACAGATAATGCCCTTGTAATTAAATGGCTTCTGGCTGTAATCCCACCAGAATGCTCCGAACAGCTTAATCATAATGTGTGCTGTCACAAGTTCCATGGAAGTTGCCATCACCATGGAAGCGAAATACAGCTCCACAGGCTGTCCTGCCAACGGCTCAAGAATCAGGCTGGCTCCCAGCGCACCAAAACCATAAATGACGCAAAACGGGCCATGTCCAAATCCCCGGTTCAACACCGGGCTGCGGTTCTCATAGCTGAGCACGGTACATTCCAGAAGGTAACCGATGAAACTAAATGCGAAAAACCAGTTAATCGTATGGTAAATCGTCATATCCATTGTACCTCCAACTTTAACAGTTTTTTAACTTGTTAAAGTATAATATGGAAATCTTAAGAAATCAAGAATTATTTTCTTACGATTAACGGAAATATTCCGACTTTTTTGCGGCTGCCCCACGCTTTGACCATGAAGCACCGCCGTTAATAGTACTGCGCCATAAACACGGCGAGAGCAATGCCAAGAATAGCACCGGCCGCCACCTGAAGCGGCGTATGTCCAACGTATTCCTTCAGCTTCTCCTGCAAAACTTCTCCGCTCAGCTTGAGTGGGTTTTCCAGCAGGATACTGTTTAAGAGCTTCGCCTGCTTCCCCGTCTCTCTGCGCACTCCCATGGCGTCATACATGACTACCATAGAAAGGATAAAGCATACCGCAAACTCAAAAGAACCGACGCCATAATGCATGGCGGCGGCGGTCGTCATTCCACATACCGTCGCGGAGTGGGAGCTGGGCATACCGCCCGATCCCACCAGCCGCTCCGGATTAAAACTTTTATTCAGGGCAAGGTCGATGATTGTCTTCAGTACCTGAGCCACCGTCCAGCCGGTGACAGCACTCATCAAAACCTGATTTGCCAGTAATTCGTCCCAAAATGTCATGGTTTTCTCCTGCTTTTTGTATCAGCGGATTCTTCCGGCCATGATAACACTAAGCGGTTCTTCCCGCTCTGAGGCTGTATAAAATCCACCTTTTTACTCTGGCGGCCGTCTCTGCCAGGCCGCAGAACTTATCCGCGTATATAATAGCCATTCCTTCCCTGCTCTTTGGCGGAACAGGGGTGAGGGGCCACATATGGCGCAGAATCATGTCCTTCTCCTTATCCGTTAAGTCAAAGTACTTTTCTGCGTTGGCCAGCGCCCTGCGCGGATGGGTAAATCCGTGAAAGTGTTCTCCCGTCTCCTTCGCATGGGTATGCCAGTCATATAAGAATAAATCATGCAGAAGCCCCGCCCTTGCGGTCTGTACATAATCCCAGCCCAGACGGCGGCAGATCCGGTAACTGAAATAGGATACCTTGATGCAGTGCGCCTTACAGGTAGTATCCCCATGCTGCATAAAACGATCCATGGATTGAAATACAGGATTTTCCAGAATATCCGCCACGCAGGCAAGATATTCCTCATCCTCGTCATACCGCTCCTGATTGATCCAGGAAGGATCCTCCGCCCAGCGGAGCACTTCCTTCTTTTCTTCCCGAGTAAAACACTTTTTATTCATGCAATGTCCGCTTCCTTTTTTCTCTGAACTCAATAGCCGATCAGCCAGTCATACAATTCCTGATACTTGCCGGCTGACGTATGCCAGGAATAATCCATCGCCATCGCCCGGTCGATGATCTTGTTCCACTCACGCTTCTTATCATAGTATATCCGCTCTGCGTAGCGAATAACCCCCAGCATCTCATGAGCATTATAATTCTGGAATGAAAATCCGGTTCCCCTGCTCTCAAACTCGTTATACGGTTCCACCGTGTCCTTTAACCCGCCGGTTTCGCGGACAATCGGAACGGTTCCGTAGCGGAGCGACATCAGCTGGCTTAAACCGCACGGTTCAAATAAGGACGGCATCAAAAATGCATCGCAGGCCGCATAAATCTTATGGGACATCGGCTCTGAATAATAAATATTCGCAGAAACCTTGTCATTATACTTCCAGTCGTAATGGCGGAACATATTCTCGTACCGCTCTTCTCCGGTTCCCAGCACAACCAGCTGGATATCGTCCTGGCACATCTCGTCCAGGACACACTGGATCAAATCGAGGCCCTTCTGGTCAGTCAGCCTGGAAACAATACCAACCATAAACTTCCTGTCATCCTGCGGCAGTCCCAGTTCTTCCTGCAGAGCCCGTTTGTTCTTTATCTTCTCCTTACGGAAATTCTTAGCATTGTACTTCTGGACAATGTAAGGATCCGTCTCCGGATTGAAATCATCGTAATCAATGCCGTTCACAATGCCGCGCAGGCTGTTCGCGCGCGCCCTCATCAGGCCATCCAGTCCTTCGCCGTAAAATGGCATCTTAATCTCTTCCGCATACGTCTCACTTACGGTGGTAATGGCGTCGGCGTATACAATGCCGCCCTTTAATAGGTTGCCATCCTTGTATGCTTCAAGCTTATCTGGTGTAAAGTAGTAATCCGGGAGGCCTGTCAGCCTCTTGATCGTCATGACATCCCACACTCCCTGGAACTTCAAGTTGTGGATGGTGATAACCGACTTCATGTTGCGGAAGAACTCTCCGTCATGGAACCGGTCTTTTAACAGGACGGGAATCAGTGCCGTCTGCCAGTCATGGCAGTGCACGACGTCAGGCTGAAATCCGATCACCGGAAGCGCCGACAAAGCCGCCCTTGAGAAAAAGCAGAATTTTTCCAAATCACAGTACCAGTCGCCGTATGGCTTTGGTCCGTTAAAATAGCCTTCATTATCAATAAAGTAAAAAGTAATTCCCTCATATACGTATTGAAGAATTCCAACGTACCTGCTCTGACCCATGTAATCCATATAAAAATGGTTTACATACTCCATGTCGTTTCTCCACGACTCCTTCATACACAGATACTTGGGAATCATTACCCTGACATCAAAATATTCCTTATCAAAACATTTGGGAAGGGACCCTACTACGTCAGCAAGTCCGCCGGTCTTAATAAAAGGTACTGCCTCCGATGCAACGAACAAAATCTTCTTCATCAAAAAACCTCCCTCATTTACAGTCACCCCTGAGGGCGCCACTCTTTGTCTTATAGTATACTGCATTTTACTTAAATAAGGAAGTATATTTGTGATAGATTTTCTAAAGTTTTTTGTAGTCCAGTCTTATTTTATCAGCAATCAGTGCAATAAATTCGGAGTTTGTAGGCTTGCCCTTTCCCGTGCTTACGGTATATCCAAACAGATCATTGATCGTATCCATCTTGCCTCTGCTCCACGCAACCTCGATGGCATGGCGGATCGCACGCTCTACACGGCTCGGAGTCGTCTGATGCTTCTTGGCAATAGACGGATAGAGAATCTTGGTAACACTGGTCAGCATTTCCTGGTCCTGCACAGAGATAACAATGGCATCCCGTAAGTACTGATATCCTTTGATATGAGCCGGGATGCCGATTTCATGAAGCATTTGAGTCACGTCATTTTCCAGATTCTGTTCCATGTACTCATTTTTGTTCACATATGGCTTGACTTTCTTCATGCCGGAAAGTCCCGTAGTTTTTGATTTCCTGTGTCCGACTCTTCTGACTTTATCGACAACAATATCTTTGTTGAAAGGCTTCATGATGTAATAATTGGCACCCATGCGGAACGCGTCTTCGGTAATATTCTCACTTCCGGCCGCTGTTACCATAATAAACGACGGCATCTTAGTCACTGCGGCATTGCTGCGCACCCGTTCCATCACCGTGATTCCGTCCATTCTCGGCATAATGACATCCAATAAGACAACATCAGGGCTTGTTTTTACAATCATGTTGTAAGCATCTTCCCCATTATCCGCCTTTCCGACGACATGGAAATCCTCCTCTCCCTCCAATATATCGTTTAGCAGACTCAGTGTCTGCAGGTTATCGTCCGCGATTGCAATACTGATTTCCGACATCTTCCTACTCTCCCTTTCTTGTTGATTGAATGATTAGTGTAAAGCCATTATAGACTTGCCCCCGAATTGCCGCAATGGAATTCTGTCGCATTTTTCGACAAAAGGCGGGCGTTTTTCCCACATTTTCCTCCGATGGCCCCCGAAGCGGAAAAATCCCCCTTCGATCCAAATCCAGGCCTGGTCACAAAATCCGACAGACTTCATTTTTATGTAAATGTTGAATTTTGTGGCTCGGTGTCGGGAAAAAACTCCGGGCGTGATTATCGGAATATTTTACCATATTATGGTGCTTTTTGAAAGGATATGAGGTTTATTTCTGACATTAAAACGGCAAAGGTTCAGTAATTCGGGAACCTTTGCCGTTCTGTGTTAAATAATTGTTTTTTTCTGATGAGGGGATAGGCAGCAGTGCAGAAGCAGGCACAGGCTGTGTATGGTAAGATGGTATTATTGCAGCTGTTTAAAGAAAGGAAATGATATAACGCCAATTATAAATACAATAATGCATACCGATGAGTAATAGATTTTTGAAAGATTTTTAACAGGCTATACAGGGAAACTCTCCGTTTATACAGGGAAAACTTGTTGAGAATGAGTGGGGTATCATGTAAACGATTGCTCCAGACAGCTGTTTTAAACGCCTTTCTCAACATTTAGGCACCTATTAGATTCCCTGAGACAAGGAGGTTCGTTGTCAACAGGGAATATTGAGTGAAGGAGATGTAAAATGCCTCGAGAAATACGTTAATATTTTAATCCTCACCTTCCTTGCGGAAGGCGACGGCTGTAGTAATACCGAAGCTGATATAGAACGGATTTCAATCCACACCTTCCTTGCGGAAGGCGACATGAACTCGGACATTCTGTGATACATCCTAATGCATTTCAATCCACACCTTCCTTGCGGAAGGCGACACCAGGGAGCAGGCTAAGACGTTCGTTAAGGATCCATTTCAATCCACACCTTCCTTGCGGAAGGCGACTGGAAGCCGGGAGGCATTCATCTCGGAATTTGGATTTCAATCCACACCTTCCTTGCGGAAGGCGACCTTTCCGCCACCCTCGCGTGCCTGTGACTTTGTCCTATTTCAATCCACACCTTCCTTGCGGAAGGCGACGCTTGAATCTTTCTAATGGGAAATATTTATAACTATTTCAATCCACACCTTCCTTGCGGAAGGCGACCAGAGCTCCGGCCACTGCCTCACCCAGAACATTAATATTTCAATCCACACCTTCCTTGCGGAAGGCGACGGAGATGGCAATGATTAGCCTGGGATTATATTACGATTTCAATCCACACCTTCCTTGCGGAAGGCGACTATAACGTAGCGCCAGCAGGCAAGAAAAATACTGCATTTCAATCCACACCTTCCTTGCGGAAGGCGACCGTAACGCTTACACCTAATCCAGTAGATGCTGGATTTCAATCCACACCTTCCTTGCGGAAGGCGACTTGAGTGTCCGGCCTGCAATGAGACTGTGAAGATATTTCAATCCACACCTTCCTTGCGGAAGGCGACTGTAGAGTTTAAGCGGGAAGGCAATATACCTGTTATTTCAATCCACACCTTCCTTGCGGAAGGCGACAACCTGTCTGGTGGCCTCGACACCGAAAAGGGCATTTCAATCCACACCTTCCTTGCGGAAGGCGACTATACTCATGAGAATTAAGCTTTCCGGAGGTTAATTTCAATCCACACCTTCCTTGCGGAAGGCGACATGACAGGTATAGAAGAGCCAGAAAAGAAAGAGTCAATTTCAATCCACACCTTCCTTGCGGAAGGCGACATCATATGAATCATGTCCTCACTATGATGATTGAATTTCAATCCACACCTTCCTTGCGGAAGGCGACGGAACAGTTTTATCATGGGTTGGTATATCACACATTTCAATCCACACCTTCCTTGCGGAAGGCGACATTCGGCATGAAACGGTACTTTGACGATGACACATTTCAATCCACACCTTCCTTGCGGAAGGCGACTGTTGTAGTTGTGATATCACAACTTTTTGGGTATATTTCAATCCACACCTTCCTTGCGGAAGGCGACATCGTTGATTGAAAAGCTGAAAGAGATACAGAAATTTCAATCCACACCTTCCTTGCGGAAGGCGACAATCATCTATGCCACTGCCTTCTCGACATTATGCATTTCAATCCACACCTTCCTTGCGGAAGGCGACATGTGTATCGGACATTAAGTGATTTCTATAGATCAATTTCAATCCACACCTTCCTTGCGGAAGGCGACTATAACAATTTTGAGTCAGCCGGTGAATATACAATTTCAATCCACACCTTCCTTGCGGAAGGCGACTTAACAACTGTATCACCTCTCTTTCGGGCAGAAGAATTTCAATCCACACCTTCCTTGCGGAAGGCGACCAATGTCGATTGGGATCACTGGTTCTGCTTTTTTGTATTTCAATCCACACCTTCCTTGCGGAAGGCGACTTACAGGGGGCAGGTGCAGGAGCTGATATTACAGACATTTCAATCCACACCTTCCTTGCGGAAGGCGACATGAAATGGCCGAGATATTGGAGTATGGCAATAGCATTTCAATCCACACCTTCCTTGCGGAAGGCGACGAATTAATGCTTAATGCCGCAAAGTACTTTGGTTATTTCAATCCACACCTTCCTTGCGGAAGGCGACGATAATACCAGCCAGATAGGAAGGTGAGGTGATGGCATTTCAATCCACACCTTCCTTGCGGAAGGCGACCAATCGAACTGGCCCCGGGCTCTGTGATCGACTTATTTCAATCCACACCTTCCTTGCGGAAGGCGACAAGAGCCACATGAGAGAACTTTCTCAAGGACAGATATTTCAATCCACACCTTCCTTGCGGAAGGCGACCATCGCCGATGTTCTTTGCAACAATCCCCGAATTATTTCAATCCACACCTTCCTTGCGGAAGGCGACGAAAAACATCTAACTAAATCATACGAATAAGTTTCATTTCAATCCACACCTTCCTTGCGGAAGGCGACTGCTTTTGCTAGTAGACTTCCTATTCCAGAAAATATTTCAATCCACACCTTCCTTGCGGAAGGCGACAAGAATACCTGGATAGCAATGGAAACATAAGCACATTTCAATCCACACCTTCCTTGCGGAAGGCGACAACCGTGGGGGGTGTGCCGCCTGCAGTAATCGTTATTTCAATCCACACCTTCCTTGCGGAAGGCGACTCCGTAGTGGGCCGCCTTAATTATTCTTTTAAATTTCAATCCACACCTTCCTTGCGGAAGGCGACCACAACTACAACACGAAAGGAATGATATTATGGCATTTCAATCCACACCTTCCTTGCGGAAGGCGACTAATCAGCAATTAATTTTGCTTTATCAGGACTTATTTCAATCCACACCTTCCTTGCGGAAGGCGACGAGCGAGGGGGATGGGATAATGACAAGGTTATGAAAATTTCAATCCACACCTTCCTTGCGGAAGGCGACTAAGGTCTTCCAGGTAAGTCTTGACAACCATTGCCATTTCAATCCACACCTTCCTTGCGGAAGGCGACAAAAGGTTTTAAATGCATACTCGTCTCCTTTCTTATTTCAATCCACACCTTCCTTGCGGAAGGCGACTGTACCAGCGCATCAGCGGGTTATCCCCGAAGATATTTCAATCCACACCTTCCTTGCGGAAGGCGACCTGACGTATCGGTATCCGGGAGGGGGGGGAGGGGGTATTTCAATCCACACCTTCCTTGCGGAAGGCGACGACCACCCTTGACATCCTGAATGCGCAGATTGCTATTTCAATCCACACCTTCCTTGCGGAAGGCGACTATGGCCTGACATATTACTGTAGCCATAGTTAATATTTCAATCCACACCTTCCTTGCGGAAGGCGACAAGACCCCTCAGCCGATATCTGCCAAACGTTTGAAATTTCAATCCACACCTTCCTTGCGGAAGGCGACGGCAGAATACGCGGCTGCGGACTTCCAACTCAACATTTCAATCCACACCTTCCTTGCGGAAGGCGACATCACGTATGTGGGTAATGGTGTCGTTAATCTGCGTATTTCAATCCACACCTTCCTTGCGGAAGGCGACGTACCCTTGTCACACCATCGGTATTTGTAGAAATATTTCAATCCACACCTTCCTTGCGGAAGGCGACCGACTTCACCGGTCTTTACCGCTCCGGCAGTCGTATTTCAATCCACACCTTCCTTGCGGAAGGCGACCAGTTTACGCAATCCTGGAACGTCTATGCAGACATTTCAATCCACACCTTCCTTGCGGAAGGCGACCCCAATCATCATGAGTGCGCTAAGGGGAATGGCTATTTCAATCCACACCTTCCTTGCGGAAGGCGACCATTTCATGTTGCATAGCACTCGTGCCACCTCCTATTTCAATCCACACCTTCCTTGCGGAAGGCGACAACTCCTTTGTCGCCATGTCAATCGCCTGATCTATTTCAATCCACACCTTCCTTGCGGAAGGCGACGGATTAAGTCCGCATCCTGGGATCTGGTGCATGGATTTCAATCCACACCTTCCTTGCGGAAGGCGACAAATCGGATATATATAGTCCCAATTATTAACTACATTTCAATCCACACCTTCCTTGCGGAAGGCGACGCAGCACTCCCGAGCCGAGGGCCTGTGTTAGCTGTATTTCAATCCACACCTTCCTTGCGGAAGGCGACTTATCACTCGCTGTATCATAGCCGGTATACTGCATATTTCAATCCACACCTTCCTTGCGGAAGGCGACCGGCAGACTGTGACAGATAGGCTGTGGCACTCTTATTTCAATCCACACCTTCCTTGCGGAAGGCGACCTGCATATCCACCCACATAATCCGCATACCAACCGAATTTCAATCCACACCTTCCTTGCGGAAGGCGACGGCCTACAGCCACACCGAGAGAGTCCTGGACGAGAATTTCAATCCACACCTTCCTTGCGGAAGGCGACGGGAAAAGCTGTTTGAGTGTACCAATAATGGAGTATTTCAATCCACACCTTCCTTGCGGAAGGCGACGATTTCATAAAGATATTTCCGCTCCGGTCCTGATATTTCAATCCACACCTTCCTTGCGGAAGGCGACCTCTCAATATTCAGCACCCACTTATAATGCTCTGTCATTTCAATCCCCACCTTCCTAGCGGAAGGCGACATAATTGCTGTTTCGATCCGTGCGCCAGAGAAAGAATTTCAATCCCCACCTTCCTAGCGGAAGGCGACTTATTTTCTGCAACGTGTGATCCAACTCAGCTATAATTTCAATCCCCACCTTCCTAGCGGAAGGCGACAATAAGTCATATTATATTTACAAGCGTTCATAGGAATTTCAATCCCCACCTTCCTAGCGGAAGGCGACATTCTCATTGATGTGGCCGTTGCGACTTGACTTTAATTTCAATCCCCACCTTCCTAGCGGAAGGCGACAACTTGCAGTTAATTTAGGAGAGAGCGTTATGTTATTTCAATCCCCACCTTCCTAGCGGAAGGCGACAGCGGAATACGCCGCTGCGGAATTCCAACTCAACATTTCAATCCCCACCTTCCTAGCGGAAGGCGACGAAGATAATCTACAGTTCCATACTTTATGATGTTATTTCAATCCCCACCTTCCTAGCGGAAGGCGACTGAACAGCTTAATTGGAAAGAAGTACTATGCAACTATTTCAATCCCCACCTTCCTAGCGGAAGGCGACGTGCCGCTTGTGATCTTTTCCTCCAACAAGTGGATTTCAATCCCCACCTTCCTAGCGGAAGGCGACGTGCTGATTGGAGTGGCGGTCGTGTGGGTGATGGTATTTCAATCCCCACCTTCCTAGCGGAAGGCGACAGTGTATTTAGATGGCAGATCATTAATAGATTTTATTTCAATCCCCACCTTCCTAGCGGAAGGCGACCATGGAAGTCGGCTTGTTTTTAATATAAGCATCTATTTCAATCCCCACCTTCCTAGCGGAAGGCGACAACCACAGAATTACCAGAAACCTATTGACTTAAGATTTCAATCCCCACCTTCCTAGCGGAAGGCGACTCTTTACGCACGTTCGTCTCATAGAGGTGCAATATTTCAATCCCCACCTTCCTAGCGGAAGGCGACCGTTATGCCGTGATGTGTCTGAACGATATACCATCATTTCAATCCCCACCTTCCTAGCGGAAGGCGACAACTTATTCCATCCGTTTTTTTCTGTATCCGAGGTATTTCAATCCCCACCTTCCTAGCGGAAGGCGACAAGCTGCTCAAAACGGTTTCTTGTCGCCTGCCCATTTCAATCCCCACCTTCCTAGCGGAAGGCGACGTCGGTCCATTTCGCTTTCCATGCTGGATGGCATATTTCAATCCCCACCTTCCTAGCGGAAGGCGACGGCCGTTTCTTCTGATCATTCGAGCGATTGTAAGATTTCAATCCCCACCTTCCTAGCGGAAGGCGACCGCAAATATATCCATTTTTCTCATTAATAATCAGATATATTCTAGACATATTATACAACTTTTTCATATATTAAACAATCTGTAGTTCTATTTCTTCCTTTTTTTCTTATAATCAGCTTAAAAATCCGGTGCGAATCCCCCCCAGTATTTCATGTTCACTTGGCATTCGCACCAATGTACTCTACCCAAAATATTTTCTAATATCACCTAAAATATCATATCTATCATACTGCAAGGTGTGTCCGATACGCCGGTTTCTTTACTGTAATAATCCCGGTTCAGTACAAATATTTTTCCATTGCAGGCCGGATAAATGGCATTTCCTATTTTTCTTCTCATCGTTTCAGAAATCCCCACAGTAAAACGCTGTAACTTTCTAAATAATATTTTTTGCTCTGTAACAGTCAAATACGGATTATTCAGGCTGTCTATAATCCGTCTGGCCTCCTCGTAATATTCCACCACAACATCTATTTTCCCATCCTCGGGTATCACTTCAAATAAATCCCCCGCAGTTTTAAATGCCTGATTCATTAACCGATTTTGCAGCTGTCTGCCGGAGTTCTTGTGGTATTCCACCATCCCAATCCGATTTACAGAAAGCAGATTCACCAAATCAGCGCCTTCCTCCCCAGTCCCAATTCCGTCCACGTTTACATTATATTTCATCTCCCCTTTTCTCTGGTAAAAATAGCGCTGGTAATATAGCTCCATAGCCTGTTTTGAGGTAAGACTCCCCCCTATACTCTCAGGGTTCTTTCTGTACTGAAACAATACCTCCTGCATGGCCGCCTGCGCTTCCTTAATATCCGTCAGCCTTGAAATATTTTCTACTTCGGAAGACATTTTAACGATATAAACATTCCCATTATCAGTTTCTCCATGACGGTTGCAGCGTCCTGCAGCCTGAATGACGCTGTCCAGCCCAGCCAATGACCGAATTACTGCTTTGAAAGAAATATTGACTCCAGCTTCAATTAACTGTGTACTGACACAAATAATTTCCTGCCCCTCATTTAACGCATTTTTCACCTTTTTCAGTATAATATTCCGGTTCTCCGCACACATATTGGTACTCAGATGAACCACCTGGCATCTGCTTCCATACCGTTCCTTTAGCCTCTCATATGCTGTGCGGGCACAATTTTTCGTATTTACAATAATTAAAATCTGCCTTTCCTTTTCAAATATCTGTCCCGCAAAATCACTTAATGCTTCTGCATCAAATCCTGCACCAGATGTATCTGTACAGTCAATCAACGTAGTCCGCCTAAATACCCCTGCATACGTTTCTGACAACTGTTCCTCAATCATATTCGTCGGAGGACAAAGGCAGTTTACTCCCAAGCAGTCAAGAAGGGGCTGCGTCGCTGAGCACAGAACAACCGCCGACTTCCCAAACACTGTAAGAAAATTGATTGCCTGATTAAATAATTCGATTGTCTTAACAGGCAGCGCCTGAATTTCATCAAACAGGATAACACTGTTGCAGATACTATACATGCGTCTTATATTTCTGAGTCCCGAAGAAAACAGTGTGTTAAGAAACTGTACGGCTGTGGTACAAACAACCGGAGACTCCCAGTTTTCGGTCAGCAGTGTGTATCTCTCCTCATCTGCTTTCTCCTCATAAATCACATTGCTGTGATGCTCCAGAACAATATCGTTCCTTCCCAACGCCATTTTAATATCTTCAGCATTTTGCTCTAGGACAGAATTGTAGGGTGCGACGTAAATAATATGCCGCTTTTTGTACCGCCTTGCGTACTGCAGAGCAAACCGCAGACTGCTGAACGTTTTTCCGCCCCCAGTGGGAACCGTAAGGCGGTAAAGTACAGATGGCTTTGCTGCTGCTTCAAGACATTGTTCCGAAATTGCTCTTCTGGCCTCGTCCACTTTATTTATAACCTTCAGACCGCTTAAATGCTCCTCCAGATGAAGTACGCATTCATCCCACAAAAGCTTCATCTCATTATTATCCGGGATATTTTCGATGTTCTTTTCCTGCATGAAAGAGGCCGTATCTGTTCTGTCACCTTCTACTAATAACGATATCAGAAGACGCTCATACATTCCCAGAAAATATTCTCTGCTTCCATAGATTGAATGACCACCTGCTGCCCTGTCAAATTCAACTATTTTATTTTTAATTTCTGCAACCGCATCAACCGCCTCTTTACACTGTTTTTCTAATTTCACTTTGTCATATCTATTGAAAAAACGCTCAACGGCCTGTTTGATCTCTGCCTTATCATCGGACCATTCAAATATAAGGCGGCCATCTCTTGGTGACAGGCAGTCTCTTAGTCCATGATGAGAATATATTGCTTCCTGAATTATCTTTGAAGCAAGCGTTTTGGGCAGCATAGCTTCAATAATACGTCCTCCTGCCGACGAATGGTTGACCTCCCCTCTATGTACCTCCATACTTCCCTCGACAGCCGCTAAAATATACTTCTGAAACTGATCACTGACTTTCCCCCTGTCATGTAAAAAACCAGTTAGCCAGGCAATCGGAATCAATTCCTCCAGAGGACATTTTTCCTTCATCAATCGGGCGGTACTTTCACAATGCTCTTCTACCGTCTGGATTTGATTCGTTTCTTTAATCTTGTGTGCAATATAAGTTTCCATATTCTCCTCTTGTATAAGCAAGTGCTTTTTTCTTGAAAATTTTAACTTCTGTCCATTTTGTCTCTATCCGTTCCAGAATACCGTAATGCCCTATCTCCTCAGGGCTTATCCCTAAATTCGAACTGATATCTTTCCAGACTGGTCCTTCTTTATATGCAATCAGTTCACCTATTTAATGTTTAAAGGAAACCAGAGAAATCTCTCCCCTTTCATCACCGCGTTGTCTTGCTTCACCGTCCTGATCTGGATTTCCATTCACGGTTGAGTTTACAGTTTCGATCCAAAGCAATCCTGTCCCTCTGTGCAGTTCTATCTACATCATATTTCTACCTCCTGTTGATCGCCGGATTTATCTGCAGCGTTTTCACCTGTAACCGTTTTTTACGCGGCATTTAGTTTCTATATCCGATAATAATCTCTACCCTTTCGTCTAGAGTTGGCTTTTCTGGAAACTTTCCTCCAACCACTTCACCCCCTTCAACGTCTCTTTCATCACATATTAAATCCATCCGTTCCTGTTACTCGGAGCAATCATTTCCCATTCCACATAAATCTGCATTTTTAAAGATAGTCTCTCCAAAGCCTCAGCAGGTCTTTGAAGCGCAGTATGAAAGACCGAGGCTCCATCAGCTGTTTTGGGATGGGTTTGAAATAATTTTCTGGTGTTTCATCATTACGCTCAATAATGCAATAATTCTCATGGAGGTAATCTGCAAGATTCAGCAAACGCCCTAACAAAAGCACCACACTCTCCATATATTTCTTCTTTAGGATTGAGATACTTATCCCGAACCAGCGCCATCCTTGTTCCTGATAATGCTGATATTCGAGTCTCCTAATTTACGGTATCTTTCATAACTGCTTACAAGAAGTTTCTTCAGAAACTAAATTATACAGAAAGCTCCACGTATTATTAAATCTGCTTAATTATAATTATTTTTTAATATATTATTGGTATATTTTAATAAAATAATATCATATTTTCTATTGCTTTACAATATTATTTTTAAATTTAATATGACTTAAATATTATATATCATGTACTATATTAAATCATTGACATATTCTCTTATTCTCGTTTATAATAAACACGTCGAGTAGCACTATTCGTGGATTGAAAAAAGTCTTATTATATTTACGGTAAAAAGAGGCGATTTTGTTGAATTCTCAATATCCGCCTTTTTTTCGTTATCGCCACATAGCAAAAGCCAGTAAAGGCAGCTTATGTAAGCAAGCTTACAAAACTTCCTTCCCTGGCTTTTCCTGCCCGGACTCAATGCTCCAGCATATTTTCAATAAATATCCCATACCCTCTGGTACTGTCCTGTATAAACACATGAGTCACCGCCCCAATCAGCTTCCCATCCTGTATAATCGGGCTGCCGCTCATACCCTGTACAATTCCCCCGGTAATCGCCAGCAGCTCCGGATCGGTCACCTTAATTACCATTCCCTTATTCTTATGTGTCGTCGCGTAATCCACCTTCTGGATCTCAATCTCGTAATCCTTCACTACCCCAGACACATCGCTCCTGATATAAGCCGTTCCTTTCTTCACATCCTGCCTGTAACCGATCGGAATTGCATCCGCTTTTACCGTCTGCTTAAACCGCTCATTGACCGTACCGAATATTCCTTCATCCGTATTGGATTCAATCGTTCCGAGTACCGATCCCGGTCCGTAATAGATGACTCCGCTCATCACACCCGGCTTACCGAATGTTCCCTTTTCAATTCCTAATATAGAGGTTTCATAAAGCGCGCCGTTTTCAATCTGAACCACTCCGCCTGTGTCACTGTCGCTGATCCCGTGTCCCAGCGCACCGAAATTTCCATTCATGTCAATATATGTCATGGTGCCGATACCCTGAGTATCGTCCCGGACCCAGACGCCTAATTTGGGGTTTCCATCGTCTCCCTCCACAGGGGTCATCTTCACTTCAATCTCCTGATCCCCGCGCCGTACTGCTAAAACCGCCTCGCTGGTACCATTTTTGTTCAACTCGGTAACAAGCGCTTCCTTATCCTTTAACGGCGTACCGTTAAAAGCCTCAATATAGTCCCCCGACTGAAGCACCCCGAAGGCCGGCTCCACAATCATACCGTCACTCTTCGTAATATCCCCCGTACCAATTACCATAATCCCATCAGATTTTAAGTAAATTCCCACCGGCGTTCCGCATGGAACCGCGTATTTCGTGTCCACCACGTTAACCTGGATATCCTTCAGCTGCAGCCAGCCAAACAGTTTTAAGCCGATCTTGTAGCTGCCCTGATTTTCTGAATAAACGGAAAACGGCTGATTGACGGAAAGGTGGATCTGATCTGAAGGGATATTGGAACCATTGCCCAAAACCACTTCCTCACTGTCTGAAGACAGCGTCACTCCAAAAGGCATGGAGAAATGAAACTGCTCTTCTTCCTCGGCCACGACATTAAGCTTGTCCGGTATCACCCACTTCATATAGAAATAAGAGAAGCCGATGCAAAACACCAGGCTTACCCAAAACGCGGTCACCACATATCTGTGGAATTTTTTTCCCATCATCTCACATACCTCCTTATATAAAAAAATGAAAGGAGACAATTTTCTGCTCCTTTCATAGTATGTGAGAAATCGGTGAAAACACTCTGTCATATTTTAGTTGTAACTAATTTCTTTTTAAACCAGAATTGATTTTACGTAAAATCGAACTTGTCATAATTTGCATACATACTTCAAAATCTGAGAATACTGTTTTAATAGTATTACCGTTTTCTTTCATTTTAATGTTTTTAATGTTTCAGGCTAATGCAAACCCATGCGATTGAGAATTCAATTCAATCCTTCTGCCGCTCCCGGCAGCTTCATACATTGCAGTCATCAGTCTCACCGAGTCCTTTACCTCTGCCAGAGTAATCGGAAGCTTTCTGCCTTCCGCTACAGCACTGTAATAATCCCGGATACACGCCTCATGGCCGCTTCCCCAATACTTCTTGCCCAGCGCCTCATCTGCAGAAGCAGTTATTCTTTCCGTGCGGCCATCCCTGTGAAAAACCGTAATCTGGGGTTCCTCCAGTCTGATCACCATATTCTCACAGGAAACCTCTATCAATGGCGGAAGATTTTCGCAGTAAGCGGTAGTTGCATAGAAAACAGCTTTTCCATTTTCAAATTCAATATATGCTTCCATGGTATCTTCCACCTCAATAATTTCTTTCAGGTGATGATTCGCCATCCCCGCGCATACGGCGTCGGGCCTGCCCAAAAGATAAACCAGTAAGTCAAGCGTATGGATGGACTGATTAATCAGCACGCCTCCACCCTCTGTTTCCAGGCGCCCGCGCCACCCGCTCTGCGTATAGTACTCCTCATCGCGGAACCATGTGACGATTCCTCTGGCTCCCAGAATTTTCCCGGTCTCTCCCGATTGAAGCATCGTCTTTACTCTTATCAGCCCCGGGTTATAACGGTTTTGAAAACAGATTCCCGCACGTTCAATGTGAGGAGCCGACTCCAGTTCATCAAGCTGGCTTTTGGAAATCACCGGCGGTTTCTCCAAAAATACATTTTTTCCTCTTTTCAGGCAATCAATGGTCATGGGCACATGGAGGTAATGAGGGGTACAGATATGCACTACATCGATGGCCACCTGATCCAGCATGTCTTCATAAGAAGTATACCAGTTTGCGCCGTGGTCACCGGCCAGACTCTTCGCCCTATCACCAGCCACATCACATACCGCGGCCAATTGTACGCCCCTGTTTTTTTCCAGACAGCCTGCATGCACTCTGGCTATGTTTCCGCAGCCGATAATAGCTGCCCGTATTTTTTTATTATTCATACTCTGCGCCCCGGTTACTCCTCGTATTCCATAATTTGCCTTATTTTCTCCCTGTCGGCCCCTGTGACAGCTTTCATCGGAAACAGACACGCCGGGTTAATGGGAACACCTCTCATTTGAACCGCAGTCTTGATAACTGGTACAAACTGATCCTGAATACCGTAGATAGCCATGAGCCGGTCTAATTTCTTTTGATATCTGCTCACATCTTCCATGCGGTCCTCTTCTGCCGCTCTCACCATAGCGGCGGCAGTTTCGGGGAAAATATTGGACAGACCGGCAATGCAGCCATCGCCTCCCGATAAAATATTGTGAAAAAAGAACTCATCGAAGCCAGAGTAGACCAGGAAATCCGGCCTCCTGCCTTTCACCTTCCGAATCAGCTCCCGCGTATGGCCCATCTCACCTACTGTATCCTTAATACCGATAATATTCGGATATTTCATAGCCAGCTTAAGAACGGTATCTGCGGACAGCTGGTATCCCGTTCTGGCCGGGAAGTTATACAAAAGAATATTTCCCTTTACCTGCTTTGCAAGCTCCGCATAGAAATCATACGCTTCCTCATCGGACAGATAAAAATAATACGGTGATATGACCGCCATCCCATAAGCTCCGCAATCAGCTGCATAGTTCGACAGCCAGACACATTCTTCAAAGACCGTGCCTCCTGTTCCAACATAGACATTCGCCCTGGAGCCGATGCAGGATATGGCCTCACGTATCAGCTGCTTCTTCTCTTCCAGAGGAATACCATAAAATTCTCCGATACTTCCAAGAATCAGGATTCCTTTTATCCCATTTGAAATCAGATGTTCATATAACTTTTTATTAGCCTCTATATCCACATGACCCTGATCATCAAAGATTGTGACGGCCGGCGTAATATAATCTGCTTGCATGACACTCCTCCTGTATATCGTAGTGATGTTTCGTACTGCTCCCTGCTCCCCGTTTTACCGGGTACGGCAGTTTCCAGACAACAGCCTTTAGTAGCCTGCCCCCTCCATAGCCGAATCTGCACCTTCTGTATACCGCTTAAACAAACCGTGCTTTTCTCTAATCGGCCGTTTGGAGAAGCCCCGTTCTTCACAGCCTGCTTTTCTGTTTTCAGGCTTGAAAAAAACAGAATTTCTGATCTCCAGAATTTTTTCCATATCGGCTGGTGTACACTCCCCGTCAGCCGTGCCGACGATATTCACACTCCTTTTTTCCACATCATAGGCGATAATATCCCCCTCCTCCACGAGAGCGATCGGGCCTCCTCTGGCGGCCTCCGGAGATACATGGCCGATTGCGGCTCCCCGTGTTGCCCCTGAAAATCTGCCGTCTGTAATCAGGGACACCGTCCCATTCAGGGATGGATCGCAGACAATTGCTTCTGTTGTCATGAGCAGTTCCGGCATCCCGCTGCCTCTCGGCCCCTCATACCTGATAACCAGAATATCACCCGGACGTATTTTCTTCTTTATCACAGCATCGTGAGCGTCCTCTTCACAGTCGAATACTCGTGCCGTACCCTTATGTTTTCTCATCTCCGGCCTGCATGCAGAATATTTGATAACAGCTCCCTCCGGGGCCAGATTTCCCTTTAACACAGCCACAGAACCGGTCTCGGCAGCCTGTTCCGGATCACAGATCACATCCTCTCTGCTCAGGCCATAATTATGAAGATATCCGATATAACGTTCATAGAAATGATCCTTTTCAAGCTGCTCTAAATTTTCTCCCAGCGTCCTTCCCGTTACCGTCATGACGTTTAAGTCCAGATATTCCCTTAACAGGAACTGAACCATAGGGACTCCGCCTGCAAACCAGAAACTTTCCGTAAGCTGGCTTCCGGAAGGATCAATATTGGCAATATGAGGAATCCGGTGATTGATTTCATCGAACCAGCTCATAGGGAGTGTCAATCCCAGTTCTTTCGCTATTGACGGCAGATGAAGCGTGGCATTGGTCGAGCCGCCTATGGCACTGTGAACAACCAGAGCATTCTTAAATGCGGCCGGTGTCATGATCTGCACAGGGGTAATTCCCTTTCTGGCAAGCTCCATCACTGCCTGACCTGCTCTTCTTCCATACTTTAAGATATCCGTCATTGTGGCCGGAACCAGTGCGCTTCCCGGCAAAGCCATTCCCAGCGCTTCCGCCATACACTGCATGGTGGAGGCTGTTCCCATAAAGGAACAGGCGCCGGCAGAAGGACAGCCGGTAAGCTTGTAATCGCGTACTTCCCATGCCTCCACCCGTTCATCTGATTTCATGCGCAGAGACAGCTTTCCCGCAGCCAGAGACGTAGTCATATCCGGTCCGGGCCGCATACTGCCGCCCGGCAGAAAAACCGTGGGAATCCCCACACGGGCGGCGGCTTTCAGGTGAGCCGGTATGGATTTATCGCAGGAACTTGACAAAACCATACCATCCCACGGAACAAATCCGGCATGTACCTCCAGCATATCACAGATCGCCTCCCTGGACGCCAGCACCAGATTCATCCCATCGTGTCCCTGAGCACAGCCATCACAGATATCTGTCACATGGTATTTGGCACCAAAACCGCCCTTCTCTAAGACGCCCCACCTCACCTGATCGGTGAGCTGGTTTAAATGTACACTTCCGGGATGAGATTCTCCGTAAGCGTCTTCAATCAGAATCTGTGGCTTTACCAGATCTTCCTCGGTCCAGCCGCTTCCCAACTGCAGTGCGTCAAACTGCGCCCACAGCTTTCGCTCCTTACTGCTCTTCTGCTCCATCGTATCACCGCCTCCTGTTCCTGTCCGTCGATTCCTCTTATCTGACACTGCGCTTCTTAACCAGCCCGGACGCTCTCTGCCTGACTACCCAATCCGTTCTGCCCCGGCCTCACATTCCAGACAAAGTCTGGCGGCCAGGAAGGCATGTTCCTGTGTCATTGCATGCTCTGTCCTGTTGATACAGTCCAGAATCAGTTCTCCAAAGAACGGATATCCCACCGTATCCCTGCACTTGATAAAATGTTCTCCCGTTTTGTCAACCAGAATCAGATTGTCACCACTGTTGTCCTCCACCCCGATGTTAACGTATTTGCGGAGTTCTATATATCCATCCGTTCCAAGGATAACCGTTCTTCCGTCTCCCCAGGAAGACAGACCGTCCGGTGTAAACCAGTCCACACGGAAATAGTTGGTCGCCCCGTTATCGCCTGTCAGCATGGCGTCTCCGAAATCCTCCAGTCCCGGATAATCCGGGTGATTATAATTGGCTACCCGGCTGTATTCTACTTTTGCTGATTTTACATCTGCAAAATAAAGATACTGTTCAATCTGATGGGAACCGATATCGCAGAGAATTCCGCCGTAAGATTCTTTTTCAAAAAACCAGGCCGGCCGATTCTCCGGGCTGCCAATGCGGTGCGGTCCCAGTCCCATCACATTCAATACTCTGCCGATTGCTCCCTGTTTAATTAAATTTCCGGCATATACTGCGCTTTCCACATGAAGGCGTTCTGAATAGTAAACCATATACTTTTTTCCGGTCTCCTTCACCTTTGCCTCTGCCAGCTCCAGCTGCTCCATGGTAGTAAAAGGGGCCTTGTCCGTAAAGTAATCCTTGCCCGCGTCCATACACCGCAGACCAACCTCGCACCGCTTCGAGGTAATAGCTGCCGCAGCTACCAGTTTCACCGACGGATCATTCAGTACGGTTTCTTCTCTGTCTGCAACTACCGCTCCCGGATATTTTGCTGCAAATGCTTCTGCCCGTGCCCGGTCAGTGTCATAAACATACTTAAGTGAAGCTCCCGCCTCCGTCAGGCCATTGCACATGCCGTTGATGTGACCGTGATCCAGATACATGGCTGCAAAGTAAAATTCCCCCTCTTTCACCACCGGCTCCGGCTTTCCCTTTGGTGCATAGTTCATTCCGTCTAACGCGTTCATACCACGATACCTTCTTTCTTATTCTCGTTTAAACCTCACGGCCCAGCGAAATTGCTTCATCAGTGAAATTCTCTACGGAAGCATTTTTCTCATGAAAATGCCTAACATTCTTTAAGATTCCTTCCGCCGTATAGAATGGATCATCCTTCTTTAACGGAAGCTCAACCGTTTTCTCCGTAAAACCAGCTTCATAGATCGCAGTGATCAGCTCGATCGTCAGTCTTCCATCCTCACCTGTGATAAATGGCCGTTCACCACGCTCGACGGCTTCCAGAAAATTCTGTATTTCTCCCGGATGCTTCTCGTACTGTAATTCCGGCAGGGAATCGTAATACTCCTGAATTTTCTGTTCCAGCTCCGGATTCGGATCCGGAAAACCATTTCCTTTGGCAACAGAAGCATGAACTTCCCACGGCACGGAAACCGCCGCATACTCTCCCTGGAATTTCACGGCCTGCTGCTCCCCATAGTGGATAACCGAGCTGGTTACCTGAGCCAGCCGGCCTTCCGGATACTTCATAATGGCTATGGAGATATCTTCGACCTCCGCATTATCGTGCGCAGCATTACTCACCACAGCAGTAACCTTATCCGGTCTTCCCATCATCCAGCCCAGCATGTCTATATGGTGCACCGCATGATTCAACGTACAGCCGCCGCCTTCCTTCTCCCAGGAGCCGCGCCACCAGAGATCGTAATAGCAGTGGCCACGCCACCAGAAGGAATCAATCTCCGTGTGCAGCACCTTTCCGATGAGCCCGGAATCCAGAACCTTCTTCAGATTCATAAACGGTGTTCTGAAACGGTTCTGGGCAATGACTCCCAGAGTCTTTCCTGTCCGTTTTTCTGCCTCCAGCATCTGGTCGCACTCCTCGAGAGAAGCCGCCATGGGCTTCTCTACAAGGACATTACTGCCCGCTTCCATTCCATGAACTGCAATTTCACTGTGGACATAAGGAGGCGTGCATACACTGATTACATCCACAGATTCGCTGGCCAGCAGTTCTTCATGGGAAGCATATATCCGGGCTTCTGCCAATCCGAACTCCGCCTTTCTCTTTTCCGCCTTCTCCGGATAGATATCACAGAGCGCCGTTATCTGGCATAACTCCGGAAATTCCAGATACGCTTTTATATGAGATCCTGAAATATTACCACAACCAATTACTGCTACTTTCAGCATACTTATTTCCTCCACATTTTGATTTTATTTATCTAAAGCGTCATAATACTCGGTGCGTTCCCTGATAACAGCTTCCATACCCGCGTTTCCAAGAGCGGATTTATATGCTTCCAGCATGGAGTCGAACTCTTCCGGCTTGCAGGTAATACATTTAACCAGATATTCATCTGCAGCCAGCTGGATTTCTGATACGTTGGCAGACTGTGTCGGCGCGCTGTAGGCTGACATATGTCTGATAATTCCTGTCGTGGCATTTTCATAATTGGAGACAACATAGTCCTCAAAGCCCGGAATTTCCTTGGAAGCTGATTTTACGAAGTCATCCTCGCTGAAGAAGTATCCCTGGTTTCCGATAATAAACATATCATGACGAATCCAGTCCTTATCTACTGCATTAAAATCTGCGTCGATCACCACCGGAACTCCGTCTTCCAGCTTATAGTGTTCATCCTCAAATCCATGGAATAAAGTAAATCCGCCTTCCTGAGTCGCCATCCAGTCCATATAGGTGACCGCTGCTTCCGGATTCTTGCAGGTCTTTGGTACGATACAGTAAGCCCCATTCTGTGCATACTCAATGTTGTAGATCTCTCCGTCATGATTGTTCTTCAGCGGAGGAAGTGAAACGATATCTGCATCCGGGTTATTTACCTTCAAATGCTGAAGCAGTCCGCCTCTTAAGTTATCCACATTACCATTTACATTGGTCACGAAGCAGCCCGCCTGCCCGTTTACCACATACTCCGCCAGCGTAGCTGAGAGGTCATTGCTGGTATAGTACTCCTGATCCAGCAGTTCTTCATTATACAGCTTGTTTAAAAACCTTAAATAATCCGCATATCCCTCATCGCCGTACACCGGAAATACCGATTTTATATTAAACTCATGTTCATCCGGAAGCGTTGTCATAAACGGCATGGCCATAACGTCAGCCCTGTCCGCAGTCTCATCACCAATGGCTACGGAGAAGAAGGGAATCACATCGGTTCTTCCATCCGGATTATTTTCTTTAAATGCCTTCAGCACCTGATAGAGCTCATCTGTGGTAGTTGGAATCTCCATCCCCAGCTTATCCAGCCAGTCCTTACGGATAAAGAGGTTGTCCTTTGCCGCCGTCGCACGTCTTGCCGCAATGGCCCATAACTGGCCGTCTCCGTCACGCGCCACATTGAGAACGTCTTCCCCCAGATACGCTTTTAAATTTTCCGCCTGGCCTTCGCCATCCACATAGCTGCTCAAATCATACGTTCCGCCCTGGTTAAAATAGTCCTCTGCGATGCTTCTCGTATAGGTCAGCGCAATATCAGGAGCTGTTCCAGCCGCCATCATCGTCTGAATTTTCGTGACCTCCTCCGAACGCGGAACCGCTACGAACTCCAGATTAATTCCCACCTTAGCCATCTCTTCTTTTGCATACTTTACCCAACGGTTATCGGTAACTGTTGTTCCCTGCGGAGCGTTGCTGCGGTCGAAGAGTTCGACAGTAAGAGTCACATTGTCAAACTGCTTTGATCCGTAAGTGGTCTGGTTTCCCGCCGCCTCCGTCTTTGTATCTCCAGCCTCTTTCGTCTGCCCTGACTCACCTTTCGGTGCTGCCTCTTCCCTGGCGCCACAGCCGGATACCACAAATGCCATTGCCATTGCCGCCGTCAGAACGGCCGCTGCTCTTCTCTTTTTCCCCATTTTAATAGTCCTCCTCTAATAAATTTTAGTTAACCTTTTACCGACCCCAGCATAACACCTTTTACAAAGTATTTCTGCAGCCATGGATAAACAAGAATAATCGGGATCGTCGATATCACGATGCTCGCCATCTTCAGTGATTCCGACATCACCTGTGTTCCCAGGTTTTCCATGGAAACCTGGTTGATCTGACCTGCAAACAGCAGCTGACGCAGCCGAAGCTGTAAAGAAAACTTCTCCGGTGTCTGAATATACAGCAGTGCGCTGAAGTAATCGTTCCAGTAGGAAACCGCATAGAACAGGCCAATCGTTGCAATAATCGGCATGGACAGCGGAAGCACAATTTTGAACAGAATCTTCATATCGTTCGCACCGTCAATCCTGGCCGCCTCCTCAAGTTCCAGCGGCAGTTCCTTAAAAAATGTTCTCATCACTATGAAGTTAAAGACGTTCATAGCTGAAGGAATTACCAGGGCGTTGATGGAATCATAAAGACCAACGCCTTTTACAACCAGGAACGTAGGGATAATACCTCCGCTGAAATACATCGTAAAGAGGATGAATCCGCTTAAAATCCCCCGGCCTTTTAACTTTTCCTTCGACAGCGCATACGCCGCTGCAACCGTGAGCACAAGCCCCAACAGAGTTCCCAGAACCGTCACCGTGACGGAAATCCCCATGGCTGTCCAGATCTGCGTCTGCTTCAGCAGGATCTCCTTATAGGCTGACAGCTGGAAGTCTATCGGATAAAAGGTGACTTTCCCCGAAAGCACTGCCGTATTTCCGCTTAAGGAATACGCCACCACATTCAGAAACGGATAGAGGCAGACCAGAACTACCACTGTCAGAATCAGGTACAGCATTACATCCGCAAACGCTATTTTCTTTTTCTTCATTTCCGCCCCTCCTATAATATTCCTTCTTCACCGATCGCCTTGGCAAAACGGTCTGCCATAAACAGGATCGCAATATTTACCACTGACTGGAACAGTCCCACCGCCGTTGCCGGAGAGTACTGTGCCTTCTCAATACCAAGTCGGTATACATAAGTGCTCAATACCTCAGATACCTCCATGACCTTGGAATTGCCCAGAAGCAGCGGAGCATCCAGTCCGATTGTCATCATCTTGCTGACCGAAAGAATCAGCATGGTGACAATCACAGGCTTAACCATGGGAAGCGTTACATAGATGATTCTCTGCATTCTTGTCGCTCCGTCTAAATAAGCCGCCTCATAAAGGCTCTCATCTACCCCGGTTAAAGCCGCCAGATAGATAATGGTTCCCCAGCCGATCTCCTTCCAGACACTGCAGATAACGTAAGTGAATATCCACCAGTATTTGTCGCTTAAGAACGGAATGGATTTTATTCCCATCACATTCAGAACATTGTTGACGGTTCCGCCGTTTAAAGAGAACAGATTTACCGCAATTCCCGCAACAACCACCCAGGATATAAAGTGCGGAAGATACAGCAGAGACTGGGAAAGCCGTTTAAACCATGTACACCGGATTTCATTCAGGATTAAAGACAGAATAATCGTGAACGGAAAGCTGACAACCAGCGTCAGCAGGTTTAAAATCAGTGTATTTTTCACTGAATTCCAGAACTGAGGCTGGGCAAATATCTTCTTAAACACAGATAATCCGGCAAATTTGCTTCCAAATATCCCTTTGAACATATTAAAGTCCTGGAAAGCCATGGCGATACCGCCCATGGGGAGATACTTGAATATAAAGTAATAGAGAATAACCGGTACAAGCATGAGATAAAGCCATTTATCCCTGTACAGGTAATACCAGATGCTTTTCTTTTTTTCCATTGGTGTTCCCCCTTATTTTTATATGGTCTCATCAATACAGTACTTTCTGACTGATCTCACCTCCGCACACAACACCCGCTGTTTCTTCAGCTCAGCGCTTCTCTGATCCGGCTGCGATCCGCCTGCAAATATCTGATAAGTACATGCATCAATATATCGTTTTCCATTTTCATCATATACAGCAAATGCGTCAGCCGGCAGGTGGATGGAAATCGTCTTCTCTTCTCCCGACTCCAGTCCCACTTTAACAGCAGCCTTCAATTGGGGATTCCTGTCATGATCTTCTTTTCTTCCAACGTAAACCTGAATGGTTTCTCTTCCCCATCGCTCTCCACAGTTAGCCGCGCGGAGTTTTACCTCCACTCCATTATCAACGGAATCCCGCTCTGATACCTCCAGCCCGGAACAGGAAAACTCGGTATAGGACAGTCCAAAGCCAAAGGGATACAGTGCCTTCTGTTTCATAAAGCGATACGTTCTTCCCTCCATGGAGTAATCCGTAAAGTCCGGCAGTTCCTCTGTTGTCCGGTAAAAGGTTACCGGAAGCCTTCCTTCCGGATTGACCGTTCCAAACAGTACATCCGCCACCCCACGGCCGCCTTCCGCTCCCGGGTACCAGGCCGTTAATATGGCCGGCAGATGTTCATCCGCCCAGGTTACTGCCATGGCACTGCCCGCCAGAAGCACCAGTACCACCGGCTTACCGCTGTCATAAGCAGTTTCGAGAATCTTCTGCTGAAGACCGGGAAGCATTAAATCAGGCTTATCACCACCCGCGTAAATATTACCGGTGTCTCCCTGCTCTCCCTCCAGTGTCGAATCAAGTCCCATGCAGGCGATCACGATATCGCTCTCCCTGCAGATCCCTTTCACCTCCGACAGCCGGTCATTCCTGGCACCCAGTCCGGAAACATTGCTTTTATAAAGATGACAGCCTTCCGAGTAAAGTACCCGAGCCTCCGGCTCCGCTGCTTCCCGGATTCCCTCCAGCACCGTAACATATTCAGAGGCGGTGCCCTCATAATTTCCCACAAGCGCTCTCCGGCTGTCCGCATTGGGTCCGATAACGCCAATAGTCTTATAACGCTTTGTATCAATCGGAAGGAGCCCCTCCGCATTCTTCAGCAGGACTACGCTCTTGCCTGCCGCGCTGCGGTTTAACTTCTTCATTGCAGGCGAATCAACTTCAAGGTAAGAAATACCGGCATAGGGATCGTCCTCTTCCGTTTTCCCTAATGCACCAAGCTTCAATCGCGTCGTGAAGAGCCGTATAACCGCTTCATCGAGCCGCTCTTCCTTCACCTTTCCTTCTTTTACCGCCTGGATCAGATAGGTGAATAAATTTCCGCAGTTTAAATCACAGCCGTGATTCATCGCCATGGAGACCGATTCAACTGGTGAGTCTGTCACGCCATGGCCTTCATGAAAATCCTTAATCGCCCAGCAGTCTGACACTACATGGCCATGAAATCCCCACTCTTTTCTCAGGATGGTTTCCAGAAGGTATTCATTGCCGCAGCATGGAACTCCGTTTACCCGGTTATAGGCTCCCATGACAGCCTCCACATCTCCATCTTTCACACAGGCCTCAAACGCAGGCAGGTATGTCTCCCGCAAATCCTTTTCTGAGACTTCTGCATCAAAGCTGTGGCGCAGTTCCTCGGGTCCGCTGTGAACTGCAAAATGCTTCACACAGGCCGCTGTCTTCAAATACTTCTCATGGCTTCCCTGAAGACCTCTTATGTATCGTATTCCAAGCCGCGAAGTAAGCCATGGATCCTCCCCGTATGTCTCGTGTCCTCTCCCCCATCTGGGATCGCGGAATATGTTGATATTGGGCGCCCACAGGGTAAGCCCTTTATAAATGTCGGTATCGCCGTACCTCTGCTGCATATGGTACTTGGCCCTCGCTTCGGTAGAAACGGCTTCACCTACCGTTTCAATCAGGTCCTCATCAAACGTTGCCGCCAGACCGATCGCCTGGGGAAAAATCGTTGCCACACCGGCTCTTGCCACTCCATGCAGCCCTTCATTCCACCAGTTATACGCCTTAATTCCCAGCCGCTCTATGGCAGGTGCCTGATTCATCGTCTGGAACACCTTTTCCTCCAGCGTCATTTGCTTAACCAGATACTCCGCCTTCTCCCTTCGCTGTCTGTCCAGGGCTGTCTCTTTCTCGCTTGTCTCCTTCATCTGAAATCCCCTTTTCGTTTGTAATGCCAGTATAATCGTTTTCTATGAAGACCGCTTTTCACATTTTGCTCATCAATACATCATTTCTTGCTATAAATTTGCTCTTATTTTCGACTTATTCTTTACTTATGGACTTTTTTAGTATAGAATATGACTTACTAACGCTTTTAAAATTACAAATAATATACTTATTGCCCAATTACACTTTAAAAACGAATTATATGCATGGTAAGAAAAAGCAATTTGTCAGGAGTATCCATCTATGATCGAAACATTGAATAAGCACCATGAAACCGTCAATTACAAGTGGGTGGATGGAGTACGTCTCTACCACAATATTAAGACGGACAGTTTTCCCCCTCACTGGCATAAAGAAGCAGAGATTATCATGCCCTTATCCAATTCTTACGGCGTCAGGGTCGGCCTGTCGGGGGAGCTCAATTCCATCGAAGAAGATGAAATCATTATCATACCGCCCGGGGAGATGCACACGATTTACACTCCGCCCACGGGAGCCCGCCTCATCGTCGACGTGGACTTTACCCCTTATATGAATTTAAGAGGAGTTGGATCCCTGATTAACAGCCTGTCTCCTTACCGCATTATCAGAAAAGAGGAGAATCCTGAGCTTTCCCGGACATTAAGAAACTATCTGCTGCTGATTGAAGAGGAGTATAACAAAAAGGATTTATTCTGCGATGCTTCGATCCACAGCCTGTTCACAAGCTTTTTCGTAACTCTGGGAAGACAGGATATCAATAATCTGCAGACGGACCGCTATAAACCGGAGCAAAAGCTTCAGTATGCCGAAAAATTTGCAGATATCAGCTATTACATCAATCTGCACTGTACGGAACCGCTCCGGCTGGAGGATATCGCTTCCTATACCGGCTTCAGCAAATTTCATTTCTGCCGGCTTTTCAAGGAATTCGTCGGCTGCACCTTTCATGACTATGTAACGGGCTGCCGTCTGGCCCATGCGCAGAGCCTGCTTGCCTCTGCGGCAACCACCATCACAGAGGCTGCTCTTCAATCCGGATTTACAAGTCTGGCAACCTTCAATCGTATTTTTAAAGAGAAAAAGCGCTGTACTCCCACAGAATACAGAAAGCTGCTGCGAAGCAGTTCCACCGGTGAAAAATGATGTTCACCGGAGAACTGCCGCACAGCAGCTTTCCATAATTTTATTTATAGCAGTTCCAGCTTAAGCATTTGGAAACACCGAATCATATTTTACATAAATTCTCCGGTTTGCCATTCAGATACGCATAGACATTATCAAATTCAATCTTTGCTCTCCGCACCATCGCTTCTTTTGTGGCAAATGCGACATGAGGTGTCAGCAGGATATTCTTTGCGTGACAGAGCGGATAATCGGCAGGGATCGGCGGTTCCATATCAAACACATCGATGGCAGCTCCGGCAATCTTGTCTTCATTCAGTGCTTCCGCCAAAGCTGCATTATCAACGATAGGTCCTCTGGCACAGTTGATAAGAATCGCATCTTTTTTCATTTTTCCAATCATTGTACCGTCAAAAAATCCCTTCGTTCCCTCATTAAGTGGAAGATGTAGTGATACAATGTCACTTTCCTTTAACAGGGTGTCCATGTCTGCATAGCGAATCCCTGCCTCCTTCCACTCTTCCTTTTCATGACGGGCATATGCCAGTACCTCTGCTCCAAACGCATGAAACAATCTGGCTGTCTTAAAACCAATCTGTCCACAGCCTACGATACCAACCGTTCTTCCGCATATCTCCGTACCAACAAGACCGGCAGAGGTTTTTCCGTTCCTTACGGCAAAATCTCCCTCCTGAATCTTCCGCATAACCGCAATGGCCATTCCCACAGATAATTCAGCTACCGACTGGTTAGAATATCCTGCGCAGTTTAAAATATCGATCTTCTTTTCCCTGCAGGCTGCAAGGCCTACATGGTCGATTCCCGTAAACGCCACCGCAATAGCTTTTAAGCTGTCACAGGAACGGACTACCTCGTCCGGATATGGATTATTGGCAATCATCACGATCTCCTGTCCGGCCGACCTTCTCTTTAATTCTTCTACATCGGTTGTCTTAGTATCATAATAAGTAAACACGTGCCCTTGTTTTTTTAAGCCTTCTGCCAGACTCTCAATCATCTCTTCCGGTACGCCGATAGGCTCCAGTAAACTGATATTCATTTTTCTTCCTCCAATTATTTTATAGGGTTACAGTGTGGACAAAGATAGTCGGAATTTGCAGATTCTCTTCCATCTCTTTCGTTAATCAAAATTATATATCGTTTTACAAAATATGTCAATATAATTTTGTTTTATATATCATTTTTTAAAATTATATTTTATTTATTGAAATATTTTTCTTAAAATCCATTGACATTCATCTTAAAAATCCGCTATGATATACCCATATTCATTCAAATTATGATATACTTATTTTCAATAATAGAAACGGAGGCGAATCATGGAAGAAACAGAACAGACTAACCGTTTTGCAAAGGACAACCAGTCGACTGACAAAGTACTGGCCATTATAGAATTACTTTCCTACAGCAAAGAACCCATGAGACTTATTGATATTGCAAATCAGCTTCATTACAACACCAGTACCACACTGCGTTTTTTGAATTCGTTGGAACGCAACGGATACGTCTACAAGGACCGTGAAACATTAAAATATCAGATGACCTACAAGCTGTGCGGTCTCGCCAGCTATATCAGCAACCGCACCGGCATCGTGGAGATCGCGTCGCTTCCCATGAAGCAGCTTTCCACCAGTCTCGGAGAATGTGTATGCCTGGCTGTGGAACAGGATTATACCGTGGTATACGTCCACGTTGCCGATGGCCCCGGCCAGATGCTCCGGACCACTCAGCGGATCGGCAGCCAGGCCCCCATGCACTGTACGGGAGTCGGCAAAGTGATTCTTTCGGAATTTCCGGAGTCTAAGATCGACGAGATGATCCGGATGAAAGGTCTCACCCGCTACACCGACAACACACTGGTAACCAGGGAGATGCTTCTTGGCGAACTGCAGCTGATCCGGAAAAGAGGCTACGCCTACGACAACGAAGAGTGCGAACTGGGCGCTCGGTGTATCGCCTTTCCGTTAAGAGATTACAGCGGAAAAATTATTGCTGCATTGAGTGTTACAGGCCCTCTTGGCCGGATGACGGACGAATTTATTAATTCAAGCTTCCGGACGATACTGGAGACTGTTCAGGATATCTCTTATCAGCTGGGATACCATGGATAAAAGGACAGAGTGAGAAATTCTCCCATATGTTATCCTTATTCAGCAGATCAGGGGCAGTCACTAAGACTGCCCCTGAAACCTGTGATTCTGTTCGTATTTTACTTTTCACGGAAGCCGTCCGCACTCACGGCCGCTTCCTCTCCCCTGCCAGCCTCTTCATCTCCCTGGCATTCTCTCTCACCGCATCGGTAATCTTCGCGCCTCCCAGCAGCCTTGCCAGTTCTTCCACCATCTCAGCCTCCGCCAGCGGCCGGATCGTCGTGGTGGTTCGTCCGTCCGCGGCCGTCTTCGCGATCTCGTAATGGGAATCCGCCATGGCCGCAATCTGCGGTAAATGGGTGATGCAGATCACCTGATGGCTCTTCGCAATATAGGAAAGCTTCTCCGACACCATCTGCGCCGTTCTGCCGCTGATTCCCGTGTCGATCTCATCGAAAATCAAAGTGGGAATATCATCGCTGTCCGCCAGAACCGTCTTGATCGCCAGCATAATCCTGGACAGCTCGCCGCCGGATGCCACTGTGCCCAACGGCTTTACGCTCTCCCCCGGATTCGTGGAAATCATAAATTCCGCTTCATCATATCCATTTGCCGTGAAATGGTTCAGACGGGTAAATTCCATGGAAAACTCCACATCGATGAAATTTAAGTCTGTGAGCCCGGCTTTGATCTTCGCCGTCAGTTCTTTGGCCGCAGCCTTTCTCATCCCGGACAGCTGGCCGCAGAGCGCTTCCAGCCTGTTCTCCGTCTCCCTCAGTTCCCTCTCCGTCTTCTGCTTTAAGGAATCGTAATCTTCCAGCTCTTCCAGACGCTTCCTTTTATTCTCCAGATTTTCCTGAATCTGTTCCGCTGTCTTTCCGTACTTGGCCTCCAGATTATGGATCACATCCAGCCGCTCCTCCAGCTCCCGGTATTCCTCCTCGTCAAAGGACATGTCTTCCATGTACGAAGATATCTCGTGGCTGATATCGCTCAAAATCGCATCTGCATCAAACAGCTGATCCCGGATCGCTCCCAGCTTCTCGTCGAAAGAAGCCACGTGCTCCACCTCTTTTAAGGCGTAATCCAGTGTGTCGGTATTCACCGCCGAGTAAGCGGCCGACAGGCTTTCGGTTATCCTCCTGGCATTGGTAAACAGGCGGTAACGGGCCGTCAGCTCCTCTTCCTCCCCGTCCTTTACGTTTGCCCCTTCGATCTCATCAATCTCAAACCGCAGAAAATCCATCTCCCGCAGACGCGATTCCTCGTCCAGCTGAAACGAGGCCAGCCTCTCCTTAAGCCCGGTATAGGTCCGGTACAGACCGGCAATATTCTGTTTTACGTCGTGTGATGTTCGCTCGTGGTATTTATCCAGAATTTCCAGATGCTTGTGCTTGTACAGCAGAGACTGATGTTCATGCTGACCATGAATATCGATTAGAAGTCCGGTAATTGTCTTAAGCTTTCCAACGGTTACCGTTTCATCGTTGATCTTGCAGAGGCTGCGCGCGGGCATGATTTTCCGGGAAATGATAACGATTCCGCCCTCGTCCGGGCAGACATCCATCTCCTTTAATGCACGCAGCTTGTCCGGTTCCGTAACGGTAAATAAAAGTTCCACATAGGCGTACTCCGTGCCGCGTCGGATCATATCCTTCTGCACCTTGCCGCCCAGCGCCATGGTGACCGAGCCGATGATAATCGATTTTCCGGCTCCTGTCTCACCCGTTAAAATGTTAAGCCCCTCCCCGAATTCAATGTCCACTTTTTCGATCAGGGCCAGGTTCTTCACATGTAATTCTGAAAGCATGGCACGCCTCCTTTATCCTGCGATGAGTTTCTTCAGTTTGTCCATCACCAGAATGGTATCGTCCGCGCTGCGCACTGCGCACATGATCGTATCATCCCCGGCAATGCAGCCTACGATTTCATTAAAATGAAGAGCGTCCAGGGCAGCCGCCACGGCCATGGCCATGCCCGAAACAGTCTTGATGACGAGAATATTCTGCGCCATGTCCATAGACATGTACCCGTCACGCAGAATTCTGATGTACTTGTCAGAAAAGGAGCTCTGATTCTGAAGCACCATGTACCGCTGTTTTCCCGACTCCGACTGAACCTTTGTTAGCTTCAGCTCTCTGATATCTCTGGATACCGTCGCCTGAGTCACGGCAAATCCGGCCTGGTTTAAGTAATCCGCCAGTTCCTCCTGGGTCTCAATCTCGTACTTACCGATGAGTTCCACAATTTTGCTGTGTCTTTCCAGTTTCATAATGTGCCCTCCTATATGCCAGCCATTTTATTGCGCAGGTTGTCAAGAAATGATACATCTTTTAGTTTTATCAGAACGGTCTTTGTCTCCGACCGGTGTATCTCGATGTAATCCCCGGAATGCAGCTCCGCGGCCGTGTCCCCGTCGTAGACGGCAGCCTGGCTCGTGCCCGGGTCACCCAGTATTTCAATCCGTATCCGTGCGTCTCCGGACATGACAATGCTCCTGGCGTTTAATGCATGGGAACAGATGGGTGTTAACACCATCAGGGTGGAATCCGGAACAATGATCGGTCCCCCCGCTGACAGATTATATGCGGTAGATCCCGTGGGAGTGGCTGCAATCAGCCCATCCGCCCGGTACTCATTTAAAAACTCATGATTTACATAAACCCGGAAATGAAGCATTTTCAGCCGTTCATTTCTCGTGATTACTATCTCATTCAGTGCTATGTCTTCATACAGACGGCCTGTGCTGCTGTATGCCCGGCCGTTTAGCATCATCCGCTCTTCCAGCTGATACTGATCCGCCAGAAGCGCGTCCAGGGCCGTGTCGATCTCCTCTGTCCTGGAAATCTGTGTTAAGTACCCCAGGGTCCCGCGGTTGATTCCCAGCATGGGAATATTTCTGCCCGCCAAGTCCCTGGCCGCCTGAATCAGGGTTCCGTCTCCACCGAGCGTGATGATGCATTCCGTCTCCGGCGGCACCATGGAGGCGTCCGTATAGTGGTAATCTCCGCCCCGTCTGCCGTCCCCTTTTCCGATCAGGCAGGAGGCGCCATGACTGGTTAAGTAATCGCGGATCACCTGCGCAGTCTCCTTTGCCCCCTGTTTTTCGGGATTCATGATAATAAAGAACTCTTTCATAACCTCTCCTTATTTTCCCTCGCTCAGCTCCTGATGCGCGGCTTCCACAATGTCCTTCGGCGCCACCGGCACGTCCGGAATCAGCTCCCCTTCCGGATGGTTCTTCAAATAAAGGAGATATTCGATATTCCCCTCAGGCCCCTTGATCGGAGAATACTCTAAATTCAGCACCTCAAAGCCAATGGAGACCGCATAGGCAATCACCATTTCAATCACTTCCAGATGCACACTTTTTTCCCGTACCACCCCTTTTTTCCCGACCTTCTCACGGCCGGCCTCAAACTGGGGTTTGATGAGGCAGACGATCTCGCCCTCCTCCTTTAAAAGCCTTTTCACCGGCTCCAGCACCTTAGTCAGAGAGATGAAGGACACGTCGATGGATGAGAAATCGATCTTTTCCGGAATCTCATCCGGCGTCACATATCGGATATTCGTCTTTTCCATACAGACTACCCGCTCGTCGTTCCGAAGCTTCCAGGCCAGCTGACCGTGTCCCACATCCACGGCATAAACCTTTACGGCGCCGTTTTGAAGCATGCAGTCGGTAAAGCCGCCGGTGGATGACCCCACATCCATGCACGTCTTTCCCTCCAGCATAACGCCGAAATGGCTCATGGCCTTCTCCAGCTTAAGTCCGCCGCGGCTCACATATTTTAACGTATGGCCCCTCACTTCAATGTTCACGGACTCGTCGAAGGTGGTCCCGGCCTTGTCTTCCTTCTGGCCCTCCACATAGACGATGCCGGACATGATCACCGCCTTCGCCTTCTCTCTGGATTCCGCTAAATTCCGTTTCACTAAAAGCACATCTAATCGTTCTTTCATGCCTTCTTTTCCTCTGTATTGATAGTCTTCCATTCCATATTCTGACGCTCGGTATCGAGATATTCCTTCTTCATCCTCCAGATCACGGAGTCACTGTCGATGCCCAGTCCTTTTCTCAGCAGCGACACATTGCCGTGCTCCACATATCCGTCCGGTATGGCGATATTCATCACCTTCACATGAGGATAGTGTTCGTGGATATAGCGGGTGACCATGAGGCCGTAACCGCCCTGAAGCACGTTCTCCTCCATGGTGACAACGAGCCAGTGGTTTTTCGCAAGGCGGTCCACCAGTTCCTCGTCAAACGGCTTCACAAACCGGCCGTTGGCCAGCGTACAGTTCCAGCCCTCCACCTTCAGTTTCTCCCGCACGTGTTCTCCCGTACTGACCATGCTTCCCACGGCCAGAAGGGCAATATCCTTCTCCTCGTACAGCATCTCGCCTCTGCCGTATTCGACAGGCGCGTGAAATTCCTTTAAGCCTCTGTAGGCCTCACCTCTTGGATAGCGAATGGCAAACGGCCCTCCGAAGGACACGGCAAACTCCAGTCCCGCCTTCAGCTCCCACATGTTCTTGGGCGCAAAAATGCTCATGTTCGGAATCGCCGATAAAAAAGATAAGTCAAAGATCCCCTGATGGGTCTCCCCGTCGCTGCCGACCAGTCCTGCCCGGTCCACGGCAAAGACCACCGGCAGATTCTGGATACAGACATCATGCAGAATCTGATCAAAGCCCCTCTGTAAAAACGACGAATAGACCGCCACCACCGGCTTCAAACCGCCGGCCGCCATCCCCGCCGCGGAAGTCACAGCATGCTCCTCCGCAATTCCGACATCAAAGAACCGGTCCGGATAGAGGCGGCTGAAACGCTTGAGTCCCGTCCCATCCGGCATCGCTGCCGTCACCGCCGTGATCTTCGGATCTTTTTCCGCCAGCTGGCAGATCGTTCTGGAAAATACGTCCGTGTAGCTGGGATATTTTTTTTCTTTTTTCGATTCTCCTGTCACCACATCAAACGGTTCCACACCGTGGAATCTGGCCGGATTCTTTTCCGCCGGCTCATAGCCTTTGCCTTTTTTCGTGATAACATGGACTAAAACCGCATGGTCCAGCTTCTTCGCCTCTTTGAGCGCCCTCGATAAAGCCTTGACGTCATGGCCGTCCACCGGTCCCAAATACGTGATTCCCATGTTCTCAAACAGCATTCCGGGAATCAGAAGCTGCTTAATGCCGTTCTTCGTACGGCTGATCTTATCGATCAGTTCATCACCAATCACCGGTATCCTGGAAAGGACATTAGTCACATATTTCTTTAAATCCAGATATCCGTCTCCGGTCCGGATGCCGTTTAAATATCTCGACATTCCTCCGACATTTTCGGAAATGGACATGTTGTTGTCATTTAATATAATGATGAAGTTCTTCTTAATGCGGGCGGCGTTATTCAGCGCCTCATAAGCCATTCCGCCGGTTAATGCACCGTCGCCGATCACAGATACGACAAAATGGTCTTCTCCGGAAACATCCCTGGCCTGCGCAAGACCAAGTCCTGCCGAAATAGAGGTGGAACTGTGACCCGTATCGAAAGCGTCGCAGGGGCTTTCCTTCCGTTTCGGGAAGCCGCTCATCCCGCCGTACTGCCGCAAATCGTCAAACTCACCCTTTCTGCCGCTTAAGATCTTATGAGTATACGACTGATGTCCCACATCCCAGATGATCTTATCCTTCGGCAGATCAAACACGAGATAAATAGCCATGGTGAGCTCCACAACTCCCAGATTGGAAGCCAGGTGCCCGCCGGTCCTGCTGATCTTTCCGATCAGAAAGTCCCGTATCTCCTGTCTCAGTATATCCAGTTCTTTCCCCGTCAGTTTTTTTATATCCTCCGGGCCATTGATTAATTCCAGTATCATATTTTACCAGATCCTTTTACTTTTCCCGGCTCACCAGCATGTGGATCAATGCCTCCAGGAATTCATTTTCCCCCGGCAGTTCATGAAGGATTCGGACAGCGTCGTCGGAAATCCGGGCCACGTCCTGTTTTGCCTTCTCAAGCCCCTCCAGGGTCACATAAGTGGTTTTATTGTTCTTTTCATCGCTGAGTACCGGCTTTCCCAGCACTTCCATGCTGCTGGTCACATCCAGGATATCGTCCTGAATCTGAAATGCAAGGCCGATGGCTGCGGCCATCTGTTCCACCCGCCGGGTCTCCTCCTCGTCTGCACCGGCGAGAAGCGCGCCGATCATCATGGAGGACTCCAAAAGCGCTCCCGTCTTCAAATGATAGATGAAATCCAGCTTTTCATGCGGAACAGGCTTATTGGTCAGCTCCACATCCACAGTCTGCCCACCTATCATGCCATAGATTCCGGTTTTCTGTGCCAAAATTCCGATACAGCGGCCCACGACCGCAGCATCCTCCGTCAGGGCAAACGCCTTTGCCGCCGTCTCCACCGCGTAGATGAGCAGGCTGTCTCCGGCAAGAACCGCCATGTCATACCCATACTTTACCCACGTGGTTGGAAGCCCTCTGCGGAGCTCATCGTTATCCATACAGGGAAGGTCGTCGTGAATTAAGGAAGAGGTATGAATCATCTCAATCGCGGCCATAAACGGTTCTACCACCGTCCCACTGCCGCCAAACAACCGGTATGTCTCCTCCATCAGCATGGGACGCAGCCTTTTTCCGCCGGCACGCACGCTGTAATTCATGGCGTCGAGAACGGTCTTCTGATACCCGTCTGCCGCCGGCAGATAACGCTCCACCACCGCCTCCACTTCCCTCGTTCTGGTTTCCAGCATCTCATTAAAGTTCATGACTTTCACCATCTTCCTCCAGGACAATGATCTGTTTTTCTACTTTGTCTATTTTTTCATTGCAGGATTTTACAAGCTTCATTCCCGCCTCATAATATTGAAAGGATTCCTCCAGGGAGCTTTCGCCGCTCTCCAGCTTACGGATAATCTCCTCCAGCTCCTGAAAGGTCTCTTCTACACTTTTCACTTTTTTTGCAGCCATTTTGTTGTCTGCCTCCTTACTGTTTTAAATCCGCCGCCGCTGTATCAGAAACCACGGCATCGATCCGCCCGTCACGAATTCTCACCTTAATCGGATCTCCCTGTTTCACCTGATCCACCGACTCGATCCGCCGGTTCTTCCCATCAGTCAGAAAGCCGTAGCCTCCTCCGATCTTCTTGAGCGGAGACAAACCATCCAGCCTGCTGCTTATCAGCTCCAGACGATGCCTGTCCCGTACCGCCTGCTTTTCGATAAGCTGCCTCAAACGGCTTTCCGCTTCTGCAGCCCGGTTCTTATCTGTCACAATCCGGGAAGCCATCATGTTTTTCAGCTTCTCTTCCAGATCCACCGCCCGCTGCCTCTGTTCCCTCACCTGACGGCGTGGGTCAAAAAGCTGAAAACGGAGCCTGAACTGCTCCGTCTGATAGCGGTAACGTTCTAATTTTCTGGCCATGGATTTCCCCAGGGCATCCCGGTACAATTCCACCTGACCTTCAAACTGGCTGTAGTCAAACACGGCCAGCTCCGCCGCCGCAGACGGAGTCGGCGCCCTCATATCCGCTACATAATCCGCGATCGTCACATCGGTTTCATGTCCTACTGCCGAGATCACAGGCGTCCTGCAGGCAAAGATGGCACGGGCCACGATTTCCTCATTAAATGCCCATAAGTCCTCAATGGAACCTCCGCCTCTTCCCACGATCAGAACATCCAGTCCCAGGCGGTCCAGCGTCTCGATTCCTTTTACAATGCTGTATTTTGCGTTCTCGCCCTGAACAAGGGCCGGATAGAGATAGAGCTGTACATACGGATTCCTGCGGGCGGAAATATTCATGATGTCCCGGATCGCCGCCCCCGTCTGGGCGGTTACAATCCCCACCTTCCCGGCGTAGCGCGGGATGGGCTGCTTGTACTCCGGGGAAAACATCCCCATCTCCTCAAGCTCGTCCCTCAGCTTCTGGAACCGTTCGAATAAATCACCGACGCCTTCTTTCGTGATCTCCTGAGCATACAGCTGATAACGGCCATCCCGCTCATAGACCTCGACACTGCCTTTGGCCACCACCTTCTGGCCTTCCTCCAGCTTAAACGAAAGCCCCTTCCGCTGACCGGCAAACATGACACACGCGATCGCGGCACCTCTGTCCTTTAAGGTAAAATAGATATGGCCGGAGGTATGATACTTGCAGTTCGACACCTCGCCCTTAATTGATATACGGTTCAATGCGAAATCCTGGGCAAACATATTCTTAATATAAGCATTGACCTGTGATACGGAATATACACTCGCCATAGGCCGTTACACCAGCTTTGCCAGAACTCCGTTGATAAACGCCGGAGCTTCATTCCCGCCGAACCGCTTCGCCAGCTCCACCGCCTCGTTGATCGCTACCTTTTCCGGCACTTCCTCATCGTATAAAATCTCATATAACGCAAGGCGCAGAATCGTAAGCTCCGCCTTTCCCATTCTCTTCGTCTTCCATCCTTCGGCCACCGCATCGATCTTCTCATCCAGCTCCGGAATCTTCCGCATAACAGCTTCCGTCTTGGTCTTTAAATAGCTTTCCTCTTCCGGACTCATCTCCACATCATGAAGAATCTCTTCCACCCCTTCCGGAGTCGTCTCATCTTCCTTCGGCTCATCAAAATACCGTTCTATCTGCTCCTCTTTTTCCTCTGCCGGATAGAAATCGGCACAGAAAAGCATCTTAAAGCAGTGTTCACGCAGTTTACTCCTGGTCATGGGTTATGGTCCTCCTGTATCATAATTCGATCATTATTTTTCACTTTGCTTCCACGTTCAAAGTTCACAATACCTGCTCAGAGCAGGAATTCATTCCTTTGCGTATTGGGTTCATTATACCTTAATGCGCATTTTTCCACAATACTTTTCGGGGATTTTATCCCCGGAGTAATCCTGATCCTGTTCATTTTTCCGGCAATTACTTCCATTCTCAGTTTTTATCAGAAAAATTATACAGAAAAAATGCATAAAGATTATTACAGGCAGGTTTCTCCGCTTACACAAAAAAAACAGGCGTTAAGCCTGCTGCATTTTTCTGACACATTCTCAAATGGGGTTTAGGGGCAAACACAGAAGTATTCGCCCCTTTTTATTATGAATTATTTACAAAAACCGGTCCTTCGTCCTGAAAAAACGAACTTCTGTTCATCTCCGCTTCGTCTCTGTAAGTATCATTATAATCTGTTTCCCCGCAAAGCACTATCCCGTTTCTGCCCTTTTATATCACAATCCTGCCAATCAATTGCCGTTTACTTCCTGCCCGGTCCGCCGCCTGATTGGGATATGTCTGTTTGTCCGGCTTTATCCGGGACTATGCATTTGCATTCCCCAAATACTCCCTGATATTATAAAGCACCTTCTCACTCAGAAGTCCAAACGCCTGCTTCGTCCTTCCAGCCGAATAATTCGTGCAGAACACTCTCGGGTGGTTTAAAAGCTCTCCCGTCGGATCGCCGATGGCTCCGGCTGTATCACAGGCAAAGTAATTATTTCCCCCATCCAGCCAGTTCTTTAAATCTTCCGCTTCAAAGGCAGGCCCAATGGAGGTGTTAAACAGGATCTTTCCATTGCCCAGCGCCTTAAATTCCTCCTCGTGCATGAGAATTACATTTTTGTTTAAGCAGGCAAATACGACCTCCGACTGCTCCAGCAGTTCGGTGAGCGGACGGTATACCATGCCTTTTGCCTCATAGTCCGGCTTTCGGCTCCTGCTGAAATAAGAGACTTCTGCGCCCATAAACTTCATGGCTTCAGCGATCATTCCGCCGGAAACGCCCATTCCTGCCATGCCGACCTTAAGCCCCGTAATCTCCACCGGCATCTCCTTCCACATGGGTCTGTCATACCCGTGAAGGAAACGCACCAGTTCACAGATCACGTATTCCACCACCCCCCTGTCGCCATAGTCCCGGATGCCTTTCACGGTAACGCCGTGTTCCTCCGCCCAGGCGATATCCACGTTCGCACTCTCTTTGGAATACAGGCTGCAGCACATACCCACATATCGGATGCCAGGACAGTGTTCAAAGACACAGCTGTTAATTTTTGAGGTATAACTGAGCAGAACGCCGTCTGCATCCCCGATTCTCTGGATAATCTCATCATCATCTGCCGGCACGTCACCGTACATGACGACTTCCTCTGCGTACTGACGCAGTTCCTTTTCCGCCTCTTCCACCAGGCTCACCGGCTCTATGGCCACCAGTTTTTTAAACATGTTCTCATCCTCCCTAAAATACAATCGGCGACACCAGATTGCGAAGAACCGCCACGACGCTCCAGCCCGCAATCGCACTGTCGGCGGAGTAGATATCCACGACCGCCTTTACCCCCGGAATCTCCGCCGTAATCTTATGGTCATCTCCCACAAATCCGGGAATGCTGTGAATCGTTACCTTTGTCTGCTCCGGCCCCGTTGTAGCCAGAGAGGCCGCCACTGCCACATTAACCTTGGTCGGCAGAAGCGCAATCGCTTCCTTCGCATTGCCTGTGAATACCCGGGTTTCCTCCGTGTCCGTCATGAGATGTTCTTCAAACAGAGGCGTATTCATCAGTGATTTCGGCCCCTTCCTCGTCTCGATCCCGGAAACCGCGTCTCCCATCAGCGAAACCGTACGCAGTACATCAAAGCCGCCCACCGCGCCGGACGCAATATGTACCTTTGTCCCATGTTTCATGGCTGTCCGCTTCACTTCCTCATAAAAATCCTGATCCGCAAATGCACCGATTGACAGCACAATGATGCTGGTTCCCGCAGAAAGGGCCTTGACGGCCATTCCTTTTACCGCGGCAACGGAGGCTGCCTCCGCTATGTAATCTGGTTTCAGTGCCAGAAGCTCGTCCACATCCGCGCACGGCCTGCATCCCGCTCTTTCCGCCAGAGCCTTTGTCTTCTCCTCACTGCGGCCCGCGATTCCCACCAGCTCGTACTCATCCAAATACCCGTTTTTCCACGCGTCCGCTATAATTCCTCCCAGATACCCACTGCCCAGGATTCCAAGTTTCAACCTGCTCATGATTAACTCCCTTCGGCCGCCTGCTGCTGCGGTCACCTGATTTTCATTCAATCGAAGAATCGGCCACGGTTTCCCATCGCGGCCGGTCTCCATACCTGCCTAGTATACCACGAAATTCCAGTTCAAGGAACCTCTCTTTTCCCCGCTGTCAGTGCCAATGTTCCGAATCAATCCTGCCCGTTCCGGTCACACTGCTGTTTCTCTGTCTCCATTCTGACCAGTCCCCCAGGCGTCAGCTGGTAAACGGCAGTACAGACCTCTTCGATATATTTCCGGTCATGGGAAATGCTCAAAATGGCTCCCCGGTACTGGCGCAGGATCGCTCGGATCACCGGCCCCGACAGCGGGGAAAAGTTGCGGGTCGGTTCATCCAGAATCAGGACATCCGCCCCCGACAGGCTCATTTTCAGCAGAAGCACCTTTGCTTTCTGGCCGCCGGACAGCTCCGACATCGGAGCGTTCATTTCATCAACGGTATATTTCATAGAACCCAGATACGTCCGAATCCGTGTCGTCTCTTCCTTGTCTCCGGTCTCGGACAGAAAGTCCACCGGCGTCCGGTCAGGCTCCAGAAGATCCTCATAATTCTGTGGCATATAGCAGGCCCGGACATCGGTCCGGCTTAAAAGCTGCTCTGCCATCTGTTTCAGCAGTGTCGTCTTGCCTGCACCGTTTTTTCCGGTGATGCAGACCCGTTCTCCTCCCTTTATCCGCAGGAACAGATGCTCCGCCAGAAGACGCGGCTCCTCTTCCCCCGAGACCGGTGTCAGGAGACGGTCCAGGGAAAATTCCAGAACGGTTTTTCCGGCGGGCATTTTTACCGCTTCTCCCAGCTTAAAAAATATGGCATCCTCTGTCTCCGGGATCTCCGTCCTGTCTAAAGCTTCCCGTTCATATCTCTTTTCCAGAGATTTTACCGCTTTCATCTTCTTTTTCAACAAGTAACCGCCGTGGGGATTCTGACGGGTCATGCTGTTCAAATCATGGTTCACCGCCTGCTCAATCCTGCGGAATTTCTCCTGCCGTTTTTTCTCTTCCCTGCGCTCACCTAACGCCCGCTGTTCCTGACTTGCAAGCTGCTCCGCACGATTTTTTGCGTACTGGCGGTAGCCGGTTTTCGCTATACTGCAGCGGCTTTCCGTTTTTCGCTTCAGCTGTTCGATATGGATTACCATATTGGCGGTCCGCTCGATCAACATCTCATCGTGAGAGATAAATAATACCGGCTGGAGCGCTTCCATAATCAGCTTTTCCAGCCATTCCAGCGTTTCGATGTCAATGTCATTAGAGGGCTCATCCAGCAGCAGGATGGTGGGCCGGGCCATGAGAAGCCGCGCCATCTGCGCCTTCACCTTTTCTCCGCCGGAAAGCGTGTCCATCTTCTGATCCCGGTAGAAAAAATCAGGCGGAAGCTTCAGCTGCCCGGCTAAATGGGTCAGTTCCCTGGGCGTCTGCAGGCCAAAGGCGTCCTCCCCGCAAAAATATTCATATACGGTTTTTTCCTTTTCCTCTGCCGGCAGCTCCTGGGGCAGATAGCCCGGGTGTTCCCCTGTACAGATTCGTTCGCCCTGCGTCTCCGTATACCCCTCAATCAGTTCAGGATTATAAATCCATTTTAGAAGCGTACTCTTTCCATTTCCCTCTTCCCCGATCAAAACCGCTTTGTCTCCGGGATTTAAGACCAAGCTGAAATCCTTTACAATTACCCTCAAATCCTTTTTATGTGTTATCGTCAGTTGTTTTATCTGTAACATCTGTAACATAAAATATCCCTCCCGGCCAATCGTCCGGAAGGGATACAAGATTCTATACGTATGAGGAAACACGCGCAGAACAAAATCTGCACAAACTCATGTCTGTACGGAATTTTCCCTGATGACCGGACGAAATGGCATAGAATACCAGGCACCGTCTCCGCATCTTTCCAGTGGAGCATGCCCTTTAACTCAGTGTTTCTCAGCCTTTTCTTCGTCATTATTTTGTCATCATCTTCCGACAGAACCTTCTTTCCTGTTTTTATATTTTATGTGGTGCTATCCGCAGTATACGATAAAGCAGCATGTTTTGTCAAGGGGGAGCTGCCCTTTAACGTAAATGAATGAAAGCTAATGTTTCGTTTGCCCCTGTATCTGAAATAAAGGGCGTGTACTCCATCCGGAATTGTAAGATCGCCTTTGTGGTTTTTCCATTCGTTGGAGCTTGTAACCGGAATTTCTCCGACAGGCTTTCCATCCCAGGCTGTCAGGAGTTCGATCACTCCGCTTCCCAAGCCCCGGGTGGTTACGGTCACCTGTTTTATGCCATAGCAGGAGAAATATTCAAAGCCGGCGGCCGCGCCATCCCGCAGGTTGGCTATGAAGCCCTGTGTTTCAGAACCGTCGCATCCATCCTGGGTGATTTTGGGGAAGCGGCAGTCTAGCCATTCTCCGGGGAGAGCAGTGAAGGGGGACTCATCCCGGCAGTATAAGTTGCAGGCAATGTATGCCGGATACGTTCCTGCTCCCGGGAGAGGGCCCTGGTTTGGGCCGCAGGGCTTCCTGATCCCATATTTCACATTATCAGCATTATAACATACCGGATTCAAAAGGCAAATGTTGATTTTACACGTACGGCCACCTTTACAACGTAATCCGCGGTATCTCTGACCGTCAATTCATCCAGAAGAAGATCTTCATACCACATCTCGTCCAGGCTGATTCCCTGCTCCTCGGCAAACGCTCTGATAACCGGATACGCCTTTCCCATATCACCATCGTAACCGCGGTAATACAGCTCCACATAGGTTCCCGCCGGCTTCACATACGGCTTCAGCGCCGGAATGCGTTTATCCAGCCGCGTGTAGACGCTTCGATAGCGGTCATATTTTCCCGCCTCTAAATCTTTCCCCAGACAGACTGCCCCCACCGCGTTCATACTGATATGATACTGCTCACAGACCCTGACATGGTGGGCAATCTCCTCCGCCAGCTTCCTCTCTCCCGTGAGATTTACCTCGGAAGAAAACAGATATTCCTGTCCTCTTTCCGCCAGCATCGGCTTATCCACCTCGGCCTCCAGCGCCTCCCTGATGGTCGCTCGCTCCCACTCCATAAAACGCTTCATATTCTTCAGCCGTTCAATCTCCTGGTCAATTTCAACCTCCTTCTGATCCACCAGCGCCAGAAAATGCTCCGGCGACCGCGTCTCCATATATTCCCTGATCTCGCCAAGAGGCATCCCCAGCTTCTGCAGCGCCCGTATCACCTCAAATGTATCCATCTGCCATACAAAATAATACCGGTAATGGTTCTCCTCATCCTTCACCGCCGGTGAAAACAATCCGATTTCATCATAATGAAACAGCGTGTGCTTCTTGACTCCCAAAATTTTTGCAAACTCCCCTGTCGTAAAATACAGCTCCGACTGTTTTTCCATCTTGTGATTCCTTTCTCATTTTCTCCTCTTGACTATCGGCCTGCCCTATACCATATGATAGTCCATGCGGCTGAAATTTACAAGAAACTCAGGAGAAATTATATGAATTATTCACTGGCAAAAAAATTTACATTCGGATCCCTCATGATGTTTGCACTGCCGACGACCGTCATGATGATATTTACCTCCCTCTATACGATTATAGACGGGGTCTTTGTATCGCGTTTCGTCGGAACCAATGCGCTTTCATCCATTAATATCGTTTACCCGGCCATCAACATTGTGCTCGGTATTGCAGTCATGTTTTCCACCGGCAGCTGCGCCATCGTTGCCAAAAAGATGGGCGAAGGAAAGCCCGGGAATGCACGGGCTGCGTTTACCTCCATTGTATATTTGAATATCCTTGTCGGAGCCGTAACGGCGATCCTCGGCAATCTCTTTGCAGAACCACTGGTACGTCTTCTGGGAGCCAGCGACTTACTGATGAGCGACTGCATGACGTATATGAGATGGCAGATGGCCTTCGCTCCGGCGCTGATGCTGCAGATTCTGTTCCAGATGTACTTCATCACGGAGGGACGGCCCGGACTGGGTCTCTTCCTCACGGTACTGGCCGGCATCAGCAATGCGGTCCTGGATTATGTCCTCATCGTACCGCTTAAGCTGGGCGTGGCGGGCGCAGCCATCGCTACCGTGACCGGCTATATGATTCCCGCGGTGTTCGGCCTGATCTACTTTGCCGTTTCCCGCAGGGCACTGTGGCTGGTAAGCCCCCGTCTAACAGCGGCAGAATTAAAAGAAACACTGATAAACGGTTCCTCGGAGATGGTGACCAATTTATCCTCCGGCATTATCACGTTCCTGTTCAACCTTCTGATGATGCACTATGCGGGAGAAGACGGCGTGGCGGCCATTACCATTATCCAGTACTCCCAGTTCCTTTTAAACGCGCTGTACATGGGATTTTCGCAGGGAGTCTCACCTGTAATCAGCTACAATTACGGAAGCCGCAACACGAAACAGTTAAAACAGGTATTTAATACTTCCTTCCTCTTCACCGGTGTGACTTCAATCCTTGTATTTTTAACTGCACAGCTGGGCGGAGGAATCATCGTAACGATTTTTGCACACCCCGGCACGGCTGTATACGATCTGGCACGCCACGGATTCATGGTATTCGCGTTCGGCTACTTATTTTCCGGCGTCAATATCTTTTCATCGGCTCTGTTTACCGCTTTATCGAACGGAAAAGTATCCGCTGTTATTTCCTTTGTGCGCACGCTCTGCCTGATCGTCTTATGCCTGCTGTTCCTTCCCCTGATCATGGGGCTTGACGGAGTCTGGCTGGCCGTTCCGGCTGCAGAGGCGGGCGGATTTATACTTTGTCTTTACTTTTTAAAAAGACATGCGAAAACGTATGGTTATCGATAGAAACCAAAAGATTTCCCGTTATGATTGACAGCGCCGCGCCGGCCGAACAGAATACGGAGGCCTTAAATGCGCGTATCATCTCCACATCCCACCGGGTCTTCGGCAGCGTGGCTATGTCAAACAGGTTCTCTCTCACCTGCCTGAATTTTTCGGCATAAAAAGAAAAATCCGACCACCGGGACGGAATAAAATCTCCCGGGAACCGGCAGCCATACCAGAGCAGAACTGCCGCGATTCCGGCAGTCACTGCAAATGAAAAGACGTTCCACAGCCGCTTTTTGCCCATCTTTACCCGCCGGGCAAAAAGTCCGAAGCTAAGGAGCAGGGCCCAGCCGGGCAGCGTATAGAAAAACCTGACGACCGCATAATACATGCTCCCGTTTATCCTGATTCCATGCCCCGGCAGCCCAAACCGCATGATCATTTCCTCCGCCTGCCCTTCCAGCCCCTCCTGACCAGAGTAAGAAAAGGAGATGTTGGAAAAGAATCCGGTCTCCAGCCGCTTTGCCGGAAGAATCACCATCGGATAGGAAGCAGCCGTCACTCCCCGTATGACAAAGCGTTGGCCCTTTACGGTAATCCAACTGCCCGTCACATTGGTGGAACCGAACAGTTCCCATGCTGTCTTACTGCTTACGACGCAGCCCTCATCATCATCTCCAAAGCCATAGGTGCCGGCCGCCAGCCGGTCCTTTACAATCTGATCCATCTCTCCCCTGACCATGATACAGGTTACATCCTGTTTAAAATTAAGCACCGGATTTCTGGCCTCCACATCGTATTCCACGCTCCACGCCGCAGTCTCCGGAAATGTTTTGTTCTCCTGCTTAAGCCCGGCTTCCGTTATTTGCTCCAGTGTCTGCCTGGATATTCCCTGACCATGGTAGCGAATCTGGATATCTCCGGCGTAGGGTGCTGTCTTCTCTCCCTGCCACAGGGAAATCCCCCACAGGGCAGCCGGCAGAAGCATTGCCAGACATACGGTTTTGACTCTGGCGGCTCTGCACGTTTTGCTCCATCTTTTAAGCCTGTTCATTGTTCTCTCACTCTCCGGATAATCTGACACGGTCGCCTGCCTCAATGATCCTGCTGCTGGATACGATCAGCCGGTCCGTATTGCCAAATGCACCCTCTACAGCCGCCTGGCTGCTGCTTTTTTCCAGTAATTCCACAGGAACCTTTTCCGCCGTCAGCTCTTCGCCGAGAATCGTCTTCTGCGGTTTTACCACCAGAACATAGTACCCATCCGATTCCTGTCTGAGCCCTGCGATGGGAATGACCTGATTATACTGCCGGGATGCCAGATTGATTGAAAATGCGGCCGTCGCACCCAGAACTCCCACATCTTCCCGGGCTGATGCGGTAAAACGGGCCTGTTCCTCCTCCGATAAAAAGTCCACGCTCTCCACCACCGCTTCACAGGCTCTCCTGGACTCCCCGTACTGTAAGCTGATCTTTGTACCTGCAGTAATCAGTTCCCCCAGTTTCTTATCCACCGTTCCCTCAAATTTCAGCTTCCCGTCTCCGATTGCCACAAGCGCCTCCCCCGTCACGGTCTTTCCCGGAACGACGGATAGCTCTGTCACCACACCTGCCACGGGAGCCGTCACTGCGCCGCCGGCTGCTTCCAGTGCTTCCAGTTCTTTTAGCTGCGTTTCCGCCTTTGTGATATCCAGCTGCTTTCCCTGACGGTCCAGGCTGGCTGCTGTCTGCTCCTTCCCATTTTCCGCCGCTGTCACCGCGTCCCTGGCCCGCGCATTGGTTACCGCCAGTTCCGCCTGGCTGAGTGCTTCCTCCAAGTCCCTCACAGCCTTTTCTCCGGCCTTGATCTGTGCCTCTACCGCCTGGACGGAAGCTTCGTAGCTGCTCTTTAAGGCTTCCGCGGCTGTTCTCCTTCCGGCACTGACATCGCCGTAGTCTTCCTCCGCACTGTTTAAAGCCGCTTTTGCCTCAGCCACGTTTAACGACTGCTCTTCCCGCACTTCTTCCAGATCCTCATTTGCACGGTCCAGAGCCTTTCGGGCTTTCTCTGTCTCTTCGTCTGAGGCGCCCTCCTCTTCCAGGCGGGCCAGCTTCTCCTCGCAGTCGGCCACCTCCCGCTCTGCTTTCCTGACGGCGCTTTCCTTCCTGGCTACGGCAGCATCATAGGCCCTTTCGGCAGTGCGGTACTGTCTCCTGGTCTCCTCCTCCATCTCCTCCTCAGACCGGGTCATGCTCTGATTGTAATCCCGTTTAAGATCCGCAAGCTTTTCCTCACTGTCCCGCTTTATTTCCTCCAGATCCTGATACCCGAAGTCGAGAGCCCGCTTTGCCGCTTCCAGTGACTGCACGGCAAGCGTCTCCTCGGATATGCCCGGAATCTGTTTGGAACGCACCGCAGACTGATCGAGCTCCAGCTTCATCTTTTCGACAGAAAGAGCCAGTTCTTCCCTCTTCTTCTGAATCCCCTCCATCTGATAGGTAAAAAGCACCTCTCCCGCCTCCACCTTCTGCCCGGCTGTTTTCTCAACAGACTGAACCTTCAGCCCTTCCTCCGGATTCAGATACGTGATTCCTGATGCTGTAAATTTCCCTTCCCCATTCATCTCATAAGTTACGTTTCCCATCTTACCATAGGAGGTTCCAACCTGCGGCACCGTCAGGGAATCCAGGCTTCTGGAAAGAACGGTAAAGACCGCCATGGCCCCCAGAAACACCAGGAAACCGTCTCTGCACCATTTACGTATTTTTCTTCTCTCCATCTCCCTACTCCTTTATCCCCGATACCATAATTCCCTGCTCCAAAAAACTCTGTCCGGCCAGAAACAGAAAGAGCGGGGGCGCCATAGCCGCCACGGACGCTACCCATGCAACGCTGACCTTATCCGCCGTAATATCCGGCAGATACAGGGAGAGCGGCCAGAGTGTCCGGTCCTTCAAAAATGCCATCGGCGCCTCGATCGCATTCCAGCTCTCTAAAAATCCCAGGATTCCGGCAGACATGATTCCCGGAAATCCCATCGGTATACCGATCCGAATGAACACAGCCCCTTCTCCCGCCCCATCCAGACGCGCCGCTTCCAGCAGCGACAGAGGAATCGATGAAAAGAACTGTGTCATGATAAATACCGGAAACGTAGAAAAAATCCCCGGCAGAATGACCGCCAGATGGGTATCTAACAGATGCAGCCGGTTTAATACAAAGTAATCCGGCGTCATCAGCACCTGAAACGGAAGTATCATCAGTATGATATATCCCATAAACATAAGCTTTTTTCCCGGAAATGAATACATGGCAAACGCCCATGCCGCAGGAACGGCCACCACCATCTGACCGAACAGCACGGCTCCCGTCTGCAGACAGGAGTTCCAGAACATCACGAAAAACCCCGGCGAATCCAGAAGCAGTTCCACAAAGGGACTTAAGGTGGGAAAGTCCGGAAACAGAGTGACCTTCACAGTTTTAGTCCCTCCGTTTAACACCGGCCCAAACCGGGAGAGCATCTCCCCCCTGGAAAGGAAGGAATTCCCTGCCATCATCAGGAGGGGCAGCCAGATAAACAGGCAGATTGCCGACAGGATCAGCCTTCTGACGAGCGGAAGAATCTTCTTCTCCGGCAGCCGTTCTCTCAACCATCTCATGCTTTATTCCTCCTTCCTGCCATATCATTGCCGTTATCCCCGTCACGCTTCCTTCCTCCCTGGAATCAGTCCTTTCAGAATGACCGGCAGAAGCACCGCCAGCAAAAGGAGCACGGAAGCAGCACTCATTTTCTGAATATCCAGCGTTACAAACCAGTGGTTAAACAGATGCTGCAGCATGTAAATACTCTCATCCGGATACTCCCCCGCGATTAAATACGCTTCCCGGAATACCTTAAAGGAGTTGAATACAGAAAGTGATACCACCAGAACCGCCGTCTTCGACAGGCCCGGCAGCGTTACGTATAAAAAGCGGGCCAGAATACCGGCGCCGTCTACCCTGGCGGCCTCATAGAGTTCATCCGGTATGGCCGCCAGACCTGCTACCCACAGGACCACGTCGTATCCAAGGTTCTTCCACACATAAGTAAAGACAAGCACACCAAAGGCGGTATCTCCGTCAATCCAGTTCATTCCCGGCATGCCAAACAGCGCGGTAATCTGATTAACCAGCCCCTGCGGATGGAAAAACAGCTTCCACAGAAGGACGATGGAGGCCACCGGAATCGCAAGCGGAATGAGGAGACTCGTCTTAAAGACGGTCCCCCCCTCCTTTAATCCCGCAATCATCATGGAGCAAAACAGTGACACCACCACCAGAAGCGGTACGCAGATCACCAGAAAACGGAGTGTATTAAACGATGCCAGACGGAACGCACGGTTGCCCATGACGGTCAAATAGTTCTGCATTGCGACAAACCGGCCTCCTGCAGCCTCAAAAAATGACCTGCGGATTACATCCACATACGGAAGCAGGACAAACACGGCCGTCCCCGCCAGACTCGGCAGCAGAAACAGGTACGCCTTCCGCGCCAGGCGGCCAGACTGTGTGCTATTCCGCATAGTACAGCTTCGCCTTATTTTCAAATAACCCCGCCGCTTCGGCCGCGGTCTGTTTTCCTTCAAAATATCCTTTTGTTTCACTGACTATCATCTCCAGCAGTATATCGTCCACAGAAATGGGGGTATGGAGCTTATCCAGCATTCCCATGATCTCTTCCTTCTTCTTATCATTCGGGTATTCTGCACTGAGCATCTCTCCGGTATCGTTAAAGCTGAAACTGATGCTCATGTTGGAAGTCCGTTTTTTCCAGGCGTCGGAGGCCGTCCTGCTCACGGTAAATCCATCCCTCAAATCCCCTTCCTGCACCTTCGGGGACAGGGCAAATTTGACAAACTCTCTCGCCGTCTCCTTTTCTTTTCCAAAGGACGTGACTCCCAAAAGCCCCTTCGGATAGTAAATATCATTGAACTGTTCCAGATGATATCCGTACTTATCAATCATGGCGGACGGTGACATAACGTCCATCATACTGGCAAGCTCCATCAGAGAGACTTCTGTGGTCTTTGTCAGCAGCCCGTAATCACCCAGACCGGTAAAACCTCTCGTATCGGTGCTGTTATAAACCTGGCCGCGGCCTCCGTCCTCCGATTCATCAAAGACTACCTTGCTCCCGCCGGCATCTCCCGTTATTTTGGCAGTCTCCAGAAGGTTTCTGACTTTATCCGTATCCAGCTGCCCGGCATCTGTTCCTGCCAGCTCCGGATAATAGAGATAGATCATCTGCCGCAGGATATTTTCATAGACAGTCTTAAAAAATACTGCCTGATCCGGATTTGCTTCCTGCCACGCCCGGAGGGAGCCGATGGTTCCCATTTCCTTTATGACCGCTTCGTTTCCATAGATAACCGGAATGCCAACACGGACCGGAAACTGATAGACACTGCCGTCAGAACCGGTAAAATTCTCCGCTATGTTAGGATAGAGCTCTCCTGATTCTGCCATGGGGGTAATCATATCGCCCAGATCCTCCAGAACACCTTTTTCTATATAGGATTCTACCGGAAGCCCATCCAGCACCAGCACATCGGCGCCGCTGCCGTTAAGCAGCTCCGCGTTTAAGGAACGGATCGTATCGGATTTTAAGGTACTTCCCGATTCACTGTTTCCGTCAATCAGCTCAACCCGGACATCGGGATGCTCCATCTGGAAAAGGGAGGCCGCCTGCTTCACGGTCTGATTTTCCGAAAGGTTCAGACCGTATACCGTCAGGGTTTTAGACGGAACGGCAGGCATCTCTGCATCATACGTATAGCGGGCCAGCTTCTGTTCTTCACTCTCTGTATACCATAAGTAAAAATCATGATCACTTCCAATGAGGAGACGTTTTATGTACACACTGGGCATGCCCATGGAATTCAGGGAGCCATCCACGACGGTCTCCCACATGGTTCCCTGATCTGCCATGTGATGGATTCCTTTGGCATTGGCAAGGTAGAAGTCATCCCCGTCTCCGCCGGCCAGGCTTCCATACAGATCGGTTTCATCGGTCTGGAACGGGATTACTTCCTTCTCCGCCAGTGATTTTAAATCGTACCGGAGAAATCCCCTGTCGCCTGTCGTCAAAAAGGTATGGGCCGTCAAAGTATGGCTGTCACAGAAATTACTGAAAGAAGACTTTTGTGGAAGCTTTTTCTCCACAGTGCCATCCGGACTCACGACGATAACCTGATCATTGGAGGGAATCAGGATGGTGCTGTCATCGCTGACATAGATTCCGTTCAGCAGTACCATGGCGTCTTCAATCCCGACGGACATTTCCTGCATGGGCTGTCCGTCTGCAAGTTTTATGAGGTGTGCCTTATAATCCGAATCCGAACACACCGCATACAGCGTTCCATCCGGGCCGTAGGCGGAATAAGCCAGATAGTAGGAGTCAGGAAGCTCCTTTACCGGGGAAGCCGTATCTTCCTTCCAGGTGGATCCGTCATAACGGTAGGCTTTCTTTTTTCCTTCCATCTCCTGGCCAACTAAGGTAAACAGGACCATCTCCCCGTTCTGATCCTGAATAATATCCAGAACCCCTTCCGTTCCATCTTCGAACGGAAATGCGACCGCCTGTTCCACATAACGCCCTTTAGCCGTATCCGCCGTCCCCGGATTGGCACCGGTGGTCTGCTTTGTGCCATCCTTCGTGCCGGTTGCATCGCTGGCCGGCTGGCCCTTCACCCCGCATCCGGCAGTCATGACCGCCATGACCGCTGCCAGAGCCACCGCCGCTGTTTTCTGTACAATCACACGCACGCTTTGCGTATGAGTCAGTGAGGTAATTAAACAACTGTTTTTCATATTTTTATTCCTTTCTCCTGTTCCGGATTTCCCTTTAAAGTAATCATACCAGAGAAATCTCTAAAAAAACTGGAAACAGCTGGTTTTTAGATTTTTTAGAGATTTCTCTGGTATAATGGAAGAAACAACGGATTTAAAATAAGAAAGAAAGCAGGAATTACTGAGATGAGAATCTTACTGGTAGAAGATGATAAGGTGCTGTGCAGCACAGTGGCAATGCAGTTAGAACAGGCGGGGTATCAGGTGGATCAGTGCTGCCGGGGGGACGACGCCCTCTACTATGCGACGGAATATCCCTACGATGTGATGATTTTGGACCGGATGCTCCCGAGCCTGGACGGTTTAAGCCTGCTGCAGGCGATCCGTCAGAAATCCATTATGACCCCGGTCATCATCACCACTGCTCTCGACGGACTGGGCGACCGAATCGACGGGCTGGACGCAGGCGCGGATGACTACCTGGTCAAGCCATTTGCGGTGGAGGAACTCCTGGCAAGGATCCGGGCAGTCACCCGCAGGCCCGGACGGACCGCAGACACGGCCAGTCTGGCCGTCGGAAACTTAAGCCTGGACGCGGTCAAGCATGAGCTCACCAGAAACGGCGCCGAATCCGAGACGGTCACGCTATCCGGCCGGGAATCGTCGCTCCTGGAATATCTGATGAGAAATGCGGGCCGGACACTTCCGCGAAACGCCATCCTCTCCTATGTGTGGGGGCCGGATTCCGAGGTGGAGGCCGGCAATCTGGACAACTACATCTATTTTTTACGCCGGCGCTTAAAATCGCTTCATGGAAATGCAAAGATCCAGACAGTCCATGGAGTCGGCTACCGGCTGGAGGAATTCCATGATTAAAGAGCTCCGCAAAAAGCTGACCCTTTTGTACACAGTAACCACAGGGACCATCCTGACCCTGGTTGTCGCCGGACTTCTTTTCTATAACCTTCGCGTATCAGAAAAAGACGCCCTGCAGACCTTCCAGAATCAGATCGTGGCCGTCGCATCACGGATGCAGTACGGCTCCACCATTTCCGGAAGCTGGCTGGCTCAGACTGAGGCATCTGAAAAGCTGATTATACATATTGAGGAGAACCGGGAACCCTTCCTTTATTCCGGCTCCTGGGTCCCGGCCACAGACAGGCAGACGCTCATCGATTTGGCACGGGAAGAAGCTCTGAAGGAAAAAGTCAATCCGGCAGTTCGCCCCGTCTCCTCCTCGGTAATCCAGAGTTCGGTCTTCACGGTGACCGGGGAGCAGAAAGACTCCTACTATGGCACAATCCTTGTCTTTCCCACCGCCAGGAGTTACCAGAGCCTGACTCTCCTGGGATACCGCACGCCTGGCATCGTCCTGTTGAAGGATCAGGGCCCCCGCTTCCTGCTGTTCGATCTTCTGGGAATCGCAGCCCTCTTTCTCGTCAGCTGGTATTTCGTAGGGAAATCCCTGGAACCAGTGGAAGTGAGCAGGAAGCGCCAGAACGAATTCATTGCTGCCGCCTCCCACGAGCTTCGCTCCCCGCTGGCAGTCATCGAATCCAGTGTCACCGCCATTGCCGCGGCAGAAGAAAGTTCTGCTGCCCCGCGATCGGCAGAATGTATGGAAAAGCAGACGCAGTACTTAAAAAACATACGTGCGGAATGCAGCCGCATGGCCGCACTTGTAGGGGATATGCTGCTTCTCGCTTCCACGGATGCCGGCAGCTGGTCTGTCAAACGGGAAACCGTGGATATGGATACGCTTCTCATTGAAACCTACGAGCTCTATGAACCGGTATGCAGGAGCAGCGGGATCCGGCTGTTCCTGGATCTGCCGGAAGAGACGCTGCCCCATGTAACCGGCGACTCCTTCCGTTTAAAACAGCTGCTCACAATCCTTTTAGACAACGCTGTGTCCTATACCCCTGAAGATAGAGGGATTACCATAAGCGCTGCCGCAAACGGGAAGGAGCTGACCATTTCCGTAGCAGACCAGGGCTGCGGAATTCCTCCTGAAGCCAGGGCGCATATTTTTGACCGTTTCTATCGGGGCGACTCCTCCAGAACGGATAAACGCCATTTCGGCCTGGGACTCTCCATCGCCAAAGAACTGGCCGTGCTTCACGGCGGCCGGATCTCGGTGGGCGAAACGGAAGGCGGCGGCGCAACATTTTGGATAAAACTGCCTGTTATAATCGAAAATGGGTTATAATGAAATAAAAATGGAGTACGGAGGTAAACATGATGAGAAAAACGTATCTGCTAACATTCTTACTGGCAGCAGGATTGATGGCAGAATCCCCCTTCGCCGCGTATGCAAAAGACAGTCCGTTAACGCTGCCGGAATTTATGGAAATCTGTCAGCAGGAGCAATTTAACTATTCCCGTGTAATCACGCTCCCGGGAGAAGAGACCGGAAGCGAAAAGACCGGAGGAGACCAGAAACAATACGAGACTCACTATAAGAATGTGATATTATCGGAACATGGAGCAAAATACCGGGAAAGTCCGTACGGTCCTGGATACCAGAGCTTGAAAAGCGGTAAACTCTACATGGATATGCCGGAAGGATATGAATTGTCTTATGAATATAAGATCAAAGGGGAGAGTGACGAAACCGGGCCAGAAACAACCGTTCCCGGCGGAACCATAGAGACATTTTACAGAGCAGAGGCTGCAGCCGAAGTAAAAAGCCCGGGGGAACAGTATGGATACATAAAAAATGAGGTGAAAGATATACCGGTGGTGCCCGACCTCCCCCAGGATTATAACTGGCGCGGCCATGATGAGAAGACGCTGATGGTATCGTCGGTTCTCACCGTTCGTTCCCTGACGAGTGGCAGAACGGAAAGCTGGGAATCACAGATCACATTCGTGACAAACCTGGATAAAAAGGAGCCTGACTGCTACTATCTTATTCCTACCGACCGGGAAGCGTACACAGTAAAGGCAGGCGACAGTTTATGGAAGATTGCCATACAGTATTACGGCTCCTCTGAGAACTGGCAGTTTATCCTGCATCGAAATAGTGACAAAATAAAGAATCCAGACAGGATTTATCCGGGACAGCTGCTCATCATTCCCGATGCGGCTGCGTGGCAGTAAAAACCATTCCTTTTAAACACGGAATACAAAAAAGAAAGAAACACCGGTTAATCTGTATGGTTAACCGGTGTTTCTCTCTTTTTACCTGTTTTATGGATTCACACACGCTCCATTTTCATCAAAAGAGTATACCTTTCCTTCGATCTCCTTAGAAGCCGTTTCCATATCTCCATTCTGATTTAAGTAGTACCATTTCCCGGACAGCTTAACCCAGCCTGTCGCCATGGAGCCGTCTGCATTTAAGTAATACCACTTATCTCCGGATGATAACCAGCCTGTAAGCATTGCTCCGTCCGGCTTTAAGTAATACCAGACTCCATTCAGGAGCTGCCAGCCGCGGGAATCCTGTTTCCAGGAGCCCTGTACTCCACTGGTTACCGCCCAGGAGGAACCTCCACCAGAAGATTTATGACCGGAATTATGGTCCGGATTCGGGGTCTGGCGTCGGGTCAGTATCTGGTACTGGATTTTTATATCGTTCTTACAACGCAGTTGCCTTCATTTTTTCCATCAACAAAAATACCGCTGCAAAATCATCAAATTCCAATGATGCAGCGGTATCAATCGTCAACAGTTACGTTCCATCGTCACACTGCTTCCGGTTATTCATATCCGGTTTCCTTAACCCAAAGCGGAAGCAGGCGGCTGACCACCTCAAACAGAAGACGGTCTTCTTCTCTCTGCAGGTCGCAGCTCCATAAATTCTCCAGCAGACTGATACGGTAACGGATGGTGTTGACGTGAGCATACATGGCGTCCGCCGTCTTCTGGTAGTTATAATGATTCTTGACAAAGCAGCACATGGTATCGGACAACGCATCCCGTTTTTCTTTCGGGTATTCCATCAGCTTTTCCGTCATCTGATCCAAAAGACGGTTCACGGGACTTCCCGGCTTCGGATAATCCAGAATCCGGAATATCCCCAGTTCACAGTGAAAAAATACCGTACGATCCATATCCGTTAAATTTCCCACTTCCACGGAATGGCGTGCCTCTCCCAGAGCCTGGTCCATTTCCGCTGCACTGTAAAGTCCGCTGATCCCCATAATCATATCATCATCGCCAAATCCAATGATCTCTTCCAGCTGCTCTGTCACCTTCATAACATTGTCAGCAGAGACAAACAGCAGCAAATGCGTCTCGTCCAGGAAACAATACCGCAGGCATTTCCGGAAGCTGCGGTGGAGTCTGTATCCCAAGTATCCCTGCTGCTTTAAAATACCTTTGTCTCCCCGCTCCAGCACAACAATACCATACCCATTCTCCGGGAATACCCCTTCGGGAATTGTCTCCGGACGAATTCCCCTGTACGCATTTCCCATAAGAGTACTGATCCCCTCCGATGCCGCAGGAAGCGCCTTCATATATCCGGTCAGAATACAGGCATAATCCAACAGCACATGATCCTCCTCCGTAAATTCTTCCTCACCGCGAATCTGCAGCAGATGGCGCACCTCCCCGTTCACGGTCTGGGAACTGTGAATAAAATGAAATGACCGCCCTTCCTCCCAGCCAAACTCCTGAATGCCTGGAAAGGCAGGCCTTACCACTCTGCGTTTCCACCACTCCGGATAGAAAAACGCTTCACTGAGTTCCGGAGTATCCGGGTAAACTTCGTAATTCTGATGAACGCTGTAGACCCACTGGCCTCCGCAGCGCTCATGAAGCGCCTTTAACAGCTTAAGAATTTCCCCATCACACGCCAGGTTACGCAGTTTGTACTGAAAACAGGTAATTGACTCTTTTTCCATTGGCAGGTACTCCTTTTCAAAAGTCTGGTTTATTACTGTTATCTTACCATAAATCCGTCGGAAAAGACAGCTCGCTGCACCTCCGTTACTGCAGGAAACTTCATAAATGAGGTTGCCTGAAACAGGCAGCTTATGCTATACTTCTATATACAAAACAGACGACAGCCTTTATAAGAAGCTATCGCCGCCGGAAACCGGCTTCTGCCGGCATTCCATCTGCCTGTTCTGTCTGGCATTCTCTGTCCGTTCGGACTTAAGAAATCCACCTTACCGGAATTAATTTCATGATTACCACAAAAACGAATAAAACAAGCAGGGCTATTGTCTGTTTTACTGAAAACTATTATAATGGAGATAGGTTCTTATATAGCTGGAACGGAGGCTATATGAGCAATACAAACGATGCAGACGCCGCAAAAGACATTCCTGACAATTTTCCGGCGGAAGACCTGGTTCTAAAAAGTTCCATGCAGTTTTTCGGGGATGAACTTCTGTCGTACCTTGGAATTACGGCGGAACCCGTAACTGTTGGTCCGACAGAATTTGTCTATTTGACGGCAAAGCAGTTATATGAAGATTTTAACTTCATCAAGCCGGACCGGAGCTGGATTCATCTGGAATTTGAAAGCGACAGTATTAAGGAGGAGGATCTCCGCCGTTTTCGCAGTTACGAAGCGGTCACCTCCTATATCTGCCGCGTCGATATTACCACTTATGTGATCTGCTCATCAACAGTAAAGGAAATCCGTAATGAATTAAAAACAGGTCATAATACCTACAGAATCATCCCTGTCCGGCTGAAGAACAATAACGCGGATGAACTGTTTGAAAAGCAGAAAAACGGTGAAGTGCTGAACCGGGCAGATCTTGTGCCTCTGCTGCTCACCACACTGATGTCAGGTACCACGGATCAAAAAGACCGCATTATTCTGGCAAACCGCCTGATTACGGAATCCGGCGCCCTGTCACAGGGAGAAATCGTAAAGATGCAGGCTGTCCTGTATACACTTGCTAACAAATTTTTGTCAAACCAGGAGTTAACTCAAATAAAGGAGGTGCTGTTCATGACACCATTAGGTCAGATGCTGGTGAATGATGGGTTTGAAAAAGGAGTTGAGAAAGGAATCGAGAAGGGGATCGAGAAGGGAATCGAGAAGGGGATTGAAAAAGGGGCCCGTGCCCTGATTTCCTCTTATCAGGAAACCGGTCTTTCATATGATGATACCCTCAAAAAACTGATGGAAAAGCTGGAACTGGATTCCCCAACCGCCGCCAGGTATATGGAGAAATTCTGGATCCGGATTCCTGTATGATTCCTCATACGCAGCCAGTATATACTTATGAGGCCCTGCAGAAGAGACAGTCTCTTCTGCAGGGCCTCATAGGTTTATCTTATTAATTAAATGCGCACTGCCGTTTTATATGCGGTATGGAACGCATCCAGAATCTTGCCTGCCTTCACGCAGTCGCCGATTTCATAGACCTCCAGATCTGGTTCTCCCGCCAGCGTGTCGTAGAACGCATGACGCGGCTTTAATCCTACCGCGATAACGACACTGTCCGCCGGAAGCTCTGTTCTGCGTCCGGTCCGGTCATTTACTCCGCGCACGCCCTGTTCTGTCACCTCCGTCACCCGCAGCCCCGGAATGACCGCGATGCGGTTTCTTCCAATCTTCTCATAATAGGCAATAACATCCGTCACGGCACAGTCTGCCATAATGGCATCCTTCATCTCCACAATCGTTACTTCGTGGCCTTTTTCAGCGAGATCGATGGCCGTCTCCGTACCGATCATTCCTCCTCCAACGACCACCACCTTTTTACCGATCTCCGGATGACGGTCCAGAATGGCAAGCGCGTTGATCACATTCTTCCCATCGATACCCGGAACCGCCGGAATCACAGGTTCCGCTCCAACCGCAGATATCACCACATCGTATCCCCCGGCCTTCACCATCTCCGGAGTCAGTTCTTCGCTGACAACCGGAATCTCCAGCTTTTCAATCTGGTGAATCTGATAATCGATCAGATGCCGGATATCTTCCTTAAATTCAGGGGCCGACGCCTCGTGGAGATAGCCGCCCAGTTTTCTCATCTCGTAGATGGTGACATCATGGCCTTTCAGCTTTAAAACGCGGGCAGCTTCCATCCCTGCCGGACCGCCGCCGGCAATGACAACTTTTTTCTTCGTTTCCGCCGGTTTAACAGCCAGATCCTCTTCGAAGCCCAGCACCGGATTCACTGCACACATGACAGTACGCCCCAGGAAGGAGCTTCTCTGCAGACAGCCTTCGTTGCAGCGGATACACGGGCGGATGTCCTCCGGACGGTCTTCCATCGCCTTCTTCACCCACTCGTTGTCCGCCCACATCGGACGTCCCAGCGTGATGAAATCTGCCTTTCCCTGCTCCAGAATATCTTCCGCGTACTGAGGAAGCGTAATGGAACCGGAGGCCATAACAGGAACGTGCACCTCTTTTTTCACGGCCTCCGCCGCCCATACATTGTAACAGACCGGCATTGCCATGGGGCTTACCTGGTGAATCATGGTGTGGTGATCTCCGCCCGAAATGTGGAAGGCATCGATTCCCAGTTTCTCCAGCTCTTTCGCATAGTAAATGGTATCTTCGATGGTCATTCCATCCGGTTCATAATCCGTTCCGGATAAGCGGACGGTTAACGGGAAATCAGGTCCCACCTTCCTGCGGCAGTTTTCCACCACCTGTCCCAGGAAACGGAAGCGGTTCTCTCTCGATCCGCCGTACCAGTCGCCTCTCTTATTCGTAAAAGGAGAAAGAAAGTTCGTGATTAAATAGCCGTGAGCCGCGTGGATTTCCACCAGATCAAAGCCGGCATCCACGGCACGTTTCGCCGCATCTCCAAAGGCCTCGATGAGAACCTGGATTTCGTCGATGGTCAATTCCTCCGGGATCGCGTGAAACTGGTCGTAAAGCATGGGCCACGGAATCGCGGAAGCTGATTTCATAGGCGGTCCCAGGAATCTCTGGCGGCCGCAGTGTTCGATCTGAATTCCGGCTTTTGCTCCATGGTTCTTGATGCTGTCCGCCAGCCAGCCCAGCCCCGCAATGTGCTCATGGCTGCTGATGCCAACCTGGCAGTGGCAGGACTTGCTGGCAATGTCGTCAATATAGGCGTATTCCACAATTACCAGACCGGCTCCGCCGTCGGCCAGATGGGTGTAGTGATCGACCAGTCTCTGAGTCACGGTGCCATCCTTGTTGCTGAGTCCCGTCGTCTGAGGCGCCTTTACCAGACGGTTCTTTACTCTCAGGGTACCGATCTGCCCCGGTTCAAACAGCTTTGGAAACATTTTCTTCATGATAAATCACTCCTTTTCCTTTTTTATTGCTTCTAACATCTTTTCTTCTGTTATGGGAATCTCATGGAACCGGATTCCCGTCGCATGGTAAACTGCATTGGCGATGGCTGCAGCAGTCGGCACCAGGCCGCATTCTCCGACGCCCTTCGCTCCGAAGGGACCGCTCGGCTCGTTGGTTTCCACCAGAATTACATCGATATCCGGTGTCTCCAGAATCGTTGGAAGGTAATATTTATGGAAGCTGTCCTGGGCCTGCCTTCCCTTTTTGTCATAGACAATCTGTTCGCTTAAGGCATAGCCGATTCCCTGCAGCACAGAACCGTGAATCTGTCCTTCCACAATATCCGGATTGATGGCCCGGCCCACATCGTGAGCCGCCGCAAGACGAAGGACCTCAGTCTGCCCCGTCTCCAGATCCACTTCAACCTCTGCAAAATGAGCGTGCCACGGAGGCGCATTAAACGGTACGGTCTGGCCGATTCCGATGATCTGCCGGTTGGACCTGTGAATCAGATGGGCCGCTTCCCCGATGGTCATGCAAGGTTCTCCATTTACGGAAATCATCCCATTCTCCAGCGTCAGAGTTTTCAGATCCGCCTTCAGCTGCTCTGCGGTAAACTCCAGGATCTTCTGTTTTGCATCCCGTCCCGCCGCCTCTACCGCAGTTCCCGCCGAATAAAGCGTTCTGCTGGCATGGCTTCCGATGTCGTAAGGGGTGCTGGCCGTGTCTCCAAAGACGATGCTCACCTGATCCATGGGAATTCCCAGGGAGGAGGCCGCTACCTGCGACAGCGTGGTGGCGATTCCCTGTCCCATATCAGGAACACCCACCGCTAAATTGGCGGAACCGTCCTCCATAACGGTCAGATAGGCGTTGTCAAACTCCACCGCAAAAGGCCAGGAGTTGCTTAAATGAGTTCCAGCCGCCATTCCGATGCCCCGCACTTTTTTGCTGTCCGTGGTCTTTTTGAGCCTGTCTCTGTCAGTCCAGCCGATCTTCTCCGCTCCCTTTTCCATACACTCCGCAAGGCCGCATGTAGCGCAGGGATACGGTGGAAGCCAGGGGGCGTATGGAGTCATAACATTTTTCAGACGAAGCTCCATCGGATCCATGCCGAGCCGTTCGGCCATCATATCGACCGTGGACTCCACCGCAAAGTTTCCCTGCGGATTGCCAAAGCCTCTCATGGCACCTGCTGTAGTTGTGTTTGTATAGATGCAGAGACCGTCGTACAATACGTTGGGAATCTGATAAATGCTTATATTTGTCACGCCCAGAACCGCTGTCACGTCGGGTCCCGCATTAGCGTAACCTCCTGTGTTTAAAACGGCGTTCAGATACAGGGCCTGGAAGCTTCCGTCCCGCTTCGCTCCAAGCTTCACCGTTATGTAACCGGAGTGCCTGGTGGTCGAAGCGATAAAATCTTCTTTTCTGTCATAGACAAACCGTACCGGCTTTCCCGCAAGGATCGCCAGTGCAGCAGCTATGGGTTCCGCTTTTCCGCTCATTCCCACATGGGAACCAAACGCGCCTCCGATATAGGGGGGATTCAGTACACGGACCCGGCTGGCCGGCATCCCGAACAGCTTCGCCAGAAGATTCTTTAAGGGATGGGGACTCTGGGTCGTGGACCACACCGTCAAATGACCCGATGCAGAGTAATCCGCCACCGCGGCCTGCGTCTCCAGCTGGCAGTGCTTTACCACGGGAAGTTTAAACCGTTCTTCCAGGATAAGATCGCTCTCCCCAAACCCCTTCTCCAGATCTCCCATGGGAAGTTTTGCCATGCCGGCAATGTTATTTCCGATAAAACATGGATGAACGGGCGGCGCATCTGGTTTCATGGCCTCCAGAGGATCAAAGACCGCAGGCAGCTCCTCGTATTCCACCCGAATCAGCTTAAGAGCCTGCTTTGCCGTCTCCTCCGTATCCGCGGCGACCGCTGCCACCTCATCGCCCACATAACGCAGTTCCTGATTAAAGACCTGCTCATCCTCCACAGGAACCGCAGGCGGGTTCGCCTCGCTGCAGGAGCTGTTAAAATGGCATTCCGTTGTATTTTTATAGGTAGCTACGGCACGTACTCCGGGCAGTTTTTCCGCCTCCGCCGTATCGATATACACGATTCTGGCATGTGGATACGGGCTTCGCAGTACTTTTGCATGCAGCATCCCGGGAAGCTTTAAATCCGTGGTAAACGCTGCCAGTCCGGTCGCCTTTTCCAGAGCGTCAATTCTTGGCAATGGTTTTCCTACTTCACCTTCCGCCTTCATCCGTTTCGCCTCCTTCCATAAGGGCCAGCGCGCGGGCTGCAAGCTCCACGGCCTGTTCTATTTTCACGTATCCGGTACAGCGGCACAGATTACCTGCCAGCGCGGTTCGGATCTCCTCTCTCGTCGGATGGGGCTTCTCATCGAGGAGCGCCTTGGCCGACAGAATCATTCCCGGCGTACAGAAGCCGCATTGAACAGCCCCTGCGTCGATAAACGCCTGCTGGATGGGATGGGGTTTTCCTGCTGTCTTTAAGCCCTCTATGGTGACAACGCGGCAGCCTTCCACACGCGCCGCCGGAACCATACAGGAATTGACCGCTTTTCCGTCCACAATCACGGTACACGCACCGCATTCCCCCTGTCCGCAGCCTTTCTTCGTTCCGGTGAGCCCCAGCCGGTCCCGCAGAACATCCGCCAGTAAGTCAAACGGCTCGATCTCCACCCGGGTCGGTACATCATTTAATATAAAGGACAGCTTCATTCCTGCTCCACCTCCTTTTTCCCGTTTCCGGCATCGGAAAATGCTTCCAGCAGCGCCCGTTCCACCATCACCGGAAGGACTTCCTCCCTGTAATGCTTCGAACCGCGGATCAGGCTGTCCCTGGGATTCGCATTTTCTAACGCCAGTCTTCCCGCCTCCTGAAACAGCTCCTTCGAAGCTGTTCTTCCGGTCAGAAACGTCTCCGCCGCCTCTGCGCGCACCGGTCCCACACCTACCGGAGCCATGGCAATACGGCACCGTTCCACCACGCCATCCCTGACTGCCAGAAATGCCGCCACACAGACCATGGGCAGCGCCAGAGCCTTTCTCTGTTCCAGTCTGGCGTAACCGCTTCCCTCACCGGGTCCTGCCGCCGGAACCAGAAGCCTCGTAACCAGACTCTTCGTGCTGTCAACCGTACTCTTTCCAAATCCGGCGTAAAGACGATCCATGGAAAGCACTTCTGTTCCGGTTCCATTTACCACCTCCACCGATGCGCCCAGTGCTGCCAGTGCCACCGCACTGTCCGCCGCCGGCTGGCCGTTTACAAGATTGCCGCCGATGGTACTGCAGTTGCGAATCTGATTGGAGCCAACGGAATGGGACGCCTTTGCCAGCGCATATGCGTACTGCCTGATCATGGAACTCGCTGCCGCCTGATTATGGGTGACTGCCGCACCGATCTCCAGAATCCCGCCGTCCCGCCTGATCCCGGTCAGCTCTGGAATTCCCGTGATATCCACGAGACAGTCCGCCTGATACTTTCCGCTCTGCAAATCCAGCACCAGATCGGTACCGCCTGCTATAATCCTTCCGCGTCCCTCATATTGGGCAAGCAGTGCAGGTACCTCTTTTGCCTCCTTTGCCATTATGTAATTCTGTACCATAAGGAAATCAGTCCTCCTTTCGTTTTGCCTTTTTTCGTTCAATTTTCACAGTTTTATTATAACAGTTTCCATCAGGCGCCATCTCCAAAAAATGGATGGTCAATTTTGTAGTTCCTATGGGAATCGTAACAGAATTTTCATAAATCCTTAAAGTCTTTTTTCCGCTTCAATGGTAGAATCATCCATAATAAGGAGGAGAGCCTATGAAAAAGAAAACCGTCTGGACTGCATCCGTACTGGGAGCCGCGGCCTTTCTGGCGGCATTCTGCCTGTTGGCACCGCGCAGCTATCCGGTACCTGCAGATACGACCGTCGGCACCCGCAGCATCCGATATGAAGACCGGCCTGAAACGGCAGCCGAGATCATTGTGGCCCGTTACTTCTTAAACCAGATAACGGGGGATTTTAATGAAATGAAAAACCTTCTTCCCAATACGGAAGCAGACAGGATTACGCTGAAAAATGAGAAAGAAGCATTCCTGAAGGGGGAATCCATGGAAACGTATCTCATCCGTTCCATCACCACCCTGGATCGTGAACAGTATATCGGAGACAACAGGGCATTTTCCTATCCCGGCGCGGAACACAAAGCCCGGCAGGAGAATCTGAAGGATTATGTGGTTGTACCTGTGGAATTCTATCAGAAATGGTCAGATAAGGCAGAGGCCCGTGCACCGCAGTGGGGCTCCGGAGAATGCGGCCGGAACTTCCTGGTAGGCAGAAAAGCACTGGATAAAAATTACAAAATATATGATTATGGAATGATGATGTAAGGAGACAGATATGAGTAAGGAGATCACATTGGCAAAGGCCGGGCTCTCAAACTGCGAGGAACTTTACCAATTACAGACCATTTCTTTCCACCAGCTTCTGGAAAAATACCAGGATTATGATTCCAATCCAGGCGCGGAGACGAAGGACCGTACGCTTCAGAGACTGAAAGACCCGTTTACGGATTACTATTTTATCTGCTTATCCGGAAAGCATATCGGTGCGGTCCGCATCAGCCACTTCGAAACTTTATGCAGGCTCAAGCAGTTATTCATTCTTCCTGAATTCCAGGGACACGGATATGCGCAGCAGGCTATTTTACTGGCTGAGGCACTGTATCCGGAGATCCAAAGATGGGAGCTTGATACAATCAGCCAGGAGGCAAAGCTCTGCCACCTGTATGAGAAAATGGGGTATACAAAGACTGGGCGGATGGAAAAGATTAAGGACGGGATGGATCTTGTTTATTATGCCAGGCATACTAAAAGAGCAGGGAATTGCGGCAGACAGGCATGAGAAGCCGCAGGAGATCGTACAGCATGGAAAGCCAACTGTAATCAGGAAATAACAGTTGGCTTTCCATGCTTATTATATATATTCAATTTTATTAATCAACGATCGGCCTGCGCACTCTGAGTTCCATCAGGAACCGCCCACGGTTCCAGTACTGAAAGAAGTCTGTCATCATAATTCAAGCCAATACCGGTGCTGTATTCCTGGCTGGGGAGAGTTCCACGGGGATAGGTGATCTCTAAGTGGGTTGGAAAAAGGAGAATATACTCCGGCCGCAGGGCTGCTTCCATCTCCCCGCGCAGTTCCGGGCTGACAGCGTCCGAAGCATCTAAGAGCCACTGTCTTGCCTCTTCTTCCGGCAGGCTGAACAAATCCCAGTTGCTGTATACCGCCCCTGTTTCCCTGTTAAACACGGCCCCCAGCCGAATCTCCTCTGATTCCTGGCCGCTTACCGGAATTGCAGCGATTGTGATAAAGCATACCATTGTATCATTAGCTGCGGAAGGCGTAATCTCCTGACGGACACGGCGTTCCTGATACACCGTTCCGTTCTGCCGGCAGGACAGGTAATCCTCATAGGCCTTCTGAAGCTCTGTCTCCGTGTCGTAGAGCAGTCCCTGTTCCTCGTAATAACCATCTATGGCCTTACGGGCAGATTCATTTAAATCATTAAAACTCACGGTCCCGGCTACGTAATAGTTGTCCGGTCCAACGGTCTTATAGACCGTCAAAAGACTTGTTCCATCTGATAATCTGTAGCTGTCATACGTATTATGCTCGTCCTGCCATAAGTCCGCGCTCTCTCCTCCCGGAAGGGAGGCAGCATTTTCCTGTATCAGATGCAGCGTCTCCTCCTCCTGAACAGGGCCTCTGTAACAGCCCGACAGGAATAAAAGGGACAGGACCAGTGCTGATGGGTAAATTCGCCTCGCTTTCATGGGTTATCCTCCTTTATGTTTCTAACACCATGTTATACTTAAAAGCAGGAATTGTCCACCGTTTCATGCTTTTCCGCAGGTTTCAGGAAATCGGTATGATACCCGGCAGCTGCATCAGACCGCACGGATTTACTTTTTCCGGATCCTTTAGGTTCTTTCTCGGCTTTGGGTGTGGGGCCGTGCCGATGGGCTTGATATCCCAGTGTGCCGCCATCTGGATACGAACCGCAAAAATGAACGTGACTGGCGAACACATGGGCTTTGTGTCCGACAGTCACGTTCATTTTTGTGGCGAGTAGGAAGCCAGGCGGACACGGGATATCAAGCCCATCGGCGCGGCCCCACACCCAAAGCCGGGAAAGAACCTCCTTTATACCAATGGCCGGATCTCGTAGTCTTCCATATTCACTTCTTTAAATTTCGATCTCTGGAACCGGTCCTTCAGGCCATATGGAACAGTGCAGTCGAAAATGGTCTTGCAGCTGATTCCCCGGTCTTTCAGCATAGGATTATATTCCGGTCCCTCTGTTGGGTCCAGCGGATGGCAGCGGACTCCTGGAATGGTAATAGTATCCACATCGCCCTGATATCGGGTGTTAAGCGCCCATAAAACATCGTCCGAATCGAAGATATCCACATCCTCATCCACCACAATCACATGCTTCAGCTCGGGAAATGCGGTGAGGGCGATAAGCGCCGCCTGACGCTGCCTTCCCTCATCACTGGGAACCTGTTTGGCGAACTGTATGACCGCCATGTATTTGCCTCCTCCGGAGCGGTGGGCATAAACGTTTTTCACGCGCCCGGCAAGCGCTTTCTCTTCCATGGTCAGGATACTGGCCTCCGTTGGGATTCCCGCCATGCTCACGTGTTCCTCGCTGGGCCCGATACAGGTCTGGATCATTGGATTTTTCCGATGGGTAACCGCTTTGATCTTTATGACCGGAAGTTCCCCTGACACGTGGCCGGTATATCCCGGAAACTCCGGCATGGCCTTTCCCGTATTAGTATTGATATCTTCCCGCATCCGCTTACCGGCCACCAGCTCCCCCTCAATGACAAATTCTGCGTTGGCGATGGCGTATTCGTCGATGGTCCGGCATTTTGCCATACGAACCGGCTTTTTGCGGAGCGCGCCTGCGATGGATAACTCATTGAAGCCCAGCGGAGTAGTGGGTGGTTCAAAGCAGGAGGCGATCTCGATGGCCGGATCCACACCAATGCTGATGCTGATGGGCAGATTCACGCCTTCCCGCTCCGCCTTTTCCCGAAATGCGTCCAGATGACGTACTCCCGGAGTGAAAAACATAGTCATCTCGTCCGCCGACTGCAGGCAGAGACGGTGAATCGTCACGTCCCCATCTCCCGTAACGGGATCGGAGGCGTAGCACATGCCCATGGTAATGTATGGGCCTGCATCCTCCTCCGTGTTCTGAGGCGCCGGAAGAATCTTTCTGATATCGAAGCCCTCATCCGACGCATAATGAATCTCCTCCTGGCACGGCACATCTCCGCTCTCCGTAAATTCCGGCATGACGGGGTTCGCGGCCGCGTCCTTTAAAAGAAAGCCCAGCTTATCCGGCGGGCAGTCCAGCAGATACCCCACCCGTTTCCTGGAAGCCAGCAGGCCGATCAGCACCTGTTTGTCCGGAAATCCTTTGATATTGCGGAAAAGAAGCGCCGGTCCCTCCTTCGTCGGCCGCTTTACCGTACCGCCCGCACCGACATAGCGGTAAATTCCCGCAACTTCTGCGTAGGAATCTACCTCTGTATCTGTACAGGCGATCTGATTTTCATACTTTTTCAGTTCCTCCACCGCACTCCGTAAATCTTCAACCATTCTGATTTCCTCCTTTTTCTTCCTTCTGATCCTGCTGATCCTGCCTCAAACCGGCGGCAATCCGGTGAGCGCCTTCTTCGCACAGCGCAATGACGCCGATGATCTGTTCCTTCGTTATTCCGTCCACATGGATGCCGGCCAGTACGGCCAGCCCCCCGGGAACCACGGATTCCAGTTCCCGGTAAATGAGTTCAGTCACCACGCCTTCCCTGTGGCCTTCTCTGGCATTTGACAGGCATTCATCTCTGTCACCGAAGGCAATGGCTCCAATATGGCCCGTATCTCCGCCTGCTGCCAGCACCAGACAGTCGGTTCCCATCCGGAGCACCCGAAACTGCACAGAGACACCGTGGCCTGTCATGGTAAAATCCATCAGTTCCTCAAACATGGTCCCGCACCTTCTCTCCCCATCGTTTTGCACCTTCCCATGGAATCCGGAACTGGTCCAGAATCTTCATAATCTGGTGATTAACAATGTCCTCCACGGTCTCCGGGTGGTTGTAAAATGCCGGCATGGGAGGCACTATGACAGCGCCCATCTGCGAAAGTTCATACAGATGTTTTAAATGAATGGTGTTAAGCGGCGTCTCCCGGGGACAGACCACCAGACGGCGCCGCTCCTTCAGGGCGACATCACAGACACGGGTGATCAAATTGTCCGCGTATCCATTCGCAATTCCCGACAGCGTCTTCATGCTGCACGGCAGGACAACCACGCCATCCACCGGATAGGAGCCGCTGGAGATACAGGCCGCCAAGTCGCGGTTATCGTAGCAGTGGTCCGCCAGAGAAAGAATCTCCTCTTTCGTATACTCTGTTTCAATCTCCAGATTGATCCAGGCGTAATCACTGAATATTACATGGGTTACAACTTCTTTCCTCTCCTTTAAGGCCTCCAGAAGCTTTACTGCGTATATCGTTCCGCTGGCCCCGGTTACACCGATGATCAGATCCATGAAAACTCCTCCTTTTTGCCGTTCCTGTTGTCGTATAGAAGCCCGCCAGCCTCTTGGCTTTTCCGTAACAGTTCAGCCTTCCGTTCCGGCCGCCGCTGGCCGGAACGGCGCTTCGTTTCCCCTCAACTGTACCGGAAACCGCCTGTACAATCAATTCCTTTTGTGGTATCATTGTTTCCATAACCGAATGAATGAACGGAGGCGGAATATGACATTTGATCAACTGCAGTACTTTGTGGCGGTCGTGGAAAGCTCCACTTTTTTTGACGCGGCGGAAAGCCTTCATATCGCTCAGTCCACCCTGTCCAAACAGATACGGAATCTGGAACTGGAGCTGGATGTCCAGCTGTTTGACAGAAGCCGCCGCCACGCATCTTTAACGGAGGCCGGACGCGCCCTCTATCCAGATGCGGTTAAGCTTTTGAAGGGTATTCAGGGAATGAAGCAGCATCTTGCTCCATATCAGGACAGCCGGAAATCCATCATACATTTAGGAGTCCTTCCTATTCTGCATCAGTACCGCTTAAATCCCATTTTAAAGCAGTTTACCGAGTCTCATCCGGAGATTTCCCTCTTGATTGACGAAGTGGAGGATGAACCGCTGCGGCAGGGCTTCCGCCATGGCAGCTACGATCTGGTCATCGGCCGTCCGGAGCTGCTTACCGGCATTCAGAGCACATGCCATCTGCTGGCTCACGACCGGCTGGTGCTTCTGACCCCCACAGACCATCCGCTGGCGGGCAGGGCAGCCGTTCCTCTGGAAGAACTGTCCGGAGAATCGTTTATTCTGATGCATCCCGACAGCAGCATCCACCGGCTGTGTCTCACGGCATGTCAAAAAAAAGGATTCCAGCCCGCTGTCACCCGGACAGCCAAGATAGAATCCATTGTCAGCGCCGTCGCCGCCGGAGAGGCGGTGAGCCTGCTTCCTTACAGCAATTTAGATGTATTCCGCCATGAAAATGTCGTAGTGATACCGTTACAGGAGCCCGTCGCAGCCAATGTCGTCCTGGCCTGCCAGTCTCCAAAAAAACTCTCACGCTGCAGCCGGACTCTCTGGAAATACTTATCCACGTAAACCGTTTTAACGAAAAAAGAAGCTGTGCAGAATTCTCTCTGCGCAGCTTCGTCTCTCTTTATTACGTTCTTACCGGTTTTCTTCCATCGACACGCCGGCGATCTTGATGTTCACATCCAGCACGGTAAGTCCCGTCATGTTCTCAATCGCACTCTTTACCTTGTCCTGTACCTTTTCACAGACTTCCGGAATGCTGAAGCCGTACTTGATGTTTAAAGATAAGTCTACAGATACGTGCTCTTCCGTTACTTCGACCTTTACGCCCTTGGATAAATTCTTCATCCCCAGCTTCCCAACCAGTTCGTTGGTAATGTTGCCTGCCATCGAATCCACACCGTCTACTTCCGTCGCCGCAAGGCCGGCAATGATGGCTACCACTTCATCTGCAATCTGTACTTCGCCGATTTTATCTTTTTCATATACTTTATGAGTATTTCTGTTCTCTGTCTCTGCCACAATGATTCCCTCCTGTTTTCAATTCTTTCCACTACCTGGATTATAGACTATTATAGCAAAGACAGCCACAGTTTGCAAAACATTTTTCTATTCCTGTCCCAGAATCCCCGCTTCTAAGTCACTTAACATCACATCGGCAGCGGTGATGCCGCCTTCCGCCAGATACCATACGGTTGGCGTCAGGTAGACAATACGGCCGTTTTTGTATGCATCTGTTTTCTTTACCAGTTCGTTATCCATCACTTCTCCCGCCAGCTTCGCGCCTTCCGTGTTGATTGCGGAATCACGGTCCAGGACAAAGATATAATCCGGGTTTAAGGAAACGAGAAGTTCGAAGGAGGATTCATTGCCGTGTGTGGAGTCCACATCATTGGCCAGATTGGTGAATCCAACTTCATTGCCGATCAGGGAGCAGCGGCTTCCGTCACCAAGCGTGTTGAAATTGCTGCTGGTCACCATTCCGATCACTGCGGTCTTTCCCTCTGCCGCCTGACGAAGCGTCTCCACACGGGCGTCGATTCCGGCCAGTTCCTCAGCCGCCTTTTCTTCCTCCCCGAAGATGGACGCAATCATGGACGCGTTGTTTTTCACACTCTGAATCACGCCCTCCTCATAGTCCACAGCCGTGTAAACGACGGGAGCAATTTTAGACAGTTCGTCATACTGCGCGCTTAAGCGGCCGCCGATAAAGATCACATCCGGTTCACTGGCCATGAGCGCCTCCATATCCACTTCCTTTAAAGTACCGAGATTTACAATGGCGTCGTTGTTGTTATACTCCATCAGATAATCGATTTTGGAGGATTTCGGCATTCCCACAATCTGACTGCCCAGTCCCCAGTTGTCCATCATGTCAAGCACCGCCATGTCCAGAATGGCAACGCGCTCCGGATTATAAGGAACCTCCAGTTCCACCTTCTCTCCGTTTCCATTCAGGGTCGTTACGGTGACGGATTCCGGTGTTTCCGAAGCCTGAGCGTTTTCATTCCGGCTCTCAGCCAGGGCAGATTCGGCTTCAGCGGAAACTGTCGCTTCGCCGGACTGTCCGTCTGTTGTTTTTGACTGTCCGGTCCCCTGCCCGCAGGCTGTCATAGAAAGGGCTGCTGCCATTGCAAGTGTCAGTAAAGTCATTTTTTTCATAATCAGTATCTCCTTTTTCATCTGAATTATTTATAATCATCATGGTGAATCAGCATCCGTTGCTGACGCAGTTTCGTGTCAGTACACTAGTAATAGATCGATAACGGTTTCCCTTCGATTTGCAGAATCTCAAAATCTACGCGGTATATTTCGGAAAGATTTTCCTTTGTCATCACTTCCTCCACCGTCCCGAATTTTGAGATTTTTCCATCCACAAATGCGCAGATATAGTCGGAGTAAAATGCTGCGTAATTGATCTCGTGCAGGACGAGAATCACGGTTTTTCCCAACTCATCACACAGTCTGCGGACGATTTTCATCATATTGGTGGCGTGGTAAATATCCAGGTTGTTAGTCGGCTCGTCAAGCAGGATGTATTCCGTGTCCTGCGCAATGACCATGGCAATGTAAGCGCGCTGGCGCTGGCCGCCGGACAGTTCGTCGATAAACCGGTCCTCAAATTCCTCCAGTTCCATATAAGCAATGGCCTTATCGATGATTTCTTCATCCTCCGCCGTAATCCGGCTGCCGCTGTATGGAAAACGGCCAAATGCCACCAGCTCCCGGACCGTCAGCTTCATCTGGACGTGGCTGCTCTGGGTCAGAATAGCCAGACGCTTCGCCAGATCCCGGCTCTTCCACCTGGAAATATCCTTTCCCTCGAAATCCACCGAGCCGTCATCCTGGGCGATCAGTCTGGAGATCATTCCCATGACCGTTGATTTTCCGGCTCCGTTGGGACCGATCAGCGAGATCACCTTTCCCGCCGGCAGTTCGAAGGAAACGCCATCCACCACGGTTTTTCCATTGTATTTTTTCAAAAGTTCTTTGACAAACATCGTTGTCACCTCCTTATGATGGTTATCCACGCCTACGCAGAACGGCTCGTTCGCAGCAGCAGATAGAGAAAGTAAATTCCGCCTCCCACAGTAATAAACACACTGACAGGAACGCTGTAAGTAAATATCTGCTCTGTAATCAGCTGGCCGCCTGCCAGTATCACCATTCCGATCAGCGCTGATCCGGCTATCAAATAGCTGTGGCGGAACGTTTTAAACAGCTGCCTTGACAAATTGGCGATAATCAGGCCCAGGAATGAGATCGGCCCGACCATGGCCGTCGCTATGGCGATAAACAGAGTCACCCCCAGAAGCAGTCTGCGCACGGTGCGGTCATAGTCCACCCCCAGATTAATCGCCTGCGCCTTTCCCAGTGTAATGACATCCAACAGCGCCAGTTCCCGGCGGAGGGCAAGGAGCAGAACTGCGATCAGAATCAGGGAAAAGAAAATGATTTCCGTATTTACATTGGTGAAGCTGGCGACCAGCGATGCCAGAAGGCTGTCGTACTCGTTGGGGTCCATGATGCGCGTCAGCGTCGTCTGCATACTGGTAAAAAAGGTGGACAACACCGTTCCGGCCAGCAGAACATACAGTACGTTATGGCTTGTCTTCTTAAATAAGTAACTGTAAATGACGGTGGCGATGATCGCCATAAGCACCAGATCCACCGCAAACGAAAGATTGGTATTGCGGGCCAGCAGACTGGTGGATCCGAAGAAAAACACCACCGCCGTATGAATCAGCGTATAGAGGGAGTTCATCCCCAGAAGGCACGGTGTCACAATGGTATTGTTGATCACCGACTGGAAGATGACGGAAGCCCCTCCGATGCAGAACGCCGTAATCAGCATGACCGCCAGCTTTGGAATCCGCAGGCTCATGGCGTAGCTGAAATATTTCATATTCACATTCAGAAAGAGATAGAGTACGGAGGCCGCTGCTGCCAGCAGTGAAAGCATCACCAGCTTCTTTCCGTTAATGCTTCCTGTCTTTTTCCTCCTGCTTCCTGTCTCCTGTTTCATGCTTCTGTTCCTCCAGTCTGCGGCGAGGGTACTGCCGCGGCTCTCTTTTTCCCGAAGGGAAGGGAAATGCTTTTCCGTCCGTGGTTTAAGCGGTAGATCAGCATACCCACAAAAACTGCGCTTCCGATGACGCCGATGATTAATTCAATGGGCAGCTCATAGGGCGCGATCACGGTCCGGCCGATCATGTCGCAGACCAGGACAAACAGCGCTCCAAACAGGGCGGTATCCAGCAGAGTTCCCCGTATCCGGTCGCCTTTAAACATGGCCACCAGGTTGGGAACGATCAGTCCGATGTAAGAGACGCTGCCGACAACGACCACGATGCTGGCCGTAATCATGGCGGCGATGCTCAGTCCCAGGAAAAGCACGACATTGTAGTTGACACCCAGATTTTTTGAGAAATTCTTCCCCATTCCCACAATATTGAAATGATTGGCAAACAAAAATGCCAGAAGCACCAGCGGAAGCGTTAAATACACCAGTTCGTAGCGCCCTCTGATCACCAGGGAAAAATGTCCCACCAGCCAGGACGAAAGAGCCTGGGTCATGTCGTATTTGTAGGCCAGATAGCTGGTCACGCCTCCGATCACGTTGCCGAACATGATTCCCACCAGCGGAACCATGACCACGTCCTTAAACTGGATTCTCTGAATGAAACAGACGAAGATCCATGTCCCCGCGATGGCCGCAGCAAAAGCGAAGACGGCCCGTCCCCACAGGGAAGATGACGGCATAAACAGCAGCGCCAGTAAAATACCGAACTGCGCCGACGAAATCGTCGCGCCCGTGGTTGGGGAGACGAATTTATTCATGCAGAGCTGCTGCATGATCAGACCGGAAATACTCATACCGACTCCGGTACAGAGAATTGCCAGAAGACGGGGCAGCCGGGATATAAACAGAATTTCCATCTGCTCAAAATCCCCCCGCAGCACACCTTCCGGGCTGAGTTCCATAACGCCCAGAAACAGTGATACCACCGACAGCACGGCCAGTAATACGGCCAGAAGGATGGTTAGAGTCTTTGGTTTTATTTTAGGTTCCTCCTCTCAAGCTATGTACAGGCTTTAGTTAGTGTTAGCTAACTAAACAGTAAAAAAATACAACACGCAGGATATCCCATCACATGCATACTGGACTACTATGATTCTTACACCGCGCGCTGCCTGATTATCATAACACAGAGAGTTAGTCATGGGCAACTCCATAAAATGCACAAACTTTTCTCAATAACAGAAGGAAAAAACGGCGATTTCCGGTAATGGAAATCGCCGGAAATAAAGAGCAGGGATGCGAAAAAGCCATTTGCAGCTTTTCGCATCCCTGTCTGCTCATTCCGTTTATTCCCTTCTATTCTTCCAGCTTCATCAGGGTAATCACGATGTTCTCCGCCCCCACTTCTGTTTTGCGCTTTACGATGTCCTCAATCTGGGCACGCTGAGGATCGGTAATGCTGGAGGCGTTGATAACGACATCGACCTTTCCGCTGGTAATGCTGACAACCGGATCGGAGAAGCCCTTGGCCATCAGAAGAGTCTCCGCGGCGTTCTCTTTTTCGGAAATTGCAGTCATGTCGATCATTTCCTGAATCGCTTCCTGTTTGGCTGCCTCTTCGATGTTCTCATTGTTGATCAGATTCATCAGGGTCTCTTTGTTCTTGGCACGGACCTGCTCTCTGCTCAGCTGAACGTTCGCTATGTAATCTGACACATTCATACCACTGGTTAAGACTGCTTCCCCCGGATTTTCCAGACCGGTTTCCGTGTCACTGGACGCTGCGTCATTCGCTGCCAGCTGTCCGCCTTCTGCCGCCGAATTGTCGGCTGCATTGGCCGTGTCCGCGGCTGCATCTCCCGCCACGCCTTCCTGATTACTGGCCGCTGCGCTGCCGGAGCCGTCTGTATCCTGAGCGGCCAGGCTTTCATCACTCGGATCATTGTCAAGGCTTGCAATCTCCTGGTAATTGCCGGGATCGCCTGTCAGCGCCTGGTTCTCGGCCAGAATGTCCTCATCGGATATATCTGTCACACCGGCCTCATACACGTCGGTTCCCGACGCCATTTCCTGTTTTCCTGCGTAGTTTAGATATCCGGCAGCCGCGATCATGACCGCCAGCGTTGTGATGATAATCTGATTTCTTCTGAACAGTTTTTTCATATTCATTTTCTTTGGGGTTCCCGGGACTTTAGATTCTCTGATATCTTTTAAGCTTCTCATTCCTAACACTCCTTTTTTATTCCACCCTCTTTAATACTTTTATTTTATGTGGCGGCAAGTCAAATAATGCTTCCATCGCGCCTGAAATTTCAGCTTTTACAGTTGGACTGCCTCCGCCCTGGGCGCTGATGATGATTCCTTCTATTTCAGGGCGAATTTCTTTCTCCACGATCGGCGCCGTGTTTTCCCCGGATCCGGTCAAAATTGTACTTTCCTGCTGTTCTGCGCTGCTGCTCTTCCTCGTTCCGCCGCCGCTGTCCTGTTCCTCCGTGCTGGAGCTGCTGGTATTTTTATCTACACGCAGCACCTTCTCCTCAGAAGATTTGAGCACGATCATCACATCAACAGTCCCGACGCCATCCACCGTCTTTAAAATCTGCTTCACCCGCTGCTCCAGCTGCTGTTCATAGGTACGGTCCGCATTTGCGGCCGCGGCCACCGGTTCTCCCGCCTCTGTCACCAGACCTTCCTGTAAGACAGCTTCCGTTCCCGATGCGGCGTCTTTCATCATCTTCTTTTCCGTCTCCGGACCGGATGGAATCGTGAGGACCAGGAGCAGAAGTCCTGCCGCCAGCAGAATCAGCCATTTATCCTTACCCAATTTCCTGTTGAATTTCAATGTCCTGTTCCTCCAAATCATAATATTCTGAAATGCGCCGTCTTAAACCTGCCAGAGCAGAATTTTCTTCCTGCCGGTGATCCGGCTGCCCCGCCGATGCGCCGGCCGGTTTCGTTATCTCTCCGGCGGACGTTCCGGTTTCTGTACCGGCTGCGGCCGGATTTCTTTCTCCGGCTGTCTCCGACACCTCTGTGCTCCCGCCGCCGAGTTCCACGCGGATCCGTTCCACTGATTCAACCGGCCTGATTTTGGTATTGTTCCCCTGATCCGTCTGTCCTGGGCTGTCCGGAGCAAGGCGGAGGCTGACGGATACCACGTGACCGAACCTCGCATTCTTTTCATCCCCGTCAATGAGAGCCTTCGCCTTCACACAGACAAATCCCGACGATTCTGCCATGGTACGCAGGTCATGCTCCACCGCCTCCTCGTACTGGCTCACCATACTCTTTAAACGAACGCTTTCCATATCTGAGATCTGGGCCGAAAGCTCCGACGCCTCTTTCTGAAAGCTGATGGCTTCGAAGTAATAGGCCAGTTTGTCATCCAGCCGGAGTCCCCCCGTAAACGGTTTTAAGACCAGCAGAATGAGCACCATGCCCGCAAACAGCCGGAAATATTTTTCATACTTCTTATCGGGAAGAAGATTGGTTACCACTGTCATAAAGATCAGATAATACGTGATATTTCTGATCCACTCATAGATACCTTCCATGTCAATCACCCTGCGTAATACGTTACATTTGTGGAGGCGCATACCACTGCGACTGTCACTACGAACAGCACAATGGCGGAGGCCGCAATGGACAGCAGAATTTTATGCCCTCGGGCCATGTCCGAGATGCAGGATACAATCCGTTTATCGCATACCGGCTGCAGGACAGCTGCCACGCACTGATACAGAATCATGAGAATCACCAGCTTCAGCATGGGAATCAGCGTGATGATCACCAGAACCACCACCCCGGCGGCACCCATGGTATTCTTTACAAGGACGCCTGAACCAATCACCATCTGCGTCACGGCGCTGGCCCCCTGCCCCACCCCCGGTATGATTCCGATCAGTTTCTGAACGGCTCCCGTTTTCATGGAATCCACGTAGGGGAGCACCAGCCCCTGAATGAGGTGAAATCCCAGAACAATACCGACCATTGTCTTTAGGCTCCAGGTGATCACATCATTTAAGAGATCCGTCAGCTTCGACAGGATGTCCTCCTTTGCAATGTGGCCTGCCATGACGAGAAGCGCGTAGACCTTCACCATGGGCAGAAGGACCGAGGCGGTAATGGTCTGAGCCACCGTGATGGCAAACAGCGTAAATTCATAGGAAGCGACTGCCGATACGCTTCCCCCCGCAAACGCCGCCGCCAGAAAATACGCCGGCATCAGCGCCTTCATAAATCCCAGAATCTGATTCACCACACTGCCTGCGATGGTAATACTCGTAAAAAAACTGGCTGCCAAATAGGTAAACAGCAGCAGATAGGTGACGAAAAAGCCTGTCTCCGATATCTGGCTTCCTGTAAAAACATTGGAAAAATTGCTAAACACGGCGCCGATAATTCCAAGAATAATAATCTGCCCCATCATATGGCTGTTGTTTCTGACTTCCGAAAACAGTGCGTCACGAATGCTCGTACCGATCTGCCCCATCACATCTCCCAGTCTGCCCGCCATGATGTCCTTCATCATCTGTTTAAATGACAGGTTCCAGCCGCTCGTTCCCTGTGCATTGATATAATCCTGGATTTCCGACAAATCATACTGTTCCAGATCCATGGAGACCTCTTTTGTCTCCGCTTCATCCACCGTCTTCCCGGAATCGACCGGAGATTGTCCACCATGCTCTGCCGCAAAGCTTAAGAAGCCAGCGCACAGTCTGCCTTCGGAGAACACACCCCCGGTTCCTGCCAGAAGGAGTGCCAGTACCAGTAAAACAGCTGTTTTTAACAGACGCCCCTTCATGACAGAAATACCTGCAGTGTCTCGATGAGGGCCAGAAGAATCGGCATGCTGACGGCAAGCACCGACAGTTTACCAAAGATTTCGATCTGTGTTCCCACAGCGCCGTACCCGGCATCTTTGCAGATTCCGGCGGCAAATTCTGCCACATAGGTGATCCCGATCATTTTAATCAGGGTGGATAAGTACACACTGTTGATCTTAATATAAGACTGAACCTGTTTGATGGTATCCAGAATTGTAGTCAGCTTTCCGACTCCGTAAAAAAAGATGAAAAATCCGGCTGCCATCACCAGATAGATACCGTACTCTCCCTTCATTCCCTTCAGTGCAACAGCCAGAAGGACTGCTGTGATTCCGACTACGGCTATGGTCACTACCGTCATATTCTCACTACCCCTACAATGCAAACAGATTTTTAATGGTTTCAAACAGCTGATAAATGTAAGGCACCAGCCAGAACAGCACCAGGATTAAACCCGCGAGACTCGTTAAAAATGCCTGTTCTTCCCGCCCGCTGTGCTTAAGTACCTGGCAGATGACGGAAACCAGGATTCCAACCGCCGCTATTTTGAATATCAGATTGACCCCCATGCTATCCTCCTTATACACACTTGTTTCGTCCGCGTCCGGACTGCCGGCCCGCATACGCTTCCGCCGTCCGGCGTATTAATACATCATAATCGTTAAGAAGATTCCGCCCATAATACCGAGGCTGGTATAGAGACGGCTTCGCTCCTGCTTATGCTCCCTTAAATATCCGATGGTTAAATCCAGCTGTTCCAGATAGAGAAGAATCGTCCGCTCCTGCATTTCCAAGTCTAAGTAACCCAGGTGCTCCCCCAGTCCTTTTAAGCTCTGCCTGTCCTCTTTGGAGAGGCAGAAGGCTTTTGGAAGCTTCTCGATCTCCTCCTGCCAGATATCGTAAAATGGTTCCCCCCGCTGTCCCTCCATCCGCCCAGCCACCCGGACAAACAGATCGCCGATCTCGCCTCCGCCCTTCTTCCCCGTCCGCTCGAAGCTTTCGGGGAGTGCAGAGCGGGCGTATACGATCTCTCCCTTCAGCAGGAAGATCATTTTTCTCAAGTGTTCCATGGTTTTTAGCCGTTCTCCCCACTGCCCCGCCAGGAAGAATCCCATACCGGAGCAGGAAACCACGACAAGAACGGCTCCCAGCAGTCTGATTCCCGTATTAACCATATGCCATGCACTCCTCGCTGTTCCATCTCTTTCCCATGCGGTGAACCTCTGCCTTATAGAGCTGGGTCCCGCGGGAATCGTAGATCTGATCGATATTTCCGATCTTTCCTTTATTATTCAGCACGATATACCGCTCGAAAATCCGCTCATCCACCAGCCTTCTGAGCACCGGCTTCTGTTTCAGATCATCGATGGAGCTTCCGTGCACCGTGGCAATCAGCTTGCATCCGCAGTTCATAACGTATTCCACGGCCTCCAAATCTTCCCTGCTGCCTATTTCGTCAACGGCAATGACCCGGGGGGACATGGTCCGGATCAGCATCATCATGCCCCGGGCCTTTGGACAGCAGTCGAGAATGTCGGTGCGGATCCCCAGCTCATTCTGAGGCATCCCCTGATAACAGGCGCCGATTTCCGACCGTTCGTCCACCACCCCCACCGTCATGCCCGGATGAGCCTCCGTCCCATTGGAAATCTGCCGGATCAGATCGCGAAGCAGCGTCGTTTTGCCGCACCGGGGCGGGGAAATAATCAGGGTGTGCAGAATCTCTTCACTGTCGTAGAGATACGGCAGCACCGGGGAAGCACAGCCCTTCACCTGGTGGGACAATCTTACATTAATAAAGGATATAAACTTCATCGTCTTAATTCCCGACTCATCCAGAATCGTTTTTCCTGCCACGCCGATACGGTGGCCTCCCTGGATGGTAAGAAATCCCTGTTTCATCTCTTCCTCAAACGCATACAGGGAATAATTGCTCATGTATTCCATGGTTTCCTTTAACTCGTTCCGGCTCACTAAGTAGGCGTCCCGGCAGTCCCGGCTCAGCTGGCCCAAGCGGCTTATGTAGTATTCCTCGTTCTTGTAAACCATTAAAAGCGGTGCCGCAACCCGCAGGCGGATCTCCTGCACTTCGTCAAAGCTTACGGCAACCCGGGTCAGAATCTCTCTTATATTCTTCGAAAAGATCTTTATGAGCTCGTCTTTTTTCTCCACCTTCATCCCTCCTCTTACCTCAATATATGTGAAGGGGGACAAATTATGACGGAGAATTATTTTCATTTTTCAGAGGTATATGGTATGATAGCTGTATGGAATACCGTAAACAGGAACCATCGATGTCACTGAGCCGAAGTGATTCGGTTCAGCACAGCGGAAAGGAACATATATGAAGAATAAGCTGCTGCCCGTCCTTATAATCGCCCTGGGCCTTTTAACCTCCGCATGCCATACAGACAGCGGTTTTGACGCCCCTGCTGAGTCCTTTCAGAAGGAGAGCCAGGCGGAAACCGTGTCTCCGGCTGAGGAAAAACCCGCTGCAAAAGATCAGAGCTCTGATGCGGCAGATCATGTTTCCATCGGGACTGAGGAAACGAAAGACGCAGAAACCGCTTTCCATACTTTTTCTGTTAAAGCATTGAATCATTTAAACGCTGACCCCAGCCTGATCTCCAACCGGTATGTCAAGGCCGGCGACATAAGGACTGCCATATCCTTTTCACTGGCACAGGATTGGAAAGAGTCTGACAGTCTGACCTGTCATTTCCAGACTCAGGATAGTCAATATGAAAGCAGTTGGAACGGAACCGCCGACGCGGTAATTAATACAGAGAGCGGGACAATAACGTACAAGCTCATACCGGAATTCTTTGGAACGAATCAGAAAAACGGGACATGTGAAATCACCTTTCATTTAGACGAAACAGTGCCTTATATTGCAGTTCAGGGGGATCCCCGTCTGGAAGGAGAGTACTATTCATTTCAGGATTCCTTCAGCCGTCCGGATGAATTCACCCGCTATCTGGGAAAAGCTGATCTGTATCTATACCCAACCGAAGACCTTAAGCTGCTCAGAAATGAAATTTATGCGGCCCATGGACGGAAATTTGATACGGAGAGCCTCAATCAGTATTTTTCCGCTCAAGCGTGGTATCGCGGACTTCTGGAACCGAACGCATTTTCAGATGCCGTGCTCTCTGACATTGAAAAGAAGAATATTACGCTGATCCGGGAATTGGAAGAGATTCCTTACAATGAAAGGAACACGATAGACGGCATTCAATATGGCGATGAGTGGGACCGGCTTCCGGTGGCACCGTATCTTTCTTATTTGCATCCAGGCCATGAAACCGGGCTGTCTGCCGACTTATCAAAGGCTGAGGATATGGGCGTATATTACTGCGTCCCCGGTTCCATCTCCATTCCCGCTTCCATCACACAGGAGCAATTTTCCCAGGTCCAAAACGGAAGGGAAGTCGAACTCGTTTTAAATGCACTGACTGGCAAAAGCAGGATGTTATCCCTGAATCCCAACGCCGGGCCCAGCGGTTCAAACGGCTATTTGACGTATGACAAAGGTATGGATCCCTCCACTTACGGCAATGAGGCGGCGATCACCGCGGATTTAGAGAACGGAACGTATACCCTGTGGGAGGACAGTGACGATACGATTATGAAAACGGTCTATGAGGGCAATATTTATATCCTCAAAGGCGCCGTCACAGGCACCTATACCAACCTTGCGGAAGCATCAAAAACTCAAAAGGAACTATATGCCGGAGAACCGGTTGAAGAAGGCAAAGAGGAGGCTTCGGCTGAATATACCGTATACGGTAATGATCTTTACTATAATGAGAAAGGGTATTTTACAGCATTTTATTATCTTGGTGATTAGGTAGAAAAAGGAAATTGGATAAAAAAAGGACCTTCGGATATGGTGATCTGAAGGTTCTTTTTTGTGGAAATCACAGTGTTTGTGGGACATTTTTTTACAGATTGGTTGACATTAGTATGATTTTCCATATGGTTTCAATCAACATCACCCGCAGGAGATGACTCGCTTCCAGGTACGACATTCAATGCAGATACCTAAATTTCAATCCACATCTCCCGCAGGAGATGACTCATCATCCGCCTCCTGAACTTCTTATGAGTTTGCAATTTCAATCCACATCTCCCGCAGGAGATGACTCATTCGCGCCAGCGTTAAAGGATATTATCATAATGATTTCAATCCACATCTCCCGCAGGAGATGACTCTCTGAAAATCTACTGCCGGCTTCTTATATGCCTTATTTCAATCCACATCTCCCGCAGGAGATGACTCCGGATTCGTCACCGGATGCCTTAAAAACAGTTCCATTTCAATCCACATCTCCCGCAGGAGATGACTCAGCAATTTTTCCCAATCTCCCTCCCCAACTCCCCTCACAGCCTTAACTATATTGTACAACAATCCCTTTAAAAATCAATCATCAACTCCATATTCCCCCAATTCCCCCCCAATTTCCAGTGCGAACCTCCCAGTAATTCTATGTTCACTTAAGGTTCGCACCAGCTACCGCCCCGTGCAGCCACTCCTCACAGCTAATTTTCTTCTCAGTCTTTCACAAGCACTTTCACAATCTCCGAAATGTACATTGTATGATAATCTTTATCCGGATACCATTTCCCATCATTTTCCTTATCCAGGAAATTATCACCGGGCATTGGATCACAGTATAGCTTCCGGCAGACAAAAATCATATTTGCTTCTTCAAAGGCCGTAGTACCATCAATAAAATAAGGGGTCAGCCCAGCTTCCGCCGCCTTATCGCAGTCACGCCCGGACCGTGTTCCGCAGATGTTCAGTGCTTTTTTGTACTCCTTGTCATAAAAAGACACTGTAAAATACTCGTTTGCATCCACAAATTCTTTCGTATAGCGCTGCGGCCGGATATAGGTCGTAACGACATTTTTATTCCACATAATACCCACTCCGCCCCAACTGGCTGTCATCGTGTTAAATTTCTTCTCGTCACCTGCCGTAATCAGCATCCACTCCGTACCAATCTTTGTAAAAGGATTGAAATTCAGTTCTTCCATTTTCACTTCTTTAAAACTCATATGATGATTCTCCTTTTCTCACACCTGCACTCATGATACAGTTACTTTAGCGGCGCAGCAGTCATTGTCTAAGGGCGCCTGCTGTACCGCAATCGCCGCCGCGCCTCTCTCCGAAAACGGAAAAGCGGTCTTCAGCCAACTCTAAACCGCGGTCTTTTCCATTTCCCATACTTCCATTTTACTATTTTCCCCATCAAAAGCAACCTCCATTTTCTCTTCTGCAAAAAAACGGCTCTTTCCGGTGCCAAAATATCAAAGCAGAATCTCCGATCCCCTGTATCCCTATATAATGCGTCAAAAAGCCGCTGCGTTCATCACATCTTCCATGCTCCGAACACAGCGGCCCCGGCTGCCGTCATCTCTTATTCCATCCGAATCCTGACACCTGTCTCATAAATACTATTTTCCAGCAGCACGCGGACTGTCACCTCACCGCTCAACCCGGATTTATTGACGTAAACATCCACATTTCTGGGATCATTCTTCAGAAATGTTCCGACACACATAGCTTCAAAATTCTTTGCCGCCGACGTATTGATATAATACCGGTGTACCACGCCGTTCTCCTCTTCCAACAGGAGCATGGCAAGTTCCCCCTTTTCGAACGTAGCATTAAACAGGATGCGATCCTCCTCTTCCGTAACGGAGGCATTGTAATGCTCCGGTATCAGTTCACCCGTGGAAACGGCTGGAATCTCCGTCTCAAATTCTCCCGTCCTGTTCATGGAACCAAGTGTTTCCCCTACTCCCAGTTCTGCAGTTTCATTGGCATAATACATTGGAAGTTTCTCAGCACGAAATACGTTGGAAGGCACATGCAGTTCATAAACCACCTCGTCCCCGACCAGTTCGCAGGTGATAGAATTAAGTTCACACCCTTCCCCTGTTCCATCCATGCTCCCAAGCCCCTCCAGCGGTTCTCCGTTTTTATAGGCAATCCCTCCGGAATGGACCATATAGCGGCCTTCGTCATAATATTCCACATTACAGATATATGGAGAAAAGAAATCCGTGCCGCGTTCCTTTCCATACTGCCACACCTGCCGGATCGTCCTTTCTTCTCTGTCTATATGGTAGCGCACGCCTCTGGAATAGCTGTCTTTCGCCCTGCTGTAGCTGTCCTTTCTTTTGGAGCGGTAATGACCGTTATCAAACATCATAATGTCTCCATCCGGGCATACCACCACGCCGTGCTGCTCATAGGACCATTCAAACGGATCCCCCACAGGCCGGAAAAAATAGTTTTCCACATATTCTTTCGGCCAGCCTTCCGGATCCCCCAGAATCCAGTTGAGGGCTCCTGTTTGAAAGTCAATATTAATCACCGCATCCTGATGCCGGCCGGAAAGTGTGATGGAATCCGTCTTTTTATCGTACCACACTGCATTGTTATGGAACCAGTCATGGGCCGATGCAGATCCAGAATACGTCGTCGGACAGTTGTAAGGGAGAATCTCCCTGTAGTCCCAGGTTCTCACAATTTCTCCTGTCTGACGGTCGACGAGAACCAGAACATCTTCCACGGTATCCCGGTCCGGAATCTGGGACAGCATCAGGATATTACCATCTTCCATCTCAAAGGTATCATGGTGGTAACCGCCCGGCAGCCGGTATTCCCTGTATATTTTTCCGTGAACTCCCATTTCATACACACCGCTCACGTAATACGGCAGCTTAATCAGCCGGTCTGTCCCCACCAGAAGGCGGCCGTTTGCAAGCCGTTTTAAATCAAAGCAGACGTTTACCGTTAAATACCATCTGACATCACCGCGGTAGTCGCAGGCCAAAGCATCCGCCTTGGAGGTCTGTGTCAGGAAGATTACGTTATCTCCCATGTGTTCCCGGCTGCCCTTACAGAATGTGGGGACTGGTACTTCAGGGGGCAAAGGCTCGGTCGTAATGATGACTTTCTCCCTTTCTCCGCCTGACAGCACGAGCTCTACCGTATTATCATAGTCCGCGTACAGGCCATACACCGGCAGAATATGAACGGTATCCTCCGGAAAGGTATGGCTGATGTCGCCTTCCGGCTCCTTTCCCTTTACCGTCAGCGTGACTTCCTGCTTCACGGATGTCTTAAAAAGTATCATCGCCGTCAGCGGAGAGATCAAATAGGGGTTCCCTACTACCAGAGGGCTGGCTGCCGTATACTCTCCCGCCTCAAATATATCCAGAAATTTCTGTTCCGCTTCCGCCTGCTGTGTAATCAGGCTTTTCTTCTTCTCATATCGAATCATCTGCTATCCCTTCCTTCCCAGTTATCCCATGCATTTCTTCTTATACGCCGCCGCTGACTGTGCGGCCACCGCGCCATCCGAGCAGGCTGTCACGATCTGGCGGAGCAGTTTACTGTTGGCATCCCCTGCTCCGAAAATTCCAGGCACGGTCGTCTCCATCCGCTCGTTCGTCTCAATATAACCGTGTGATTCCAGAATACCAAGACCGGCAAATGATTCCGTTACCGGCTGAAGACCAATATACTCAAATGCGCCATCTCCGCGGACTGTGATTTCCTCCCCCGTTTTGCTGGAAACCGCGCGCAGGCCGGTAAATACCTCTCCAGGCAGAAATTCTTTGATGTCAAACCACTCGTATACCTCCACATTAGGCAGCGCCTTCAGTTTATCGCAGGCTATGGGATCCGCCGTAAGATCAAGCATGGTCACTACCGTTACTCTTTCCGCCATTTCCGCCAGATAGATGGATTCCTCCACCGCGGAATTGCCGCCACCGATTACAATGACAGACTTATCTCTGTATTTGGCTCCATCACAGATAGCGCACCAGCTGATGGATTTCCCCGCAAAATCCAGTTCGTTCGGCACATGAAGCATGCGCGGTTTCGTCCCTGTAGCCAGAATTACAGCCAAAGCCCGGTACGATTTTCCTTCCCCGCATATCAATGTCTTTACGGTACCGCCGCCTTCTTCGCAGTCCTCTATCTCTATTTTTTCCACAGTAGCGTAATCGAATTCGATTCCAAGAGCCTGGGTATGCTCAAATACCTGCATCGCCAAATCCGCCCCGTTGACCGAGGCAAACCCCGGGTAGTTCTGGATTTCATATGTGTTGATGATCTGCCCTCCCGGTGCCAGTTTATCCAGCAAAAGGACGTCGAGATTCGCTCTCTTTGCATAAATTGCGGCCGTCATTCCGGCAGGCCCGCTGCCTGCTATGATCACATCATAAATTTTCATATTCTTCTCCTATCTCAAAAATCCAGTCATCATCCAGTATGGATAAATCAGAACCATTAGAAAGATAATGCTGAGTATCGTACGGACCGTACAGAATTTCATAGCCTTCTTCATGTCGAAGACGTCATAGCTGAACAAAATCAGGAACAGGGCCCATTCATACGGGAAAAACAGCTGTTCTACGCCCCATACAAAGCTGAATGTAGTTCCAATCACACTAAGTCCCAGCTTCGCCGCGATATCGATAAAGAGAGGTGAAAATGCCGCCATACCAGCCAGCGGAGTCATCATCATATCCGTAATCACACCGGTCAGCCAGGCAAATACGATCAGTCCAAAATTTCCCACATTCTGGAGGATCGGCATCATCAGCTCGCTTACAAGCCCTGCCACGCCGACCGCGTTGGACATGCTTCCGATCGCCATGGTTGCCGCCACAAAGAATACCATTGGAAAATTTACCTGTTTCATGTCTTCGATATCTGCGACCTCCACGCCCGGAAGAAAGCAGGCAATCACTGCCAGAATGAAAAGCCACCCGGCGTCAATCCCGGAAAATACCATTGCGATAACGAGAAGAATCAGGATTACTAAAAATTTGATTTCCTTTTTCGACATTTTGCCGAGAGATTCGTATTTTTCTTTAAAATACTCTTTTCCATCGATTGAAGCATCCTGTTTAAACAGAATCCGCACCATGAACAAAAGAACGATCAGCCACACAAGCATGACAGGAAAATTGCTGATGAAATACTGAATCCAGCTCACACTGTTTCCGGTTTCCTTTAAATAGGAGTTGACCAGCTGAAGATTTTCACTTGCAGATAAATACAGCCAGGATGGTGCAATTGCCGCCACGAAACCGGCAAACATGATGCCGGCCCCGGTATTGCTGTTTTTCGGTATTTTTAACGCGTTATAGATTCCAAAACACAGGGCACAATAGAGTGCGACACGGCCGGTCATGTTGGGGACCAGAAGCCCCACCACGATACCTGACAGCGTGATTCCCGTTATAATACCCTTATAGGAGCCACCCGATTTGACAATAAAAAAGTATGCGATCCGCTGCATCAGTCCGCTTTTCTCAAAGATTACGGACAGCGTCAGGCCGCCCAGAGACAGCCATACAACCGAACCGGTCCACGGTGATAACACTACATTGGCCGGCGCCACTCCCCAGAGAATCGCGCCCACCGTTAAAAGCAGACCGGAAATATAAACCGGAAGCAGATTCATCGCCCAGGTCAGAATCGCCCATGAGGTACACACGAAAAATTTTCTCATTTCCGGCGAGACCGCTTCCGACTGTGGAACTGCAAAGTAAAGGATGCAGGGAACGCCGACGGCTATCCCCCATTTTATAAAAAATTTCAAATCAAACGCAGTCTTCTTATCTGCTGTAATCCCCTGATTGTCCATAGTTTTCCCCTTCCCCATTTCGATTCGGCTTGTGCCCTGCGGCAGAACAGCCCCAGGGCACAGGAGTCTTTATTTTTCAATGGCTTTAAATGCTTCTGTCTGTGCAGTCATTCCACGTTCTGATGCGAGACGCTCAATGGAAGAGGCACCGAAGAATCCGTCTATTTCCGGCACATGCTTAATCACGTAGGCAGCATCCTCCGGATCTGCGATCGGACCGCCATGGCAGATAACCATGATATCCTGGCGTACTTCTCTTCCTGCCCGGATAATCTCCCTGATCTTTACGCAGCAGTCATCGAGCGTCAGCGCAGTCTCCGCGCCAATACTTCCCTTGGTGGTCAGTCCCATATGCGCAACCAGAATATCAGCGCCTGCTTCTGCCATGGCTTTTGCCTGCTCCGGATCAAAGACATATGGACAGGTGAGCATATCCAGTTTATGAGCCTCGCGGATCATATCAACCTCCAGTCCATATCCCATGCCCGTTTCCTCCAGATTTGCCCTGAATTTACCGTCGATTAATCCGACTGTGGGGAAATTCTGCACACCGTTAAAGCCCTGGTCTTTCAGCTGTTTTAAGAAGAGATCCATCACACGGAACGGGTCCGTACCGCAGACACCGGCCAGTACCGGAGTGTTCTTGACAACCGGAAGCACCTCCGCTCCCATTTCCTGTACGATCTTATTGGCATCGCCGTAAGCCAGCAGCCCTGACAGAGAACCCCGGCCTGCCATCCGGAAACGACCGGAATTATAGATAATCAGCATATCGGCTCCGCCCTTTTCACTGCATTTCGCCGTAATTCCGGTTCCTGCGCCAACGCCTACCAGGATTCTTCCCTCTTCCACCTCTCTGTGGAATTTTTCCATAATCTCGCTTCTTGTCATTCTGTTCATGTTTAAACCCTCCTGTTTTATTTGCTCTGGTACTGCATTGCACCATACAGTACTGGCTGTTATTTTGATTATCTTTCCATAAGTTCCATTAGTTTTTCAGCCGCGCATAAGGCAAACGCCTGATCATTGATGTTGTAATCCAGTTCCATAATCTCAACCGAATCCCGGTTTACCTCGTCACGCAGAGTCTGGAACAGCACCTGATCCTCCTCGGGACCGTAAAACGGCTGGCCCTCTGCGTCGATAGCCGATACTCCTTTCAGCGGCAGCAGCAGCACGGTCTTTCCGGAGGCCATATTCAGTTTTTCGGCCAGCTTCTCTCCGACTTCCCTGTTTTCGTCGGCCGTGGTCCTCATCAGAGTGACCGTCGGGTTATGTTTATAAAGGTTTCTTCCCGCAAATTTTTTCGGAACCGTGTCAAATGGGCCAAAATTCACCATATCCATAGCCCCTACCGAAACCACCTGAGGGATTTTGCTGCGGGCCGCTGCCTCACAGCGCCTCTGACCTGCCGCCAGAACTCCGCCAACCACCTCGTCACACCACTCTGTCGTGGTCAGATCGAGCACGCCTTTAAAGAATCCGGCTTCCGTCAGCGCCTCCATCGTTCTGCCTCCGGTTCCGGTGGCATGAAAGACAAGGACTTCATACCCCTGCGACTCCAGATACTCCTTGGCATATCCGACACAGGGCGTCGTAACACCAAACATGGTCGCCGCAACCAGCGGTTTATGATCCCCTGTATCCGGCTTTAATGCTTCCTTCAGTCCTACCATTCCGCCGACAGCAAGAACCGCATTCCTAAAAATAACCTTCGATATGGAATTCAGCCCTGCCACATCGACAATGGATGGCATCATCACAAGATCACTGGTACCCACATACTGTTCCACGTTGCCGGAAGCCATGGTTGATACCATAACCTTGGGAACTCCGATGGGCAGAGCCCGCATGGCCGGAGTCACCATAGATGTCCCCCCGGAGCCTCCAAATGACAGAATACCGTCAAATCTGCCTTCCCTGTAAAGCTGCGGTACCAGAATCTCCATCCCCTTCGACAGCGCCTCTGTCGCCACAGCGCGGTCTTTTCGTTCCACAATGGCGTGAATATCGTATCCCGCCGCAGCTGCCACCTCCGCATTGGATACGTCCGGTGGAAATTCAGGTTCAAACACGCCGGTATGTATGGTAAATGCGTGCATCCCCAGTTCCTCGATCAGTCCCTTTACATAGAGATATTCCTTTCCTTTCGTATCAAAGGTTCCTGCGATTGCAATTGTTTTCATGTAAACCTCTCCTTCTCCCAGCAGAATCCGGCCGTAATTCCACTGTATATCTATCCCCTTTTTTACTTCCCTGCTACAAATATATTGTACTCTACCCTCTCACATGATGAAATGTTGTCAAATTAGCTTCTTTTGTGTTTATATTTTTTATATCATATTGTTTTTATTAACAAACCTTGTGTTTATATTAGATTTTGAATGTAAGCGTAACAGTTCAGACGGATTCATTTTGGGATTGACATTCCGCCCGAAACCTGCTATGATAAGCCGCGTAGTCGGAGGGCAGATTGTTCAGAAAGACAATTGGCCGGATAAGGCACAGACTGAAATGTCTGCACTTTATCCGGCTTTTTTTTGTGAGAAGGAGGAATGTATCATGGATTTTCTGAACGGAACTATTAAATCAATCTACTTAAAGTATCTGTCGGCAGCGTTCGGCAGTGCTATGATCACTTCCATTTACTCTATCGTGGATACGGCCATGGTAGGACAGTATCAGGGTCCCAGCGGTACCGCGGCTCTGGCGGTCGTTGCGCCCCTGTGGAATATTATTTACAGTCTTGGGCTTCTCATGGGAATCGGGGGCTCTGTCATTTTCAGTACAAAGCGAGGGCTTGATAACGGCAGGTCAGGGAATGAAAACGAATATTTCACCGTCTCAGTCCTTGGCTCCATTGCCCTATCCCTGTTGGCGTGGATGGGGCTTCTGTTTCTGGATCAGCCTGTTCTGTTGTTTTTCGGGGCAGACAGCACGCTGCTTCCTCTTGCGCAGAGTTATATGCTGCCAATCAAATTCGTGTTCCCTCTGTTCTTATTCAATCAGATGCTGGCCGCATTTCTGAGAAATGACAAAAATCCGGGATTGGCAACCATTGCGGTGCTGAGCGGCGGTATTTTCAACATAGCAGGCGACTATATGTTTGTATTTGCCTTTGACATGGGGATTTTCGGCGCAGGTCTGGCAACCGCTGTCGGATGTGCGATTTCCTTTCTTGTCATGATGACTCATTTTTTCAGCAGAAAAAACACCCTGCTGCTGGTGCGTCCCTCAAATATATGGAACAAGCTTAAGGAAATCTCAGTCACCGGTTTTTCAACCTTCTTTATTGATGTTGCGATGGGAATCCTGACGATCCTTTTTAACCGTCAGATCATGAAATACCTCGGAACAAATGCACTGGCCATTTACGGCCCGATCATCAACGTGAGTACGTTTGTGCAATGCTGCGCTTACAGTGTCGGACAGGCGGCGCAGCCGATTATCTCCACAAACTACGGGGCGGGCCAGGGTATGCGGATTAAGGAAACACTCCGGTATGCACTTTATACAACTGCCTTTTTCAGCGTGTTTTGGACTGCATTAAGCTTTGCCTTCCCGAATCTGTATATACGTATTTTTATGAATCCAACTGCGGAAATTTTAGAAATGGCTCCGGGAATTATCCGCAGCTATGCCCTGTCCTTTCTGCTGCTCCCGCTGAATATTTTCTCTACCTATTATTTTCAGGCTATTTTAAAACCAATGGCGGCCTTTATCGTATCTGTATCCCGTGGTTTCTTCATCAGCGGAATTATGATCATGGTTCTGCCTGTTATCGCAGGGGCCGATTTTCTCTGGTTTGCCATGCCGATCACTGAGCTGCTGGTCATGTTCTACACCGCAGGCGCCATGAGAAAATACACAAAAGCCTTAATTGTGAATAGCAAAGCTACGTAATACTGCAAAATTTCATAAAGCAGAATAGAATAAGCCCGGCTGCAGACACAGCCGGGCTTATTCTATTCTGGAAAGAAGAAAAATGTTATTCTCTGCAATTCCATGTGCCATCCTGTTTATCCTCCATTAAACATCCAGCAGAGGAATGACATTAATAACCGGTTCTTCATAAGGGTGTATTCTCCTGACTGTTTTGACAGCCTCCTCCAGAAACTCAATGGGACAGCGTACTTCCACCCTGGCTTCAGTACCGCAGCAGATCATTCCTTTTTCTCCGTGAAACGGGTGACTGTTCTCCAATGGTCTCCAAAATCCTTTCGTGCTCTGGTAAGAAAGAACGTGATCATAATTACCGGCCCGGCATGCGCCTGCAAGAGTCAGCGCATTCCGTATTTCCTCGATGTATTCCTCCGGTATATAGATTTCTATCTTTACTTCTTTTATATCAAAATTCATGTTTTTCCTCCCAACCGTGTCATGTCTGTCGCTCCCGAACGCTGTATGGTATCGGCTTCCTTCTGGTTCTTTTATTTTTCACACTTCCCTTTTATCTTCCACCGTATTTCCATCATTCCAACACTTTCCTGCATATTCTACCGGCGGAATCCCCGTATACTTCTTAAACATTCTTGAAAACTGGGCGTAGTCCTCATATCCCACCATGGCAGCGACCTCCTTGCAGGACATTTTTTTCTGTTCAAACAGCTCCTTTGCCTTGTTCATGCGGAACCTCACCAGATATTCCGTAAAGCTGCATCCCACTTCTTTTTTGAATTTAACACTCAGATAGGAACCAGATACGTGAGCAACCACCGCCAAATCACGCAGCTGTATTTCCTTCATATAATGCTCTTCTATATATTTTTTCACAAATTCCACATAGTCACCCGGATTCCAGTTTCCGTTGAGAAGCTTGGACATGGGATCCTTTTCATCAAAGCTTCCATAGCTTTTGAACGCCTTCGTTGTATTAAGAATGGCCCGCTCCGTGGGAATCCGGTCAAAGGTGGAGCCGCCTATGTATCCCTGGCATTTCGTATTCTGGTACAGATACTGCATATCAATGGGCGTATTGGCAGGCCCCGCATATATCATCTTGATTACATCGCTGCGAATTTCGTCACTGGCATTAAAAATTTCGTCCGATATCTTTCTGGCGTCATTGATGGATATATATTTCTTCGCTCCCAGAAATCCCCCTTTTGTCAGCCCTAAGTGAGCACAGATCACATCGGCTCCGGCCAGCGTCATCGCCCTGGCCTGCTCTGCATTGACGACAAATGCAATGGTAAATAAATCGAGAAAATGAGCAAGCTTAATGGCCTCCACTTCTTTCTCATACGTATTCCCCTCCTCGCTCAGCGCTTCGCCGAAGATTCCGTCGATCAGAGACAGGGTCGGATAATTAACAACACCGGAAAAACCGTTTTCACGGATCTTTTGCAGATAATCATAGAGATGAATCATCGGATCACTGGCAAACAGGCCAAACAGAACCGGCGTATCCCTGATAATCGGCAGCAATTCGTTGCACCCCATATCCATGACAATCGTGTTGCTGTCACCGTAACACAGATAGCTGGAAAATGAACTTCTGCCCATAATTCTGAATTTGCCGGCGCTCAGCGCCAGAAGCAAATCCGCACCTCCCATGGCCGAGTATCTGGCCGTCATACCCGAACCTGCTACCGTGCCTATAATATGGCTATTTACATTGATCTGCGCACGAAGGCGCTTAAGAATTTCATTTCTGGGAATCATTTTGCCTCCTGGGAGCCTCTTATTATAAAACGCTCTGGATTTTATACTCTTTATTGTACCGTATCTCACGGTAAAATCAACAGCCAACCGTTTTTTCTTCATTTTCCGATTCTATCACCGGCGTTTTCTCATGTAAGCTCCCGCAGGTTACAAAAAATCCGGGGGCCTCCGTCCCCGGATTAATCTCAATCCTTCTAATCTTAGTTGTCTCCTACACTCTTCTATATTCCAACGGAAGATCATATCCAAACGTTCTCTTTCCATTTACCTCAAACGTCTCCGAGACCTCCAGCACCTCGCTGTCAAACCGCTCTTCCAGTGTGAATTTCAGCACTGGCGAAAACATGCTGACGCTTTTGCCTGCAAAGGCCCCATTCTCCTCATGATAGATGATCGGCGTGAATTTTTCCGAAATCCTGAGACTTTCAAATGCAGTCTCTTTCAGATTCTCGTATGTAAAACTCTCACAACCGGCCACTGTAAATAAATCACCAGGAAAGATCACAGAAGTTTCACACTCTGTGCTTTTCACACGGTACTGCCTTTCCCGTTCCGTCCCGGTCCTCAGGCAGCAGCCTGTTCTATTTATAATCGTCCACGTCAAACTCCCGGTCTTTGAAATAATACTTCCGGTCTTCCTCCGTGATGTAGCGGATCACACGGCAAGGATTGCCCACTGCGATCGCATTGTCCGGGATATCCTTTGTCACAACGCTGCCGGATCCAATCACAACGTTATTGCCGATATGAACACCCGGATTAATGACGGTATTTCCTCCCACCCAGACATTATCCCCGATGGTGACTCCGATGCCATACTCATATCCACTGTTTCTCGAATCGGGATGGACCGGATGACCTGCCGTGTAAACCGCCACATTCGGGGCAAACATCACATTTTCTCCGATTACCACCTTCGCCACATCCAGGATCACACAGTTAAAATTGGCATAGAAATTATTGCCGGCCTCGATATTGGTTCCGTAGTCACAGCGAAACGGCGTTTCCACAAAGATTGTTTCTCCTGTTTTTCCAAAAATCTCACGGATTAAAGCATCCTTCTCTTTGTCCGCCTCTGGCGGGAGATTATTATAACGGTAAACCCGTTTTCTGCTCTCCTTACGCTCTTCCTCAAGTCCGTCCATCCATGCCTTATATGGCAGCTCGCTCAGCATCCGTTCTCTCTGATTCATGGTTTTATTCCTCCTCATCTTTCATTCCATTTCTTCCCACAGCGCTTCCAGCGCCAGTCTCTTCATTCCCTCTTCATAATCGTGTTCCAGATTCTCTTCAAAAACCAGATTCATATGAAATTTTCCCTCCAGAAGCCTCTCACTGTAAGTCCTCAACTGTTCCTGCAGCTCCTCTGTAAAAAAATCTCCATAATATATTAACGTTTCCGGTGCCGTCGTAAAGCCGTAGACTGCTGTCAGCAGCTTTAGATTCTCCAGAACCTCCTCTGCACTCCCATAATCGAGACTGTCCCACGAAACCGGTACCGGCAGGCCCGCAAGCTCTCCGGCACAGTGCGAGGTCCCGTAATAAATTTTTCCCTGTATCACAAGTCCGGCTCCCGGCGGGTAAATTCTCGGAAGGTAGATTCCCGCTACCGTGGCTCTTTCCATCTCATCATCGCGGCAGGCCCCGTATGTCATGGCATTAATATCATTCTCAAAGACGACCGGAAGATGGTAGCGTTCCTTATAATGAGCCATAAAATCCGGTCCGATGAGCGCCTCATAATCATGAATCGTCACCACATCATTCACGACCTCCCCCGGAAGCCCAAAGGCCAGCAGGCCGGTCTCCGGGAAACGCCCGATCACATCATCGAGAACGGATTCAAAGCTTTCTACCCGTATTTCGTCAAAATACTCCTCTTTGCGCCATACACATTCGCCTGTCAGATTGACTACAGCAAGGTGCATCAGATTTCTGCCCTCACTCTGATGGCCGTACAGCAGCACCGCATAACGGTAATCCGGCCGGTATTGATACAGCGCGCTGGGGCGTCCTCCCCCCGAAGGGGCCATTCCCGACTGCACTGCCTCGCCGGTCTTTAAAAAATCTTCCAGCAGACTGTTAATAGTCACTACGCTCAGCCCGGTCCGGTCCGCCAGCTCGGGTTTGGTCGCTTCCCCGCACTGCCGCAGAACACGGCGAAGCTGCCGCTTATTCAGTTCCTTCATCAGCTTTGCATCTGCTCCCATACATGTCTCCTCTCAGGATAGTTCAAAAAAGCACTTTATAAATACACTTTATAAACTATCTTTATTAAGTTATCACAGAAAAAGGAATCTGTCAATGAAATTCTGTCCATTCAGACTCCTTTTTTGTGTCTAACCGTTCCCCTTCACCGGATGTGCGAAAATCCGGTCCCCTCTTTTCCGTCTGTGGCTGTCAATCTGCAGAACTTTGTTGTATAATCTATATAAATTACTCTAAATAAATGAATCTTTATCATTTCAGTCCGTTTCATCGGACCCGGAGGTGACTGCCATGTGGTTCTGGTTATTTATGTTTTGCTGCAATCTGCTTATCCCATGCACAATGATTGTATTCGGATGGATCATGCGGGAACATCCGCCCAAAGATATCAACAGCAGCTTCGGATACCGCACCCGGATGTCCATGCTGAATGAGGACACCTGGAAATTTGCTCATAAAACCTGCGGAACCTTATGGCGGAAAACTGGCTGGATTACGCTCTTCCCCTCCGCCATTGTTCAGTTTCCGTTTCTCCACAGCAGTGATGACACCATTGGCACGGTTGGGCTCATTCTTTGCCTCCTTCAGTGCGCGGTGCTGATCGGTTCCATCCTCCCTGTTGAAAGAGCACTGAAGCGGACCTTCCATCCGGACGGGACAAGGAAATAGTCACCGTCGTCATTCATGCAGCCGTTTAATAATCTTAAATATAATCGTTCCCTCCATCACAAGCGGCTGGGAGTGGGCAAAAAACACAATTCCGTCAGCCGGTGAGAGAATCCTGCTGATCACTTCGCCTTCATAGGGATCGATGATCTCCGCCAGAACATCTCCCCGCGCCGCCTCTTCGCCGGGCCGGAAAAACGGTTTATAGATTCCTGCCCGGTCGGTCCTGACGCTGGCCAAATCCCCCTCTTCAATCACAGTAGCGATATAACCGCTGTGACTCTGGTAACGCACCATCCCCATCCTGGTCAGAAAACGCAGCACCGCGGCCACCGCCCGTTTTGCTGATTCTTCATCAATCTTGTCGGTAGCGCTTGAATACACGGAAAACGCATTGGTCTGATTCATCTGCCAGTTATAGTTCAATGTCGTCGTATCAAACGGACTCACCTTCCTGACCACCACATAAGGCAGACCGAACAGGTTTGCAAGGCTTGGGTTCTGGTAGCCCGTGTCCATCATCCGCACGTGCGGTACAAAATCGCCGGGAATATAGAAACTCGTAAACTGAATCCCATAGTGATACTGCCTCGCCACATCAAAGACCCCCGCCGCGATCCGTTTCGTCGTCTCTCCGCCCGAATCTCCCGGATACATCCGGTTAATGTCCGTATCATCCGTCGGCCAGAACCGTTTACTGATATTCATGGAGGAGGGATTGACGGAGGGAATCACCAGAATCTCATTATTTTTTACGATTGCGCCCCGCTCTTCCAGTTCCTTTAACTTTTTCACAAGCTGGGAACAGATGTAGAGCTGCTGGATTTCATTGCCGCGGCAGGCGCCCACGATACAGGCCGATTGTTCGCCTTTTCCGAAATGATATCCATAGATATTCATATCCGCCCGGTATAAATTTTTCTGGGTGTAAATGACTTCCTTTCTCATTCTTCCTCACCTCCCAGTACACGGGCGATCAGAGAGCCGCCGGAAACCACGGGGTATTCCCGGAGCGTAAAGACCATACCTGATACCGGAGACGTTACCGTCTCAAGCACCGTTCCATCAAGAGGATTTAAAATCTCTCCGATCCGTTCTCCTGCCCTCACCGTCCCCTGATGCTCTGCCGATGGAATGAAAATTCCCGGTGTGTTGGCATGGACAAGACCGATTGTCCTGTGGTCCGATGTCAGCGGTTCCTTCGGTACAATTGTCCTGCCGTCCCAGATTCCCAGCTGTTTCATCAGGCACAGGATTCCCTCTGTCAGCCGAAGTCCGTAACTTCTGGTAATCCTCATTCCCACGCCCATTTCCACCACCACCGTTGGCACACCGCCGGCATTTAAGCCGTGAGCCAGTGTGGATTCCAGTACGGTAGCCGCCCCGTGAACCCAGATAAAGTCCGTATTCAGCAGCTTTGCATAGGGAAGAAGGTGTTCCGCTGTCCCCTCACTCATGCGCACCTGCAGGATTTCACGAAGAAAGATGTTGCTGGCATGAATGTCCACACAGAAATCCGCCCCCGCAATATCCCCCATAATCTGTCCGGCCATATGCTCCGTCACCGCGCCCTCGTCACTCCCCGGAAAGATCCGGTTCATATCGATGTCAAATCCGGGGACGCCTCTGGTGATGGAATCCACCCCCAGCGGATTCATGGCCGGATAGATATCCACGATTCCCTTCACATGCTCCTTCTGCTCCTTAAGAACCCGGTTCAGCTCATAGCAGACATACTGCCCTTCCAGTTCATCCCCGTGTATGCCGGTCACGATACAGATTCTTTTTTCATTACCTGTCATCTGCTCCGGCTGTATTCTGTTTTTATAGATCGTAAGCCGCTCATCAATGGCGAGCCCTACGGATGCCACAGTCTCTATCATTTGTCCTATCACCCTTTTCGGAAGCCGCTTGTCTCATTCGAATTCCTGTTAAGAATACCGCAGTACCCGAAAAAGGTCAAGCAAAAGGAGGAGAAACGGCAACCGGCTTCAGCAGACCTGATGCCTTGAAAAGATGGATTTAGAGCCCCAGATCCCCGCTGCAGCCGCCACTGCCGCAATGACTCCGACCATGACCGTAAGAGGAATCATAAGCCCCGCCGCCGGAATGCCGCCCGCCGTCATGACCCCGGAAATACTGATGCTGTTGGCCGGGAACAGTATCAGTATGCGCCTTGCCGCCTCGCTCCCGGGACTCATAAACATGGGCGCCAGATAGGTGACAGCCGCCAGGATAATGGATACAAAGGAGGTCGGGCAGAGAACCGAGAACAGCAGGGTAAGCCCGGTCACTGTAATGGTCGACATCATAGCCAGAAACGCTGTCATAAGCGCTGCCTCACAGCATTTAAGCGGCTGCCGGATTCTTGAAAATACCATCATCTCACTCAGCTGAATATCCGTATCCCAGCCCGCCAGCCCCCGCCCGGCACAGAACATCATAAATCCGATGAGCAGAATCACAGCTTCCATCGTGATACTGAAACAGAATGCGGAGAAAACCTTTGCCAGCACACACCGCCTTTTACCATACCGGGAGGTCAGAATCAACGCATCCATCCCGCTGGTATATTCATCTGAAAATACAGGCGAGACGATAATTACCACCAGGATTCCGGACATCAGGACAAGATACATCATACTGTAAAGAAACGATTCCCACCGGCTGGACATGCCGAGCACCGGCGGTTCATCAAATTCCGGAAATACCTCCTGAACCGTTTTGCCGTTCCACGTTCCATCCCGCTCCGCAAACAGATTCGCAACCGGATAGTACGTGTTGTTGGATACGTCCCCCGTCGTCATCCCGTCTGTCCTCGGAAATGCAGCCAGAATCTCCTGCACCTTCTCATCGGTCAGAGGCCCGGCAAACCGGTTTGTAATCTCTGTATTGTACGCTTCGGCCTCCGCGCCGAAAAGCTGTTCCCCATCCTGTGTCACCGCCCACTCATTTCCGAAGATCCAGGACCAGAGCATGGTGGCATACAGGATCGCAAAGATTCCTATTGCAATCAATACGAGCTTCTTTTTAATTAATTTTGAAAATTCGAATTTTATTAATTGTTTCATCAGTCATTCTCCTCCTCAAAGTAGTACAGGTATAAGTCCTCCAGAACCGGTTTCACCGGAACGGCATTTCCGGCCGGACGTTTCTCTGAGATGACCCGCAGAACCGAATACTCACCGTCATTTCTCAGATTTCCAATGGTGTATTTCTCATTCCAGTGTTCCGCCTCACCGGCCGGAACCCTGCACTCCCAGACGTATCCCGTGATTTCCTTCGTCACCGCCTCCGGTTTTCCCTGATGGATCAGTTTTCCCGATTTCATGACAAGAATCTCATTGGCAATGTATTCGATATCAGATACAATGTGGGTGGACAGCAGTACAATCTTATCCTTGGAAAACGAACTGATCAGATTCCGGAACCGCACCCGCTCCTTGGGGTCCAGCCCTGCGGTCGGCTCATCGAGAACCAGAACCTCCGGATCGTTTAACATGGCCTGTGCGATCCCCAGCCTCTGCTTCATACCGCCGGAAAAAGTCTTGATCTTCTTGTTTTTCACCTCAGACAGACCCACCAGTTCTAAAAGTTCCCCCGTCCTTGCCGCGGAAGCACTCTTTCCCAGCCCCTTTAAAGCCGCCATATACATCATAAATTTATCCGCCGTAAATTCCGGATAATAGCCAAACTGCTGCGGCAGATACCCCAGCACCATCCGGTAGGCATCCCCCTGTTCCGAGATTGGCCGTCCGTCATAGAAGACTTCCCCGGAAGTCGGTCTTAAGATATCACAGATCATGCGCATCAGCGTGGTCTTCCCCGCCCCGTTGGCTCCCAGAAGCCCGTACACCCCCGCTTTCATGGTAAAATCCATACGATCCACTGCAATTTTTGATCCGTACTGTTTTGTCAGTCTGTCTACACGCAGTTCCATACGACTGTCTCCTCTCTGTCCATCTGTTTTAAAACCCCGTATCCGCTCACCAGCAGAAGAACGAATCCCGCGGTTCCGATTGCCGCTGCCGCCCCCGAAGATACTGCAGACGGCAGATCCGGAAGATACTGCTTAAGCATAAGCATTCCTCCCGCCATACAGATCCCCGCCGCTGTCAGAACATACCCGCTGCAGTGACGCTTCAGCACGCGAAACAGCCACAGATAAACCGCATTGGAAAGTAAGAACGGCGCCAGAACAGCCAGAACAGCCCCCGAAAGGCCGCTTCCCCTGTTCCCCACAGCCGCCATCAGAAAAATCAGAAACACTCCGTCCACGATTCCCATGACCGCCATTTTTGCAGCCATCAGCTTTCTTAAATGAAAGCAGCAGCTCTGTTCCAGCTCCCACATTCCAAGGCTGAAGCTCTTTGTCAGTTCCGGCACACAGATCACTCCCAGAAATGGAATCATGGCCGATACATTCCAGAGATACCACTCCTCGTTCTGCCCGTTCGAGATTCCAATAGCCAGAAGCAGAAAAACCGCCTGTAACATCCATACCGACGGCGCGATAAACTGCGCCAGCCGCCACATATGGCGCCACATGCTCCGATCCGGCGCCAAACGTTTTTTATCCGCCTCTTCCCTTAAGAGAACCCACAGCTTCTGTTCCTGGAGTGCCGTCATATCCGGCGCTTCATACTGTTTCATCATACTTCTCAACCGTTTCTCCTCTTCGGAAGCTTCAAATTTCTCTTTCATATCCGCAGATCACCTTCCTTTCCCAGGAACTGCTTCATCTTTTCCATTCCCTGCCTTAATCGGGATTTCACTGTGGGGATCCCCGCTCCTACGACTGCAGCGATCTCTTTAAACTTCATGTCGTAGTAGAATCTCAGGATGATCACATCCTTCTGCATCTCGGGCAGCCGGTCTAAAGCGGCCTGTATACTGTTTTTCATCTCCGCACGGCGGTATCCTTCCTCTTCCCTCTGTTCCCCTTCCAGAGCTCCCGTTTCCATGGTTACGTGCTTCCTGCTGCGAAAGTAGTCATTGCACACATTTCGTGCAATTCCAAATATCCAGGCACGAAAGTGATCGCGTTCCGCATAACCGTCCAGAAACCGGATCACATGGAGGAATGTATCCTGGGTGCAGTCAAAGGCGCTCTCCGCATCTCCTGTTTTATAAAAGCAGAAATGGTAAATCTCCTGATAGTACTTCTTCGCCAGTGGTTCAAACAGTTCCTTTTCTCCCTGCTTAATCCTCCTGACCATCTCTTTTTCATTCACTCCCTGTCACCGCCTTCCTTCTGTTCTCTGTCCGGCCGCTTCCGGCAGTGTTTTAATTACATATAATATAACGGGGAAAACTTAAGAAAAGATTTATAAAAATAAAAAGTTTAAGGTGAAAACGCCATAACATTTTCACCTTAAACTTTTTATCAGCAATGAAACACCGCCTGGTTTTAAGCAGGCCGCCAGGCATCCTGCACTTTATCTGCCCCAAAGAAACTCCTTACACGTTCTCCGGCTCAATCCTGTTCTCTTTTTTACTGTCCACAGCACCGCTGACCATACGATACACGATACAGATTCCAATCGTAGCGGCCATATCCGGCAGTGTATTTCCCACCGGAGTATCCACACGCATCAGAATGCGGTAGAGGACAAAGCCGCATGCCCAGATCAAAAGATTCGGGACATGAAACTGCACGGCTTTGAAATCATTATTTAAAGTCAAACCGCCTTTTGCTGGCGGCGTTATTTTTGACTTTCGCGGCAACCTCCAGGCGAACGTCCCAGCGTATCCGTCTGCCCCGCTGTCCGCAAATATAAACGTATCAGCAATCTGAATCGCAATCATCGGTGCAAACACAGAACCGATAAGATAAAGGAAACCGGTAATGTTGTCCATGGGATAGACAACGGCTGCGATCGTACCAATCACCGTAACCGCGATGGCCGCCCATTTCTCCTTCACTGTATGGGAAATGACCGTGCTGGATACACCGGCGGAAAACGCGTCCAGAAATGTAGTCGTAACGGTGGATAGGACAATGATAAACAGACCGGCGATTCCCAGTCCCGCCTTAACCATAATGACCGCGATATCGTATGTCCCTGTAAACAGTGCCGCTCCCATGCCGATCACATACATAAAGCAGCTGACCACACCGTAGACCAGAGTACTCGCCAGCGTTGCCTGGAACGGTTTTTCCGCCTCCCGCGTATAGTCGCTGATTAATGGAAGCCAGGACAGCGGCATGGCCACAGACAGCTCCACCGCGGCGCCAAAGCTCATACTCTCATCAGATACAAAGCTGCTTCCGCCGTGGCTGGAGAATATTACCCTGCCAAGTATCAGAGTCAGAAGAAACAAAAGCGCCATCGCCACCGTGTTGAGTCTGCCCAGATTTTTAAGTCCAATGAGAATCCAGACGATAATCAGTGCTCCAATCACAAGACACCACACCCAGGCGCCGGTATTGTATATGCTGTTCGCCGCCAGTGCACCGTCATAGATCATGATTGCGGTCCAGCCCACAAGCTGCAGGACATTTAACACGGCAAACAGGAGACAGCCCTTGCCGCCGAAGCTGAGTTTTACCGTCTCCATCGCGCTCAGCCGTTTCATTCCTCCGATAAGGCCTGCAAAAAACAGCATGGCGCAGCCAATAAAGTGTCCCAGTAAAATGGCCGCCAGCCCCTTTTCAAATCCCAGCGGTGCCAGGTACGTTCCGGTCAGGATCTCTGCGATCGAAACACCGGCTCCAAACCAGATCAGACCGTTGCTTAAGGTACTCGTTCCTTTATTTTTCATCACCGGTACCTCCACAGGCTGTTCTCACGTCATTTACGCCTGACTTTCCGGCACATTCCCATCCTGACATTTCTTCGCTCTCTCCGTACTCTCCTGCAATGGCGAACGCATGATTCATGGGTCCGCTTCCCTTACCCAGATCCAGCATATCACCGAGCGCGCCGGATAAATACGCTTTCGCCCTGCCCACCGACTCCGCAAGACTGCGCCCCTTTGCCAGATTTGAAGCAATAGCGCTGGACAGCGTACAGCCGGTGCCGTGGGTATTGGCCGTTGCAATCCGTTTCCCGTAGAACCAGAGATATTCACCATCCGCGTATAAAAGATCATTGGCATCGTTCAACTGATGGCCGCCTTTACAGAGAACGGCACAGTGATACGCATCTCCTGTTTCCTTCGCGGCCCGTTCCATATCCTGTGCCGACTGAATCGCCATACCGGATAACACTTCCATCTCCGGAATATTGGGTGTGATGACATCTGCCAGCGGAATCAACATCTCTTTCAGTGTAGATATGGCTTCATCGCTGATCAGCTTCGAGCCGGCCGTCGCTACCATGACGGGGTCGAGAACAATGTTTTTCGCATGGTACTGCTTCAGTTTTTCTGCTATCACCCTGATCAGAGCACTGGACGACACCATACCGATCTTCACCGCATCCGGGAAAATATCCGTAAATACATCGTCAAGCTGCTCCGCCAAAAATTCCGGAGTTACCTCCATGATACCTGTTACGCCGGTAGTATTCTGGGCTACGACGGCCGTGATTGCGCTCATCCCGTAGACTCTGTGGGCAGTCATTGTCTTTAAATCTGCCTGAATTCCGGCGCCTCCGCTGGGATCTGTCCCGGCGATTGTTAATGCTGTTTTCATCTTTCTTTCTCCTGTTCGCATTAATTTTTCTGTAACGATAACCAAGAGCATGCACAGCTGGATCGTTACACTTTTGTTAAGCGACAGAAGGTGGTGCCCCCAATCTGCCGCTGGTCTGCAGGCGGTGCTGTCCCGATCTGTTAACAGCGGCCGCCGCCTTGCTCTATTTCATTTTCATTTGCCGCCTCCGGAAGCAATCCGGAAAAAGGCGGGAAAATCATTGAAATCCTTTAAATAATAATCTGAAATCCGTTTTAGCTCTTCCTGGTCTCTTTCACTGGCTTCATCATAGACGCCTGCGACCGGAAAACCTGCCGTTTTCGCGGTTTCCGCCGCATACAGGGCATCCTCAAACACCCATGTACGAATTTTCTCCGTACCGAGACAGGACAGCGCCGCGTAATAGATATCCGGCCGGTCCTTGCCCGCCCCGGTCTCCGTACAGGTAAATATCTGCTTAAAAAACGGTTTAAGACCGCATCGGGAAAGCGCCGCCTCCACCTCCGTCCGGCTGCTGGAGGTCGCGGCCGCCATCTGAAAGCCGTGGGTTTCCAACCGGGTTAGAAACTCCTTTACTCCCGGTTTTGGAAGAACCTCCTCCCGGTAATAACGGCTTACGGTTTCCTCCACGCCCTTTACAATCTCCGCTTCGGTCTGATCCAGACCATACTGTTCTCTCATGTAATTTGCGGCCTGCTCCATACTCATGGGCAGTAAAATTCTCCCCAGTCCCGGTTCGGCTTTTCTGCCTGAGTGTTCCAGATACCACTCTCCCGCATGATCCCACATAGACATGGAATCCAGGAGCGTTCCGTCTATATCAAAGATGGCTCCTTCCACGTTTTTTTCCTTTCTGACGGCACTTTTATCAGCCTGCTTTTCTTCGTATTCTGCTTCTCTTCTCAGTCCGCTTCATTTCCCGCATCGGCTGTTTCGGCAGCGGCGCGTTTTAATTTTCTGGCTGCTGCCTCGATATCTGCCTCTGCAAAAATGGCGCTCACGACTGCCACACCGCAGATGCCGCTTCCGGCGAGTTGTTTCATATTATCTGCTGTAATTCCTCCGATTGCCACAACCGGAATCTGTACCGCCCCACAGATGGCTTTCAGTGTCTGGAGGCTCACGTCGCTGGCATCCTTTTTCGTTCCTGTGTGAAACACGGCTCCTACTCCCAGATAGTCGGCTCCCTGCTTTTCTGCCAGAAGCGCCTGCTCCACCGTCTGCGCAGATACGCCGATAATCTTGTTTTTTCCAAGCCTCCTGCGGACATCACCTGCTTCCATGTCACTCTGGCCCACATGGACACCATCCGCATCCACGGCCGCCGCGACCGCGGTGCTGTCGTTGATGATAAAAGGCACACCGTATCGCCCGCACAATTCTTTTATGGACTGTGCCTCGGCGATAAAAGACTCCTCCGTCATTTCTTTCTCTCTCAGCTGAATCATCGTGGCGCCTCCCTTCAGCGCCCGCTCCACCTGGCTGTACAGAGTCTCTTCCCCAAGCCAGCTCCTGTCTGTCACTGCATATAACAGCAGGCTTTTTTTATCTAATTTCATAGCGTGCCCCCTTCTCCAGAGTATCACCATCCATTTGGCAAACTGCGTCGATGATACGGTTCCTGTACGTAGCATTGCCCTCGAAGCTTTCCAAATGGCTCCAGCCAATCTCACCCGCCAGTCCCATGGCGCAGACAGATGCGGCTGCGGCCTCCAGCAGGTTGTCCGGATTCGCTGCCAGATAAGCGGTCATAAGCCCGGACAGCTGACAGCCGGTTCCGGTGATCTGCCCCATTTCCGGCCGTCCGTTGCGAATCACAAAGGTCCTGCTTCCATCCGATACCAGGTCAATCGCACCGGTAACGGCAATGATGCAGCCAAGGCCCGCAGCCATCTCCTTCACAAACGTAATGGCAGAGGAAAGCGTTTCCTCCGTGACAGCGTCAGCCGCATCGGCATCGACGCCCTTTGTTCTGCCAAAACCCCGGGCCAGCGTCTTAATTTCGGAAATATTTCCGCGAATTACATCGAACCGAACTTCTTTCATCAGGTTTAGTGCAGTCTCAGTACGAAAGGTACCCGCACCGGCACCGACTGGATCAAGCAGTACTTGATGTCCCAGCTCGTTGGCTCTTTTCCCCGCCAGAAGCATGGACGGAACGGTGTTTTGATTCAGTGTTCCGATATTAATGTTTAAACCGCTGCAGATTGTGGTGATGTCCTCCACATCATTTCTGTCATCGGCCATAATCGGGCTGGCTCCGCAGGCCAGCAGAATGTTGGCCACGTCGTTAACCGTGACGTAATTCGTGATGTTGTGTACCAGCGGCGCTTTCTTTCTGACATTTTCCAGACATTCCTTTAACATGATATCCTCCTTTTTGTGGTAAGGATTTAAAAGCATAAGAATCCGGCAGGCCGGATAAATTTTGTTCCGCAAAACTTGCATTTTAAGAAACAAAAAAAGCTGCAATGAGGCCCCACAGGTATCATTGCAGCATAAAAACACATGCTTTTCTATGTTCCCTACGTTGGCATTATCCAAATCAGGTTAATGGGTTAAGGCAGTACAGCCTACTCTCAGCCCGCTTTGCACGAGCACCCCGTTTTCGATTACAAAATTTATTATACTACGGATGAGAAAAAATTCAAGTATCTATTTCATACATTCAGCAATACAAGCGCAGCCAGAATCACACCGCACCCAAACGCCTGGTGCTTCGTCATCCGGTCCTTTAAAAACAGTATGCTTACAACACAGACCACCAGCACGGCGCCAACGCTGTAGCACGGATATACCACATAGGCAGGCAGCTTCGTCACTGCCTTTAACAGCAGAAGGCTGGAAAGATAGTTCGGCACCCCCACCGTAATTCCGCTAAGAAGCTCCGCCGCCTGCAGTTTCTTCTTTTCCCGTTTAAGTTCTGCGGCGAAAAGGGATGAACTTAAGAACAGAGCGGTTATAAACGTATAAAACAGAAAAAGGCCGTCATAACGCCGTTCTCCAATATGTTCAAATACCTTTGCCATACCATCTCCAATCCCGTAAAAAAGGAGCAGCAAAAGAAGCCCTGTTTTAAATGAGGCTTTTGCCTCTCCTTTCTCAAAGTGGATCAGTAAAATCGCAGCCAGTACTAAAAGCATCCCCACCATCTGAAGCGCCGTCGGCCGCTCTCCCAGAAAAAGAATCGAAGCTCCTACAGGAATCAAAAGCCCCAGTTTTGAAAATGTGGTTGCCAGCACTGCGCCATTTTTCCGGATATTCAACTGAAACAACAGCAAATCCGCCAGAAAAATAAATCCGTTGAATACCCCGGCAGCCATAGCTGTCCACATGGCTCCGCTTACGGGTAATACCGTTTTTTCTGACAGGGAAAGCCAGGCCATCAGCACACAGGTTAAATAATTTCCCACAAGAAGCCCGTATCGGCTGCTGTTTGGCCGCCCCGACAGACGCAGCGCAATCGCCATGGAAGCACTGCAGAGCAGGGCGAGTATCAGTTCTATCATTTTACTGTTCTCCCTTTTCGTATGATCTTTTGTAAATGCAGCAATTGAGCGGCTTTAAATTTACCGACTTCATGGCCATAAAACAATCATAAATCTATGTTATTTCAACAAAATCCTGTCACATATCTTCTATCATACTAAATTATATCGTGAAGTCAAGCTGGTTTCCTAATTATAGCCGGTTCAAACATATCCCCATATCATGTTAAAGAAGGGATCATACACTCTAATCCGTGCAGTCCTGACTATTCTGCCAGTGCTAATCAGTTTCCAGCAATAGGATTCTTCTTTTATATATCCTTAAAAAAAGGAATATGCTGATTAGAATAGAGCATACTTCCGAAATCGGCCAGCAAAACCAGATAAGAGCCATATCTCCAAACTGAGCCAGAAAATAAGCCAGCGGAATCCTGATCACCAACTGCCTGGACGTAGTTACGATCAGGCTGTAATGGCCATTGCCAAGCCCCTGAAACAACGAACTGCAAATCACAGAAACCGGGGAAAGCAGAAAAGTAAATCCAACAATGCGAAAAATCGGAATACCTACCCGCAGCATCTCCCGCGTAGGCTGAAAAGGTGACATCAAGGCTTCCGGAAAGAAAACAAAACAGGATGAAGCCAAGGCCATAATAAAACAGCCATAGATCAGTCCCCATTTCACAGAAGCCATTATCCTCTTTTTATTTTTTGCTCCATAATTATAGGCTGCAATAGAAACCATACTGCTGTTTATACCGATCATTGGGGTCTGGACAAAATGCTGAAGGCGGTTGTAAATCCCAAATACCGCCACCGCCGTCGTAGAATACGCTGCCACAAGACGGTTCATCAGGAACGACATAAGAGAAGTGACAGAGGCCATGACTGTCGTAGGAATTCCTACGCGAAAAACAGCAGCCATCATATGGCGATCCGGACGAAACCGTTTCAGAGAAAAGGACAGTTCTGTATTTTTTCTTAAGTTTAACCAGACAGCCAGACCCATGGCAATCCACTGGCCGCATACCGTAGCCAGCGCGGCCCCCCGGATCCCCATAGCAGGAAATCCAAACATGCCGAAAATAAACACTGCATCCAGAAGTATATTAATTGCAGCCCCAGTTCCCTGAGTTACCATCGTACATGTATTCTTACCCGTAGCCTGTAACAGACATTCAAACGTAACTTCCCCGAAGATTCCGAAGGAACCTATCATACAAAGCTGCAAATACTGCACTCCATAAAAAATGATTTCCCTATTATCCGTCTGCAGCAGAAAATACGCTTCGGTAAAAAATAAGCCAAAAATCAGAAAAATAAGCATACAGAAAAATTCAATCAAAATCCCGTTTAAAGCTGCTGCAGAAGCCTGATCCCGGTCCTTTTTTCCAAGACAGGAAGTTACCAGCGCATTAATTCCTACTCCCAGGCCCGCTGCAGTAGAACTCATCAGGTTTTGTGCGGTAACTGCCAGAGAAATAGCGGCCAGAGCATTTTCACCCAAGCGTGATATAAAAAGGCTGTCAATAATATTGTACATAGCCTGTACCATTAATGAGACGGTAAGCGGACACGCCATATTGAACAGCAAATATGGTATTTTCATAGTTCCCATTTTATTTTCTTTGTTTCCAGAAGCTGGTTTCATAAAATCCCCTCATTCCCATATCAGGCAGCCTGTAATCGTTTCGATCTTATTTACATAAAACAACGTCAGAGTGCCTCTTTTTTTGTCCCGTCAAAAAACAGAACAGTGCCATAACGAGATATGCGTTAACGCAGACAACAAAATTAAAGCGGCCGTTCTCATAGCCAAACATACCTGCAATGGCAGTCATAATAAACTTGGAAAGAAAGCTGCCCAGGCTTCCGAAAACATTCAGAAAAGAGGCTGCATTGCTTCGGGCATAACCTGGTATCTCCAGTCCGACAAATACCTGAAGAGCAGGCATATTCACGCCAAACCCAATTCCAACCAGCATTGCTCCCACCCCCATAATAACAGCATTAGAGCTCAAAGCCATCAGCAGATAACCGACCGACAGGAATAGGTATGCCCCTCCCAAAGCACGTATCTCCCATTTGTTAATAAATTTATAAAGCCAGCCGCCGGCTACTCCTGACAGGGTAACCAGAGATAAAATTACTGCAGCTGTCATGGAACTTCCAAATCCACTCTTCATCACTACATCAGAAGTTTCTGTAACGCAGACATAGAACAATATCATATGAACAAAGTAAAGATTACACCATTTCAATATAGGGCGAAACATGGAAAGCGGAATTTTTTTATTTTTTTCCTCATCGGTAAGGGCAGGAGGCTCCGGCATGAATCTTATAACTATCAACAATGCAGGAAGTACCACAACATAGATCAAAAAGGTTGCCTGCCAGCCCCATCTGGCACACGCTACACCGCCCATCATCTGGAACATTACAGCTCCAATATTAGTAGAAACAGCATTTAAGCTGGCTTGCTGATGCACCTCAGCCCCGCGGAAAACAGACATCATGACAGGCATGATTAATGGAGTCAGAATACCCGTTCCACAGCCAAACAGAGCTCTCCACAAAAGAATCAGATAAAAATTATGAGTAAAAAACGGAGCAACGCCACTGATCAGATTACAAGTCAGACCACAGACTGTCAACACACGGTAAGACACTTTTTTTCCGGCTATCTGCCCGCAGAACAGAGTCATGGGAATCGCCAAAAGTGAGGGGATGGTGGTAAGAAGTGAAATCATGGTGGAAGGGATATCCGGATAAGCTTCTCCCACACTGGCCAGTACCGGACTTACCGCACTGGAAGCCAGCGTCAAAAAGGAGAGTGCCACAAGGGTATAGGACGTTGCTTTTTTATTTTGTATCATAGAATCTCCTCTGTATATTCCAGTCCTTAAAAATGGCCCGAAACGCTGAACATGCAGCATTCGGGCCCTACTATCAGTTCTTTTTAGAAAGATGGCATGCTACGAGATGGCCTCCCCCTGCATCCTTAAGGGAAGGAACCTCTGTCCTGCAGGCATCCGTTGCATAAGCACACCGGGGATGGAACGGACAGCCAGAAGGTGCATGAATCGGGCTCGGAACCTCTCCCTCCAGAAGAATGCGGTTTCTTTTCTTCTCCTCATAATAATCCGTTATTGGAACCGCGGAAAGCAGTGCCTTCGTATAGGGATGGATCGGATTGGTATAGATTTCCGCTGCATCCATAATCTCAACAATATGTCCCAGATACATGACTCCGATTACATCGGCAATATGACGCACCACTGCCAGATCGTGAGCAATAAATACATAGGTAAGCCCAAGACGCTCCTGAAGCGATTGAAACAAATTGATGACCTGGGCCTGTATGGATACATCCAGGGCAGAGACCGGTTCGTCGCAAACAATCAGTTCCGGATTACAGGCCAGAGCTCTTGCAATCCCAAGTCGCTGCCTTTGACCACCGCTCATTTCATGTGGATACCGGTCTCCCATTTCCGGTAATAATTCCACGGTCTCCAACAGTTCCTTCACTCTGGCGGCCACGGCGGCCTCCGTATATTTTTCCCTGCCGGTAACCACGGCCTCTTTAATAATCGAGTATGCAGACTGACGGGGATCCAGAGAACCATAGGGATCCTGGAAAATCAGCTGAATCTCCCTGCGAATCGATTTAATCTCATCTTTTGATGCTCTGCTGAGATCCATTCCCTTATAGTAAATATGACCCTCTGTCGGTGTATTGATCCTCAAAATACATTTTCCTGTAGTTGTCTTTCCACATCCTGATTCCCCTACCAGACCGAAGGTTTTCCCTTTTTCCACTTCAAAAGAAACATCATCTACTGCCTTCACGCAGGAAGTTGTCTTTCCAAAGACAGATTTGGCAGCGGGGAAATACATTTTTAAATTTTCTACTTTTAACAGTGTTTCTTTTTCAGGCACTTGTTTTCCCCCCTCTCACATCCAGATGGCAGGCCATAAAATGGCCGTTCCCGTCAATGGGCCGAAGTTCAGGTGCTGCTGCATTTCTGCACTTATCGCACGCATATGGACATCTTGGGTAGAAGGAACAGTATTCCGGATGTTTGCCAGGTTAGGCGGAGCACCCTCAATTGGAATTAACTTCTCATTCCGATTGTCAACCAGTTTGGGTACGGAAGCCAGGAGTCCAAGAGTATAGGGATGTCTCGGATTGGTCAAAAGAGCTTCTGTAGTACCTGACTCCACAATGCGCCCGGCATACATGACATAAATACGATCCGCGTAACGGGTTACCAGCCCCAGATTATGCGTGACTACTATGATGGAAGTCCCCTTCTCTTCCACAAGAGAGAGGAGAAGCTCCATAACCTGAGCCTGCGTTGTTACATCCAAAGCTGTGGTCGGCTCATCCGCTATAATCAGCTTGGAATTACATGCCACAGAGATGGCAATCATGGCCCTCTGGCGCATCCCTCCACTCATTTCAAACGGATAGTTTTTCATGCGTGCTTCCGGGTCTGGAATGCCTACTGCAGCCAGAGCTTCAACGCCTCTCTTCCATGCCTCCTGTTTACTCATATTCTTATGATGCGCCCGAAGGACCTCTGTCAGCTGGTTTCCAATCGTATAAACCGGATTTAAGCTGGTCATAGGCTCCTGAAATATCATGGAAATACCATTTCCGCGGATATTGCACATCTGCTTTTTGGAATAGGTTAACAGATTCTCACCTTCAAACCAGACCTCGCCTCCAAGAATTTTTCCCGGAGGAGACTGTATAAGCTGCAGAACAGACAGCTGAGTTACAGACTTTCCACTTCCAGACTCACCAACCACCGCGACAACTTCTCTTTCATTTACATGAAAGCTTACATCATTAACTGATTTTACCTCCCCTGCCTCCGTAAAAAAGGAGGTACGAAGATTTTTCACATCTAATAATACTTTTTTCTCTTCCATTATATTTTCCCCCTCAGTCTTGGATCCAGGGCATCACGGAGTGCATCACCTACGACGTTAAAGGCAATCACCACCAGCATAATACAGATACCGGGAAGAATCGCTACCAGCGGCTGATTAAACAGATACTTATAACCTTCCGAAACCATAACCCCCCAGGCAGGTGTAGGAGGAATAATTCCCACGCCTAAGTAACTGAGAGTAGATTCCAGCATGATGGCCGTTCCTACGTTCATGGTAAAGGTAACAATCAGGGAAGCCAGACAATTGGGTAACAGATGACGGAACATAATTACAAGCGGCTTCTGTCCGATCAGATTGGAAGCTGTAACGTAATCATTTTCCCTCAGGCTGATTACCAGACCATTTACCATACGGATGTAACTGGGAATGATCGAAACTCCAATGACAACGCTGATACCTATCAGGTTTCCTGTTACCATGGCTGAAAGTACCATCGTAAATATAATAGGGGGTATGGCAATCATTGCATCCGTAATCCGCATCACAAGTGTATTGAGCCATCCGCCTACGTAACCGGCAATCAGACCGATCGAGGTTCCCAGTATGGCCGCCCATATACTGGACAGCAGGCCTGTAATCAGAGATACTCTGGCACCATACAAAAGTCTTGTCAAAGTATCCCGTCCAATATTATCGCAGCCAAGTAAATGCTCACCGCTGGGTCCGGCCAAAATATAGCGAAGATTCTGTTCATAAGGAGTATACCGGGTTAAAACCGGTGCAAAAACAGCAATAAATACAAACGCTGTGATGATACCGAAACACAGCTTAGTCACCCAGCCCCGGCTGAAGAATATCCGGAAGAAGCGTTTCATGCCAACTGCACGTTTTGAATTTTTCTTTGACATACGGCTCACCTCCAGGACTTACGGATACGCGGGTCCACGAATCCATATAGTAAATCAATCAAAAAGTTAACCAGAACTGTAAACACGGAAATCACAAATACACAGCCCTGTACCACCATATAGTCTCTGCCGTTAATCGCACTTACAATTAAAGTACCAATACCGGCAATATTGAACACCTGCTCTACCATCAGGGAACCGCCTACTACAACGCGTACCTGCAGGCCTATGGTAGTAATAACAGGAATTAATGCATTTTTAAGCGCATGCTTGTAAATAACACTTTTTTCAGCCAGCCCATTGGCACGTGCCGTACGGATATAATCCTGGTTCACGACCTCCAGCATATTTGACCGTGTCTGCCGTGCGACCGATGCCAGAAGACTAAATGAAAGGATCAGAATCGGCATGACTCCATAGTAGATGTATTGACCGAAATTTTCACCTGGCGATACATATCCGGACAGCGGCAGCCAGCCCAGCTTCATGCCGAAAATATAGATTCCCACGATACCAAGCCAGAACTGTGGCGCCCCGAGTCCTATGGTACTGACAAATGTAATCAGGTTATCAATAAATTTTCCACGCCGTATGGCACTGATAATACCACACAGGATCCCCAGGATACTGGAAAGAATCAAAGCGGGCAGACCTATGGATATGGTACGGGGCAGTCTTTCAGCCAGACAGGTTAATACCGGACGGCTGTAAGTAATAGAATCGCCTAAATCTCCGCGGAGTGTATCTGTAATCCAGATGAAATACTGTTCCACTATGGGACGATCCAGATAGTATTTCTCGCGGAAGGTTGCAATATCCTGTTCTGATGCTTCCGAGCCGAGAGCCAGAACAGCCGGATCTCCGGGAAGCATATGAACCAATGTAAAAGAAATTACAGAGACCAAAAATATGACTGCAACAGATATTCCTAATCTCTTTAAAATATATCGACCCATAATAATCACCACCTTTTCCTGCACAAAACAGGGCATACGTCACATCTCAGGCTGGTAACGCATGCCCATTTTCTAATAGTAAAAATTATTCAGCCTCTTTCCACAGTTCATTCCATGTAGCGACATACTGCTGAACTGCTCCGTAATCACCATGAAGTTTCGGACTGGTCACTGCAGTAGAATAGGTTATTGATACAGTATAAAGCTCTACATTATCCTGGAACAGAATCTTGACCGCTTCCTTTAAGTTTTTGCTTAAAGTTTCCTGATCAGATACAATTGCTTCATTAATAAGGCTTACCGATTTGTCATCATGCAGGAATGTAGCTCCGCCGAATCTGGCGCCTGGAATCATATTGGCTGCAACCTGGGAGAACTGACCATTTCCCAGACCCATGGGATGGAATAAAATGCCGTCCCATTCTCCAAGATAGTTTGCATAATTGGCAACTTCAATCTGATTTAATGTTACAGTTATGCCGACCTGTTGAAGTTCCGCCTGAATAATCTGGCAGACACTCTTTGCAAAATCCCCTACCTGGAAATTAATTGTCAGTTCAAAACCATTATCATATCCTGCTTCTTTCAGAAGAGCCTTAGCCTTTTCCACATCGTATCCATAGCCTGTAACTTCACTGTTATATTCTGCTGAACTGGAAACGGCCCACTGGGTAGATGCTGTTCCATAAGCACCGTTCCCCAGGAGAGATTCGCAGATTGCATCTGAATCTACAGCATATGCAATCGCCTGACGTACACGCAGATCCTTTAACGGACCATCTGCCTGGCTGTTAAAGCAAAGAGTGTAACCAGTAGAAGGAATAGCGGCATTGGTCAGTGAATATCCCTTAGCCTTTAATGCATCAGCTGTGATCGCATCACCTGACAGATTCATAATATCGAGATCTCCTACTTCCAAGGCCGCCTGCTGCGTCGCTGTGGAAGCATAAATCTTAAAGTTGACACCGTCTAAGTAAGGTGTTCCACGCCAATATCCATCATATCTTTCTGTATAGATGCCTTCTCCATGCACCCATTTCGTCACCTTAAATGCACCGGTTCCGACAGGTGTCTCGTTAAACCCATCTACCCCAAGGGATTCCACTGCAGAAGGGCTGCAGATATAGCAGGTACGGGCCAGACCGTAATCAAACAGTGCATCCCATTTTGACATATGTACTACAACTGTTTTTTCGTCAACCACTTCAACACTGTCCACATAATTAAAGTAAGATCCTGTCAAAACACCATTTTCCTTATAGTAATCCAGATTCCACTTTATCGCTTCCGCATCCAGCGGAGTCCCATCCTGGAAGGTAATTCCATCCTTTACTACCATTGTGTAGGTCAGTGCCTCCGGATCTCCTTCAAAGGATTCTACCAGATATGGCTGCGGTTTACCGGTTTCGTCATATTGCAGCAAAGTTTCATATATGGCAGGTGCAAGAACGGATTCATTCGAGTTGCGCAGCATCCAGCCCTGCAGGGTAGTCGGATCATCTGTAATAGGAATATTAACCGTTCCTCCAGAAACAGGTTCACCGCTTTCTGCAGCAGGGGCCGCAGTACTTTCCTCCCCAGCTTCCTTACTTGTGGTAACCTCACTTTCATTCGCCTTGCTCTCACCAGCCATTGTCTCACTGGCACTTTTGCTTCCACATGCTGCCAAAGACATGCTCATGGTAACTGCCAACACCACTGCAATCAATTTTTTCATTTTGCTTCCTCCCTCGTATTATTATCTGATACTATAATTGATGTACCCAGTACAATTTTCTTACATTCTGCGCATGGAAATAATCTTTTTTTGCTCGTCATCTGTCAGGCCTCCCATGGCGTGTCCGGTGCTGTATACTACGTTTTTTTCTCTTAAATCCTCCATGCCGTATTTAATCATGCCGTACAACGCGGCTTTTTCAAACACATGCATGGTCACCAGATTGAAATCCAGCTTTTTAATATCTTCCAGTTCAACACACGGCTTACCATTTACCACAATAACGTCAGGCCACATTTTCCAGCCCAAATCCTTTTGTGCAACCCTGGTTCCCATGGCCAGGTCATTCATTCCGCCACATACGGTAGTCATAGGTGCTCCCAGTTTCTTAGCAAGAACACAGCGGGTAATCGCCTCATCCATCCCGTAGGATGGTCCCGATTCTGTACGGGCGATACACACACAGCCAGTCCCTTCACAGGCAGCTACTGCGGCTTTGATTTTAGACAGCCAGTGATCCCTTCTGATGGTCTTGTAGGAAGGATCCAATAAAGCAGGATTTACTTCGTCCGGATTGGCATTGTAATACTCCATACGCTCAAAACCACGATGGCCTGTACTGTCATCTAATGTAAAGCCTGCGGCGCCCGCACGAATCAGCCTTTTTACATTCCGGTAAATAACTGCCGGACTTTCTCCATAGCCATCATCAAAATCCACCAGTAATGGTATATCAGTACAATTGGTAATCGCTTCCACAATTGTGATAACCTCATCCAAAGTCCCAAAAGCCATATCGGGCTGGCCATCCATACTGTATGCAATGGCTCCGCCGCTTAACATCATACATGGATATCCGCTTCTCTCTGCAGCCATGGCAGTCATACAGTCATATACACAGGGAGCAAATACCTGCTCTCCTTTTTCAAAAAGCTCCATTCCGGTTATTTTCTTTTTCATTTCTTCACCTCCTGGAACGCTTCTTTTCCCAGCTCACTTAAATCTTCAAATTTTTTCTCAAGAGGCATCCATTTTTTCCAGTAACTGAATATATAATGATAGTCTCTCAAATTTCCTTCCTCATCCAGCAGATAACCATCAAAATCATGTAGATCGGCATATACGGTATTCTTATTAGCCCAGTTTTTGGTTCCAAAATCTATATCGCCGAACCATGAGGCTTTTTCCATAAACGTGATGAAAACCAGTCCATACCCAAGTTCCATCAGTGTCTCTGCCGACACCTCCGGGCTTCCATCTTTTACGGTTAAATCACTCCAAAGCTTAGAACCGGCAATCGCCCCGGCAAACTCTCTGGCATCGTCCTCCGTATGCATACACACGGCTCCTACCATCTGTGCCCCTGCAGCCTGCGCTGCTTTGCACCTGGCAATGGCATCTGCCTGATCTGCAGCGTAGCTGCGGGCCAGCACCATGCAATCCGTATTAGAAGCAGCCTCTACAGCAATGGCAACTTTCCTGGCAAATACCTCAGGACTTACCAAAGTAATCTCAGGGGAATCGCTTCCGCAGCCAAAAGTGCGGTCATCCAACAGCATGGCCGCTGCTCCTGCCTTTACAATACGTTCCAAATCATAGGGCATGATACGAAGGTTATCACTGAAACCGCTGCGTACCTCAACAATCAGAGGAATACTGCAGTTGTCTTCTACAAAACGAGTCAGGGACCACACCATTTCTGATGTGCTTAAGGTACCCTCATCCGGCGTCCCATGTACGGTATGAGTTAATGCCGATGCACTGAGCAAAGCGCCCTTACAGCCCATATACTCTGCTGCCCGGGTGGAAATTCCATCAAATGTATCCGGAGCAATCAGTTGACCTTCAGCCAAAACTGACTGCAGTGTAGGAATATTCATTTTTATCCTCCTCCTGTATCTTTACTGAAACAAAATAAGCGCAATCACTTCCAGCGGTTCTTCCCCCACCGCCTCCAGACCGTGTCCTTCTCCTGCGCCGGTAAATGTCACATCTCCCGGCTTCACGGTCTGGATCGTACCGTTGTCATTAAACCGTCCTGTTCCTTTTAAAATATAGTAGGTCTCTGACTCCTTCTCGTGGACATGATAGCCAATTCCTGATCCAGGCATTACCGTGGTATGCCCGAAGAAGCGGCCCTTATTGTACATTTCCTCCGGTACCTTCAGCAGCTCCTTACAGGAAATGGTTCCCGGTCCGTTAAACGGGCTGGGCTTGTGTTCTGTCACTAATTCTTCCGCTCTCTTAATCATTTTCAGCTGGTCCCCCCTTTCTTTTCTCGTTTCCAACGAGCTGCAAATTCATATCTCCGCGTTTTCCGCATTAATGCATACTTGATATGTATCTATAGTATACAACAAGATTATCTCATTTTCAATCAACAAATCAGAGATATCCCGTCTGTTTTTTTGTGCACTTTTTACATATATCTGTTTTACCAATCTATTTTTTTATCATTTTACGCAGTTCCATAACTTTATTATAATGGATAATTTTCGAAATTGAATTGTAAAAATATGGGAATCCTATGTTCGATTGGTAAAATCATAACGAAAAATTATACTTGTTGTTTTGTCTTAACCGTTGTATAATATACTTATTGTATACTTTACACCCAAAGAATAGGAGCGTAAAACCATGGCAGCAAACAATCGGGATTTAAAAAATAAAGCTTATGAAACAATAAAGGAGCGGTTACTGGACTGTACTTACGAGCCGGGGACACTTCTTAACGAGGCGCGCCTGGCTGAAGATCTCGGATTCAGCCGCACTCCTGTCCGTGAAGCCATCAGCAGGCTGGAATCCGATGGATTTGTAAAGATCATGCCGAAGAAGGGAATTTACGTATCAGATATCTTACTGAGCGATGTACTTCAGATTTTTCAGACCAGAATAGAGATTGAGCCGGTTGCGCTCCGCATGGCCGCCCCCTATCTGCCGGAAAGCGAACTGATCCAGTTCCGCGGAAAGTTTCTGGAGGACTTTGAGGATATTCCCAACAGCTTCCGTCTGGACACTGCCATGCATTTATTTATCATTGAGTACTGCGGAAACCGTTATATTATCGATATGATGCACAGGGTCTTTGATGATAATACGAGAGTCATTATCGCCAGCAAACAGAACCGGGTACAGATACACGATGCCAGAGCGGAGCACATGGGAATTCTCGATGCGCTGTTGGAAAAAGACGTGGATAAAGCGCAGGCCCTGATGAAAACACATGTGGAATCCTGCCGGCGGGCAGCTCTCGATTACTTCTATTCCCTTCAGGCTTATAACACGACGCCGCCCGAGACTTATAAGAAGCAGCTAAAAGACTGGAGCAGTTAAAAGCATTTCGCAGTTAAAAACCTGAGATTGACAGGATTTGAAAAAGAGACTTTGACTCGGTATATACGAAAAAACAGGAAAGGAAGAGCGGGCTGCATATTGCCGTCCGTTCTTCCTTTCCATACGAATTATATCAAATATGATAGTTATTTCCCAATCCCCCTTACTTCACTTCCGGACATTCCCCGGTTGTCTCCGCATCCGCCTTCACCGGCATCATATAATCAATCACGACTTTTTCTCCCCTTGCAAACGGTTCCGAATAACGCTCATGGGTATAAATCTCACACCAGTAAAAGTTGTCGAAGTCTATGGTTCCGCCTGTTTTCTCAATCGCTTCCGTAATCAGCAGGTAAGCGGAATCAAGGATTTCCGCCACATTGCTGCCCTCAATCTGAACATAAGCCGCCCGGCCTTTGGGTATGTGTTTTACGAACAGTCCCTCCGGTATTTCCGTCTGCATCCGGACAAAGTCGCCTATCACTATCTTAAAATTCATTCTGTCACTAAAGTCGTACATGAAACCAATTCCGTCATTTTCGTCTATGTCATCACAGCATTTGACGTCCTCCAGCCTGTCCAGTTTTTCAATGGTATCTCCCTGAAAAAATTCCTGCCACACAAAGCCGGCGTCGGTAAAGCTGGTTTCCCGGGGCAGCCCCGCCATGAGCCGTTCGGGTGTATCCTTATAAATGATGCGTTTCATTTCAGCCATAATACGTTTTCCTCCTACAAATCTCATATCTGAAAAATTGATCGGAAGGTAATCATTTAGCCGGGCATTTTTCATTCTGGCCTGTGAAGGCGTTATCCCGTGATGTTCCTTAAAGGCCCGGGAAAAAGAAGAATGAGACTGAAAACCGTATTTTACCGCTGCGTCGAGAACAGAAATATCCGTATTTTTAAGCTCATAGCCGGCCAGTGTCAATCTACGTTTTCTTACATAATCAGAAATGCTGATCCCCGAGATAAAATTGAAAATACGCTGAAACAATGCGGCCGGACTCATGGCTATTCTGGATATTTCATGATAATCGATTTCACAGCCATCAGGAATTATTTTTTCCAAATACAGGATTACGTCATTGAATGTTTTGCTGCTGTTCATAATTACCTCCGTCACTCCATATATTATCAAATTTACCGGCCGCTTTCTTTTCATTTCGCGTACAGATTATGTCACTTAATGACTATCCCCAGCCGCTTCGCCAGTTCCGCCGCCTGATATAGATCCATGACCGCGCCCCGCACCTCAGAACACTCATCGGAAAGCACCAGCCCCTTGATGTCGCAGGTGGTAAAGTCCATTCCCTTAAGCGGAGTCTTAAAAAAGCTGGCATTCTGAAGACTGACCTGACTGAACGTAACGCCTTTGCACCTGCACTGCGCGAAATTACCATTTTCTAAATCGCTGTCTTCCACCCGGAAAGATTCCAGCTTCGAGTCGTCTAAATTCAAATACTGCATACTGCATTCCATGATCGACACATCCTTTAAGCTGCTCTCTGTCATCCTGGCCCCTGTCCCCTTTGACCGCTGAAATGACACCCGTCTGAGAAAGCTGTCGCGGAACAGACAGTTGGAAAAGTTACAGGAGACAAACATCACATCGCTGAATTCCGCCTTTTCAAAATTACATCCCTCAAAACTGCAGTTTTCAAACTTTACCCTTGAAAAACAGAGTCCGGAAAAATCTTCCTCCTGTGCCTCCATATTCTTTAAATATGCATTCTGAATCCGCTCGTCCTCTTCCCTGCACTGATGAAGAAGCTCCGTCTCCCCCGTTACAAGTTCATATACTTCAGGCAGCCACGGCTCTGCCAGTTTTATTCCAGCCATACGTTCCTTTTCCTTTCTGATACATGATCAAATGCACGATGCTTCCATTATGCCATATACCAGGAAAAAGGTCAAAAGATCATGCATCGATTCCCGCAGAAAATGTCAAGATTAAATTTCCTCTTTACGTTAAGATAGCATTGCAGTTCATCAAACAGTCAACAGGAGGATTTTTCTTATGAAAACAATTACGGCGCGAACGCTGGAGCTCAGCGGCACCAGTTACGAAATCGGACAGGCACTGGGACGCATGGCCGCCTCAAATCCCAGGATGAAGAAGTTCTACACTGCAGGATACGAAAACTTCGGTGAAAATGAAGTACAGGAGGCCGAAAAAATGTTTAACGAGTGGTGTCCGGGGCTGAACGAGGAACTCGCCGGTTTTGCCGGAGAGCTGGCAGTTCCCATGAAATCCGTTGTCTACTATGCCATGACATACTTAAGGCCCAGCTGCAGCCATCTGGCCCTGCTGCCCTCCAAAACCGCAGGCGGCCACCCGCTCATTGCCCGCAACTATGAATTTAACGACGAACTGGAGGATTTCCAGCTGATCAGAACCAGTGTAAAAGGAAGGTATACCCACATGGGCACCAGCGTCTTAAGCTTTGGACGCGAGGATGGCTTCAATGAGCACGGCCTTGCAGTCACCATGAGCTCCTGTGGATTTCCGGTCGGAGCCGATCACTGTATGCGCCGGCCCGCGCTTAAAGGCCTCCAGTATTGGGCTGTCATCCGGTCGATTCTGGAAAACTGCCGTGATACCAGAGAAGCACTCCTCTTTTTAAAGGGCATGCCCATCGCCTATAATATCAATCTGATCCTTCTGGACCGTTCCGGTAACGGCGCACTCGTCGAAACACTGGATGGATCCATGGCAGTCCGTATGCTTAATGAAACCTCCCCGGTTCCCTATACCCATGCCACCAACCACGCTGTAATCCGGGAACTGGCTTCCCGGGAGCCGGAGGCCATGGTACACTCCCTGAAACGGTATGAGTACATAAAAAATGTGGCAGACCATTCGGAAACCCTGACTGTAAACCAGTTAAAAGACATGCTTCTGTCTCCCTATCCGGATGGCCTCTGCTGTCACTGCTATAAAGATTTCTTTGGTACAACAAAAAGCATGATCATTGATCCGGTGGATGGTATAATAGATTTATGCTGGGGCGGACGGGCGGAAAACGGGTGGCATGCGTATCGGATAAGCGAACCGCTCCCCACCAGGGAACACGACGTATCCATCACCTGTGAGCCCGCTGCTCCCACCATGTTTCGTTTCGATCCAAATCCGTTCGCATAGCCCCATGAAACTGAAATGACCGGTGATCCGGCCGAATCCTATAAAAGAAATAAGGAGACTGACCATGGACTATTTAAAAGCGCTGGAGCGCGCCATCCTCTACATCGAACATCATCTGGGTGAAGACATCAAAGTCGAAGATGCGGCAGCCGCGGCCGGATACTCCTACTATCACTTTACCCGGCAGTTTAACGCTCTGTTGGGCGAAAGTGTAGGCAGCTATATCAGGAAGCGGAGGATCGCCAAGGCTGCCAAGGAACTGCTCTATACGGACAGGCGGATCCTTGATATCGCCCTGGACTGCGGTTTCGAGTCTGCGGAAAGCTTCAGCCGGGCCTTCAAAACGCTGTATCTCACCAGCCCGGCCTCCTACCGGAAGAACCGGCTCGATTTATTCATCGGTTCCAAACCGCAGCTGGAGGGGGAACGCCTCACGCACATCACAAAGAATCTGACAGTCCATCCCGCCATCGTGGAACTGCCTGATATTATGGCCGCAGGGCTGCGCGGCAGCACCACGCTGAACGATAATGTTCTACCCGGCCTCTGGGCCGCCTTCATGGAACTGTCTCCTCAGATTCCCAACCAGCTCCCCTGCGGGAGAGGGTTCGGGATCTGCGAGGCCTGTGAAGAGGGCAATACACTCTACAATATGAACGGAGATGTCCTCTTTTCAGAGGTTGCTGCTGTCGAGGTGAGCAGCTTTAACGGCCTCCCTGATCAATTTATCCCAAAGATCATAAAAGGAGGGCGCTACGCGGTATTCACTCACACCGGCAGTCTCTCCCTCCTTCAGGACAGCTACTCTTATATCTGGGGAACCTGGTTTCTCGGAACAAACGAGAAGCTGGATGCACGAGAAGATTTTGAATTGTACGATCAGCGTTTTTTAGGATACGACCATCCAGAGTCCCAGATCGATCTCTATATCCCCATCCGTTAGGGCGGCTGCACCAGTTACCAGCGCAGCTCACACAGGCCGCAGGCAGGCATGGAGAGGCGGATGAGATCCTGTATCCTGTTATCTGTCCCATTCAGTTCCATAGACTCCACTGTATTCCCACGGCAGTCCTTAACCGTAATGGTTACCGGCCTGACCGGATCCAGGATGAGGATCTGTTCCTGTGCGTGCAGGGCGTTTACGCAGCTGCAGATTTTCTTTCCTTTTGCTGGCCGGATTACCCTTCCCGCGGAATAGTGAACCAGAATCTCCTCCGTCTCATTTTCCACACTCACCTCCGGATAGAGGTTTTCCGGCTCTTTCGCACGGATCACGGTCATCTGGAGCAGTGTTCTGTGCTGTCTCATGAAATTCAGCCAGAACCGGAGCATCTCTGCCATTCCGTCATCTATATCCGCCAGGCGGACCGATATCTGCGGAACGCCGAACAGACAGCTTAACACCTGCATGGCGGCCTCCTCCGGCCGCTCTCCCCGGTTCCACATCAGCATATCCGAATGGACTGCGCTGTCTCCGCACAGAAGCCGCAAATCCACACAGCCAACCCGGTTAGTCACCGGGGAACACGGACAGTCCGCCACACGGAACATGTTTCCATACCGGCGCATGTTCGGCCCGATATAACGCTGCCGGAATTCAATCAGAAGACTCTCCTTTTCCCTTCGCAGCGTCTCCCTGACAGCGGTCATAAACACGTCCAGCGCCTCCTGGATATCCCTGTAGTCCATACCAGCCCGCCACACGGGAGTTTCCTCTCTCATATAGAACTCATCGATGAAATCCAGTTTCAGTCCATCCAAATCCCATTCCCGGACAGCTTTTATATAGACTGCCAGTAAATACTCCCGCACCTCTTGATAACGAAGATCCAGTACCCCGGCCCTCTGCCGCTCATCGTAACAGAGCAGTTTATCGGAGAAGCGGTCCCAGCAGCCAGTGTTCTTTCCCACAAACGGCACGGAAAACCACAGCATGTACTTTATGCCCATAGCGTGAACCCGCCGTATGTGCTCCGGAAAATCCGGAAATTTTCCCGGCTCAGGAGCCCAGTCCCCGCAGAATGCGTATCCGCGGTTATTATCCCCGGTCTGCCAGCCGTCGTCCACGATGATTGTATCAAATCCCATTTCTGCCGCTCGCGCGGCTTCCTCCTCGACAACCGATGCGTTAATATCCTGATGCCAGGAATACCAGAACGAGTACACCGGCTCTCTGGCTTCTTCCGGCACTTCCATGACAGGGGGCATCCCATCTTCCCACCACTGTCTCACCTGATTCAGCGTATCCCAGTATGGAATATTTTCCTGTGACTCCCACAGCCGGAAAGAATATCCCTCACTCATCTTCTGCGCACTCAGTACGAACTGGATTTTAACCGCCATCCGTCCATCTTCCTCGTGCACTCCGGCATTTATATCCACTTCCTGGCACAGCTCCGAAGCTGCGATCGTGTGCCTGTTCCTGCTTTCCGAATTGAAAAAACATACGACCGGGGCAGACACGGCCGTCATGGACGCCGCCGGCAGTTCCCAGTCCGCCTTCAGCGCCCGGTCGGCGCGGCAGTTGGGATGCCACCGTCCGCAGATATCGAGAATTGGAAAGGAATAACGGATTTCTACGGCACTCCCCTTTTCCGAAACACAATCCGACCGGAAACAAAACTCCGTGACGGCCCGTCCCTCTCCCTTTTCCATTACCGACGCGGTACAGGAAGCCGCCGCCTCTGAAAACACCTCATATTCACCGTAGTTTAAAATACGCTCCATTTTTCTTCTCCTTTCGGTTCGCTTATTTCATATCTGTACAGAACACATTCAGCCTGGAGACACTGGTTCCTCACGGAAGCGGATCAGACATAATTTCTGCCAGCGCCCCTGTCAGCGTCGTATTTTCCTCCATACTCAGAATTGTCAGCAGCGCGTCCCCTCTCTGTTTCTTAACTGCTTCGAACATTGCTTCCTTCTTATCATAAGAAATCTGTGCTCTGTTTAAAATTTCATAGGCCTGAGCCCCCCGGTCTGCAGCAGCGACCCGCATGCCGGTTTCAAAGCACACTTCTATGTTTTTTTCAGTTGGAATCTCTGAAAGCTCCAGCGTCAGAATTTTGCTTGCCTCATCATAGGACAGGGCCGCATCCGTCCGCGATCCTCCGATTATCACTGCCGGAACGGCAAATCCTGAATCTGCAAATTCCACATTGCGGAAATTCAGCTTCCATGAACGCCGTTGTGGAATTGCGCTCCGATTTCCTTCGGCGCCGCTGACTGCGAAACGGACAGAGGAGCCCCACTCCAGAACAAGACGCGTAGATACCCATCTTTCAACCGTATCCCCGTCTGTCCTTCCGTCATCCTCCCATATAGTAAAACAGCCGTCTGCACCCGGAAATATATCGACCGCCATACAGTCCGGGTTTTCTGTACTGCCCTTCCCGTCAAGGCTTCTGGGGATGATGGCACCGGCTTTTGCAAGCACCGGCATCTGTTCCAGGGTACGGTAGAGAGTCATCTGTTTCCCACCCTGATAGATCCGTGAATTCTGGTAATCAAACCAGAGCCCCTCCGGAATCCAGGCCTTCGCTCCCGCTAAATCCGCCTCGCGATCCAGCCTCTCCGTGATGGGGATGACTAACAGCTCCGAGCCAAAATAGTATTCATTAGGAAACTCATATGCCTCCTTCTGTTCCGGCTCCTCCCAGTACAGAGGCCGAATCAGAGGACAGCCCTCTAAACTGGCCCGGCGGTTCGCCGTATGGAGATAGGGAATAAGTTCATGGCGCAGCCGCAAAAAGTCTTTCATAATCATCTCGGCCCTCTTATTGAAATTCCAGGGCTCCTTTCCGCTGAATGGATTGGAGGTACTGTGAAGCCGGTTAATTGGTGAAAATACACCGAGCTGTACCCAGCGCACTGCCAGTTCATCGTCCCTGGCCCCCATCATGTGCCCTCCGATATCATGACTCCACCAGCCATACCCCACATTGCTTGCCGAGGCCGTAAAATACGGCTGAAACCGAAGACTTTCCCAGCTTATGATGGTGTCTCCCGAAAAACCAACCGGGTACCGGTGACTCCCAATTCCCGCATACCGGGAAAATGTAAGACCGGCCCCTCCCTTCTGCGTACTGTCCAGATAGTGGTAATGGTTCAGCATCCATAGGGGATCCAGGCCGGGAATTCTGGTTTTCTTTCCCTGTTGCCAGTCCACCCACCAGAAATCGACGCCTTCCCCTTCCATTGGATGATGCAGTACATCGAAATAGGCCTCCAGAAACCTGCGGTCAGTCACATCGAACTCCACCGTTTTTTCGCTGTCCGGATCGATTCCCAGAGCTTCGGCCATTCTCGGATATGCCTCCTCATGAGCCCGCACTCCATCCGCCGGATGGACGTTTAACGTTACCTTAAGTCCCTGTTCATGGAGCCACGCCAGAAATTCAGGCGGATCAGGGAACAGCTCCTTATTCCAGGTATATCCAGTCCACCCGGAACCGTATTTCGCCGGAATATCCACCAGATGCCAGTCCATATCGATGACTGCCACGGAAAAAGGTATCCTCTCCCGTTGAAAGCGTACCATCAGTCTCTTATATTCTTCTTCTGTATATTTATGGTATCGGCTCCACCAGTTTCCAAGAGCCCACCGCGGAAGCAGAGGCATATTTCCACACAGCCTGTAAAAATCGCGGATACATTCCTGGTAACGGCGGCCGTATCCGAAGAAGTAGACATCCAGTCCGTCTCCCCCGCGCGGAGTGACCCAGCCGTCCTCTGTAATGACCATGGAAGCGCTGTCATCAATCAGAGTACAGCCGTCTTTAGAAATCATTCCGTGTTCCAGCGAAATCGCGCCATCCACCTCGTCCAGAGTGCGCGCGGTTCCTCCCAGATCCTTAATCTCATCGCCCCAGCGCCATAAACGGTTTTCCCCCGTCTCCTGATTTAAAATCGTACGAATACTTAATCCCTCTTCAGCAAATTTCCCTCCCCGGTACTTCACCTGTAAAAATTCCGTAGTAATCGTAAGGATACCATTCTCCTTTATAACATCAAATTCCGGGACCTGAAAATCCCGGTTCATTACAATCTGTGTGGCCCGGTCTTCAAAGTTCCCCTTTTCGTTGTATTCCATACGAATCAGAGAGGATGTCAATACGGTGAAACGATAGTCCGGTCCCTGTATGAAGGCACTCTCCCTGCCTGCCGGATTTCCATATCTTTTTATATCTCTTACCATGTGATCTCCTTATTTCAGAAAAGCCGTACAGACATCTGTACAGCTTTCCTTCTATCCTTTTATTATACCTGATGCAGTACTGCTATGATTCAGGATTGTTCCCATCGCCGCACGTATATGACCAGGTTCCATTTTCCTTGATTTTCACCAGCCGTTCCTCACCTCTCCATTTTACCAGCAGCAGCCGTTCCTGAGCAAGCAGATTTTTCACGAAAATGGTATTTTCTCCCACTTCATATTCGATAGCGTACTGTGGATTTTCAAGCCTCACTCTTCCGTCTCCGGCAAGCATCGGTTCTATCTCCAGATCGGCCTGAAGGCCAAACCGCACTCCCGCGTATCCGGCGATCAGATTCCAGATAAACACGCATGGATATTCATAATAATGGGCCGCGCCATGCCAGTTCTTCTCACTGAGATAGTAAACGTAATTCATATCATACCGTTCCCCCATCCGGTATTCGTCTGTCCTGGCCTGACGGCAGACCGCTAACAGCTGCTGTTCCAGAATATCGCTTCTTCCCTTCTCTCTCCAGTATTCGAAATCCCAGCACCAGTATCTTCCCGCCGCACAGAGATCATACGGTCCTCCCGAACCGATCTCTGCCTCCGTATAATCTGCAATTTGAGCGGATACAAAGCTGGGAAAACGCTGAAACTCCAGGAAGCATTCCTCCATCAGACGGTCCACGCCGTCCTCCTGTTCCGGTTTCGTATAATGGAACAGCGAGGGAAGCTCATTAGCCAGAAGATGGATATGGTCATGGGGTACTGAGTTTCTGTCTACCCAGTCGACAAACCGGTTCTTCGAAGCATCCCAGAAACCGGCCGGAAGCGATTCCACAAGCGCCTTCCCGAGTATCTTCGATACCGTCCGGTAATGCTCCGCCTGCCGATCCCGCTTTAAGACCTCCTCCAGCTGAGCCATGAGTTCAAAGGACCTGGCCGCCAGCGCCTGAGCCATGCATTCCCGGCCATCCTTGATCACCTGATCCTCGTAATAAACGTCGGACCACAGCCTTCCCTGACGGTCAATACAGCTCTCCACAAGAGAGAGTGATTGTTCCAGCCCCTCCATATGATCGCCAAGCCAGGCCCGGTCTCTCACGGCTGAGTAATAAAAGAAAGCTGATTCAATAATTTCGATGTTCCCGGTTACAAGGAACATTTCCGCGTTCTCCGAATTGTCCAGGCTGTTCCGCCTGACATGATACTCTCTGGCCCCGTTCGGCTGGATGGCGCAGGGATCACGAAACGCCTGCTCCGGATCCTCCGCCATCATCTTAAGCTGCAGCTCCATCATCCGCTTTACCACTGCCAGATCCAGTTCATCGGCCATGGCAAGGCGTCCCTTAATCTGGAACTCATGGTCTACATCCGGGTAGGTTCCCGCGTAAGCGCCTTTCTGAAGCGTACTCACCACGTAGCCGTCGCTGTCGGAATATGATTTTGCTCTCGTCCGTTCCACCACGGAGGGCAGAAGTGTTTCCCAGTAGAAATGGTAATAGGTATCCAGGAAAATGCCTCCGTTCTCAAAGTCCAGCTCCATGGTATTGCCCATGACATCACAGCGCGGCGGGCCGTCAAATTCCTTCCATACCGGTTCAGAAAATGCGCCGCCTTCCCCCGCCGAAACAGTTACCTCCGTCTCATCTGCGCTTATGCGGATAAAAAACGCCTCGGATGCTTCTGCCTCATAAGACCGGTACTCCCCCTGCCCGTTTAAGGGCAGGATAAAGCACCGGGCAACAGGCGGAAATTCCACCGCACCGTCATAATTATGTATCAGATACGGCTCTCCCTCTTCTCTGCTGACGCAGTAAACAATTGGTCTGATTCCGCCGTACGAAATTTTTTTCTCTGTCATAATCCCTCTTATTTTGTCTTATTCTTATTTCGTCTTATTCTTGTATTCTTCTGTCCAGTAAGCTTCCACCTTATTCATGCCAAGCTCATCGATCTTCTGAATAAATTCCTGATAAACCGACTCGAAGTCCTCTGTAAAAATCATCTTCACAGAATACTGCTGAAGGAGGCTGAATGCTTTCTGTCTGATAATTCCCTCTTCCGATTCCGGAGACGGATCCTGAATGTCCAGTTCCGGACGGAATTCCACATACTTTCCGAACTGTTCGTTGAATTTATTCATTCTCTCATCCTGATCGTTCCACCATGGCAGATTCCACAACAGCTCATTGCAGGCAATCCAGTACTCACCCAGGCCGTTTCTGGAGGCAACGCCGCCCCAGTCCGCATTTTTATCCTTCACATACTCTTCCAGCAGAACCGGTTTCCCGTCTACCATATGCCATTGCGCGCCTGCCACCGGATCCTGATAGGTATCGCCTTCAATTCCCCATGATACATCGCTGTGTCCCTCTACAGAGGCCAGATATTCCAGGAAACGGATCGCTCTCTCAGGGTTCTTGCAGGTCTTCGGAATCACGGTCGCCAGCCAGCCGGCTCCCGTTCTGATCTGTCCGTATGTCTCGAAGGGAGGCAGAATCTCATAAGTAGTTTCCGGGTTGTCTCCAGGTACCTTCTCGCCGTCGGAGATCGTCCAGCAGTAGGAGATCACATCGCCCTGCTCAATTTTAGCTTTTCCCACATCCTTTGTGTCAATAAAGGGATCTTTTGTCAGAATACCTTCGAGATACATCTCGTTTAAATACTTCATCGGTTCCTTAAACTTGTCGTCACGAACCACCCACTGGATCCCCCCGTCCTTCTCTGCAAAGTCGGTGCTCAATCCCATCTGGATACCATAGTGGGAAAGCTTCGCGCTCTTTCCGAACTCATCGGCGGACATACTTCCGTCAGCGGGATAAAAGCCTATTTTATCCGGGTGGTTTTCCTTCATCTGCTTAACGGCAGCGATAAAGTCGGCCATATTCTTAATCTCCGGACGGCCAATCTCATCATAATAGTCTTTTCTGACCGTCATGACCGGCTGGTTGGTACCCACAATCTGATCGTACTCTCTTGCGGCCTTCTGCCATGCCTCACCCTGAATCCATGTCGTAAACTGATACGTCTTTCCATCCGCCATCTGATAATTGCTTAAGATCTCCTTTGGCAGAATTTCACGCATTTTCGGCGCATACTGATCAATCAGCTCGTCGAGTGACCACAGCATCCCCGCTTCGGCCATTTTCTTTAAAGCTGCATCATTTTTATCCAGTGTCAGAATATCAGGCAGCTGATTGCCGGCAATCATCATATTTAACTTCTGTCCGTCGTCTACAACCGGTTTCATAAAGTTTAAATCAACACCGGTCTTGGCGGTCACACGCTCTGCCGTAGCATCATTCCAGTCCAGTGAAAACCAGGAAAAGTTGGCGTAATACCCTAATTCTATGGGCGAGGTGTCTTCCTTCCATTCCAGATCCTCCGGATCCGCCTGCCAGCCGATCCTTTCCCAGTCCATCTCAGACTGGAAATCTGACACGGCTGCCTCCGGCGCCTGTGTCTGCGGCTCTGATTCCGCCTTTTCTGTTTCCGCAGCAGTCTCCCCTGTGGTCTCCTTCACCGTACTCTGGCCGCCCCCGCAGCCTCCCAGCATACCCGCAATCATAGCGGAGCATACCATGCATGATAATACACGTCTGAACTTTCTCATATTCCCTCTCTCCTTTTTTTATTCGCAGCTCTTCAGCCGCGCATCTTCTTGTTTTCGTGCTTCTTCTTGTTTTCGTGCTGCTGAATGGGTACGCTTATTCTTTCACCGCTCCCAGCATCATTCCTTTCAGGAAGAACTTCTGAACAAACGGATAAATAATGGTTACCGGCAGAATCGATACGATCAGCATCGCGTAACGGACCGATTCCATGGTGGTACTGCTCTCCGACGGCACTGCGATCATCTTCTGCAAAGTCTGCTGTGCCTCAGCCAGAGACATGGCACGCATCAGAACAGCCGGAAGTGTCATCAGGCTCTCATTCTGAATAAAGAATGCAGGGTGGAACCAATCATTCCAGTGCCATACCCCTACGAACAGCGATACCGTGGCGATAACCGGCGTTGACAGCGGAATTATAATCTTAAACAGAATCGTAAAATATCCCGCTCCGTCCATCTGTGCGGACTCTTCCAGAGCCGCCGGCAGTTCCTTAAAAAACGATATAAACAGAATAATATAATAAAACTGAAAAATATTAGGCAGGATATAGACCCAGAAGGAATCCAGCAGATGCATCTCCCGGTAAAGGAGATAGGACTGCACCACTCCGGCTGAAAAGTACAGCGTTATGACACCCATAATCATATAGACCTTCCGCCCCTTTAAATGATCCTTTGACAATCCGTAAGCAGCCATCGCCATACAAAAAACAGCCAGAACCGTTCCTACAATACTCCTGAGCATTGTCATAAGGAAGGCAGGATAGATCGCCTTATTCTGGAAAACAATCTTGTAATTTTCCAGAGAGAACTTCCTGGGCCAGAAGTAAAGCGCCTGCCTGGCCGCATCCCTGCCATCGTTAAATGAATAGATCAGACAGTAATAAACCGGATATACCGTCACAATCAGAACAAGAATACATAATACGGCGGTAACGACATTAATGATTCTGTCCTCTCTTGATCTTCCTAATTTCATACGTAGCATATCATCACCCTCCCGTTAAAAGACGCTCTTTCCAAATACTTTTTTTGATATTTTGTTGGCGGTCAGAAGAAGCGTTACCGAGAGCACAGAAAGGATCAGATTCCCGGCTGCCGCAAAGGAAAATCTCAGCTGGTTTAAACCTTCATCGACTATGAATTTCTGTATTACATAGGATTTCGAATAATTAAAGGCGTTTCCCAGCAGATACGACTGGTTGAAGTTGGAAGCCACCGGCCCGCCGCTCAGTAAGTTTCCGCAGTTCATAACGAAAAGGACCCCTGCCGTCCATGCGATAGACGGCAGCGTGATCTGTGTGATCCGTTTCAAACGGCCGGCGCCGTCCACAGCTGCCGCCTCATAAATATCCTGGTTAATGCCCGCAATGGCCGCCAGATAAATAATCGCATTCCAGCCGCTCTCCTGCCAGCAGTCGATCCACACGCCGATCCACCAGAAATACTTGGAATCTGCCAGAAATTCGATGGGCATATCTGTGATATGCAGTCTCATCAGAATATCATTGATCAGCCCCTTACTGTCCAGAAACACGATCCAGAGAGTCGCTACTATGACATAGGACAAAAAATGCGGTAAATAGCTTCCTGTCTGGGTCGCCTTCTTCAGCCACTTGAACGGTACCTCATTGATAATGAGAGCCAGCAGAAGCGGCGATGTAAAGGTAAAGAAGAATTTTAAAAAGCTCATTCCCAGAGTGTTTTTCATGGCGAGATAAAAGCTCTCGCTGGAGAACAGTTCCTTAAAATACTTCATTCCGGCAAATGCATGGCCGAAAAATCCATCGGTCAGCGAATAATCCAAAAAGGCATTTCCCAGTCCCATCACAGGGATATAGGAAAAAATAAAAAAGAATATCATGGCAGGTATCACCATCAACTGCAGCTGAAACTGCCTCTTTCCCCATCTCTTTTTTTTCGGTAACTTTTTCATAGACACATACCAAACCTCCTCCACCTGTTGTTTTTCCCTTTGCAAAACTAAAAAAACGCTATATAATTGATTACTGGGAACATTTCCGTTTGCAAATACAGTATATCACATGGAATTTATGAAATAAGTACACGTTTTTTGGAAATAGTACAATAAATATAGTTGTTTTCACACACCAACCGTACTCTGGAGGTCTTACAAATGGAAATAATCAAAAAAATGCATTATAAATCAAAGCTGATTCTCTGTTATCTTGTCCTTGTCTCCTTCCCGCTTATCCTCTGTCTTATCCTTCTGTATCAATCTATCGTTAAGCCAGTCCGGGAAAATGCGGTGAGCGCCATCGATCAGAGACTGGAGCAGGAACTGAGTACCATCAATTCCAAAATTGAAAAAATAAGAAATGTCTCTTATTTAGTCTCCACCAACACGGTCATCAACAAGTTTTTCGTACCCAAATTTTACGGTGACCTGGAATTAATCGAGATTTTGAACAACGATATTTCTCCCCTGCTCTCATGGCTGGAGGCCTCCAGCCCGGAAGTATCCTATTACCACTTTTTCACGAACAATCCTTCGATTCCGGATACCCAGTATCTCCACCACTATGATGATTACCGTTCAGAGCCGTGGATGCAGGAGATGGAGCAGTCTGTTTTTGATAAGGGCTATTATCTGGAGCCATATCATCAAAACCGCAGCTACAGTTTTGGATACGGCGTGGAAGATCAGATGGTCTATTCCCTGTTCTACCCTCTTCTGACTGCCAATAACTTTCTTGAGGTCTGCATAAAGCCCTCTGTATTTTTCGAAGACATGAAAGCCATACCGGCCATGGAGTCCGGTTTTGTGGCAGCCGTCAACAGAGATGGAAAAGTTATCTCCGACCTTCCGTCAACGGTTACCGCCGCTTTCCGCGAAGCTCTGGAACAGAGTCTTACAGAAGGCGGCTATCTGTCCGGCCCTGCCGACAGCCCTGTCCTCGTCTCTCTGGAACAGACTGAGTATCTGCTGTCGCTTCGGAAAATCGATGCTCTGGACAGCTGGATTCTCTGCGCTGTTCCCAATGCTGAGATCGTCGGGCCGGTTTTAAAAGCGCAGCAGTCTTTTGCACTGGTAATCTTAGCAGCGGCCATCGGCATCGTACTGCTCTCCTACCTTTTATCCACACTGCTGATCCGGAAAATCAACACAATTATTGACGCCGTACATAAGATTCAGGAAGGCGATTTCCACGTCTCCATCCCGGTAAACGGGGAAGATGAGATCGATCAGCTGGCTACTGACATTAACTATATGTCATACAAGATAAACGAACTGATCAACCGTGTATACAAGGCCCGGATGCTCCAGAAGGAGACGGAACTGTCTGCCCTCCAGGCTCAGATCAATCCTCATTTTTTATTCAATATCCTGGATACGTTCAAAATGATCGCCATCATCCACGACCTGGACGATTTTTCCGACAGCATTGCCGCCCTGGGCAATCTGATGCGTTATAATATTTCCCCTGCCAGCTATCGATGCACGCTGGAACACGAACTGCAGATCATACACGACTATATCAATATCCAGAATTTACTGCTGAACAACCGCGTCACCCTGCTTTTAACGGTCCCTGACGATCTGCTTCGCTTTGAAATTCCCAATTTTATTATTCAGCCCATTATTGAAAATTCCTTCGTCCACGGATTCGAAAATAAGCTGAATGAGCTGATCATAAAGGTTTCCATCTACAGGGACGGCTCAAACATCATCATTCAGATCGAGGACAACGGAATGGGAATCAGCGGGGAACAGCAGCAGGCGCTCACTGACGCCATGAAAAAGTCCACGGAAACACTGGAGATCGGACCGGCCCCGGACCCATTCAGGGAAGGGGAGACTTCCCGTTCCGGAAAAAGTATTGGCCTTCTCAACGTGAATCTGCGGCTGTTTCTGCTTTACAGGGACCGCTATTCCTTCACCTTTTCCGCTTCGGACTTAGGCGGTGCCTGTAACACGATTTCCCTGCCCGTCTCGATTCCGACGAAGGAGCAGGAAGAAAATTTTCTTAAGGAACGGAGTATGTTATGACACTATTAATCGTAGAAGATGAAGATATCATAAGAAAAGGACTGATCGTCACACTGCGAAAGCTGGAGATGGATTTTGAACACATCTATGAAGCCGGCGACGGAGAAGAGGGGCTGCGTCTCTGCCGGGAATACACTCCCGACATCATCATGACAGATATTAAAATGCCTCTTATGGATGGCCTGACGTTTATCCGTGAGAGTCAGAAACTGCTGCCGGAAGGGCAATTTATCATTCTGAGCGGCTACAGCGACTTTGAGTACGCCCGAACGGCCCTGAAATACGGTGTCAAAGACTATTTATTAAAACCCAGTACCAAAAATGAGATAAAAGAAGTGCTCACCCGGGTAGTGGAACAGCTGAAAGAGCAGCAGTCACTCCGTCTGGAGCTGACGGAACGGATTCACACCTATGAAAAAAAGCTGGACCGTTTCCAGGAACTGCTGCTGGGAAACATCCTGTCCGGACGTTATCCGGCCGGAGAGATCGGACGTTATCTCTCCCACTACTCAATCGTATTTCCGGAAGAATATATGGAAGTTCTCTGCATCAGGATTACGTCTGCTGTTTCTTCCGGCGAACCCTCGATCGACTATAAAAACCATTTTATGTGGATCGCCTCCCTGTTTACACCGTATTACACTGTTTATCAGGCGGATATCTTATCTGTTTATAAATGTCTGCTTATAAACTTTTCCCGCATGGAGCCCGGTTACAGTCAGAAGATATGGAAGAAAGCAGAAACAGAGATCCGGGAATACGGACAGAAACACGGACTGCGGATCTGTCTCTCCATCAGCCGCGCACAAGTCTCAGAGGAAGCACTTCCCGATCTGTATCAGGAAGCCTGTATGCTGCTGCACTGCCGTCTCTTTCAGCCTGAAGCTGTGATATTCGATCCGAAATGCCAGAGAGCTGCGGAGACAAAAATTCCTGCAGTTCCCCTGACTATGATTGAAACCCTGTATCACTACTTCATTGGAAACAGCCAGTTTGATCTGCGCCAGAACTTTTACAGCTTTATCCACCACATTACACATATAGAGGACTCCTCTCCCGGCTATGTCTGCGAATGTCTCGACAGGCTGGAGGAATTCTTTGCCGTTCAGTCTGCCAAAGACGGCCTCGAACCGGACACCGCTTACCGGATCGCCTTCTCCGTTTCCGAGTCCATGACAGTGTGCAGTTCCCTGGAAGACTTAACGGATATGTTTTATGCCCGGCTGTTGGATTACTGGAAACTGAAAAAAGAAGGAACCGCCCCCGCCGCCCACATGGCTTCCTCTCCGGTGGACCAGGCTATCGCCTATATGGAGCAAAATTATTACCTGGATCTGGACTTAAGTATGATCTCCGACCTCATCTCCATGAACAGCAGCTATTTCAGTTCTCTGTTTAAAAAGAAGACTGGCATGAATCTGATCAATTATCTTCAAAATGTGCGGATTGAAAAATCGAAACAGCTTCTGTTGAATTCCAATCAGAAGCTGTACGAAATATCAGAAGCTGTGGGGATACCCAACGTAAAATACTTCTGCAAACTTTTTAAAGACTACACAGGTGTCACTCCCTCAGAGTTTCGGAAACATGAACATTCTTTTTAGAAGGCGTTCACACACGCACTCCGCGCGGCGGTATCCTTCAGAACCCGGCCCAGGGGATCTCCCGCCGCGCCTAAAACCAAATTACACCAAAAAAGAAAATTCTCCAAAATCAATCGACAAATCTTCATAAATTCCCACCGGAACCGTATCGTGCATCCCATATATCTTCATATCCATATCCCCATCGTTAAAACAGTATGTCAGGATGCGTCCCTTTAACGGATCAACGATCCAGTATTCACGCACTCCGGCGGACCAGTATTTATTTAACTTGATAGAATAATCTTTTTTTCCCGTGCTCTGGGATATGATTTCCATGACGAAATCAGGGGCTCCGGCTACACCTTTCGATTCCACACGGGTCTGGTCGCAGATAATCATCAGATCCGGCTGCACCACAGTCTTATCATCCGAGTCCAGAAACACATCAAACGGGGACAGAAATACCTCACAGGGTCCGGCCTTTCGCCTGATATACTCTTTGAATTGAAAATACAGTTCTCCAATAAGCTTCTGATGAACAAGGCCTGGAGATGACATATAATAGAACGTTCCGTCAATCAGCTCGGCTCTGACATGATCCGGAAGCGCATAGTAGTCCTCCAGGGTATATCGGCCATGAACCGAATACTCCAGGGCCTCCTCATGCACGCTGCTGACATAAGGGCCATCCTCATCGCGGTAAAATGTCATCCCCAAAACTGTCTCCAGAGCAAGAATCGTATCGTACTGCGGCGACTTCGTGGCACCGCTGAATATCTTATTCACGGTCCCCAGCGGCACACCGGACCGCTCAGAAAGTTCCTGATTTGTTATTCCCAGCTCTTTCTTTCTCTTTTTCATCTTTTCCAGATCCATCATGGCTGTTCTCCTTTCGCAGTTTTGTTTCCTCCATTATACCACAATTACCTTTTATGGTCAATTCATCTAATATAATACGGTAATTTTATTCCCCCATATTTTATCATATTGAATCTTTCACCGCCTGCGGCACAGCCCCTGTCTCTGAAACCGGCAGGTCAGTCCCGATTCCGATCCGCATTCCATTCCTGACCTTTTCTCTGCAGAGTTTCTCTTCTTTTTTCCATACCATCTCATGTTCATCCAGTTTCACCATAATTCCCTGACTGCACCACCGTTTCACCATGCTTCTCGATACGCCCAGACGATCAGCGATCAGACCGTCCAGCCTAAGCGTCACAGGAAACGGAACCACCAGTTCAATCAGCCGGAAGCCGTTCTTAACCACCTCACTGTTCTCATCCGCATTACCGTCCGCTTCCACCTCTGTCCGGTATCCGCCCTCCGGTATCACAGCTTCCGCTCTGTTCTTCACAAACAAATCCATTCTCCGTCCGTAAGCTTCTGCCAGCGTGCGGTCATTCTCAAGGAATCCGGCATACTCTTCCTGCAAAACCGAACTCACCGGAGTCCGTTCGTATATACTCATATTCCAGGTAGTACTGCATTTTTCACAGCGATAGATCAGCCATACATCCACATTCTTTCCATTTGTATTTACACGGAATTTCATACTGTTTATAAATTCACGTTTTTCTTTGCATTTAGAACAATTTCGTCTTACGGTGGGAACGGCCTCCGGAGTAATTCTCCAGCGTTCTTTTCTGATTGTTTCTAAACCTGTGTTTGAATTATTTATGTTTTTAATATTGTCTCGCATCACATTGCCTCCAGAAACCACTCTAATCTTTATGCAAGGCAATACTAGCATGGTTGTGGACAAAGGCATACCTCATCAACGGTTCTGCCGAAAGGATGCGGCATATAGACAGGACGCAAAAAAAACGATATGCCATAATCCGGCACATCGCTTTTCTATCATTATTTTATTTTATTTTTCTCTGACAAGATAATTCTCTGAATGCTCTTTTCCGAAAGGAAGTACTCCTCCGCCAGCGTCTTTACACCGAATCCATCCAGATATCTGCGATAAATCTCTTCGTTGCGGGTCTTGAGTTCTCTCCGAAAGGAGGTCTCCTCGCCCCACTTTTTCTTATTCTCTTCTTTTCTGGGGATATAGACGTATCCACCATCCATATATTTCTGGATTGCTTCCACCAGTTCCTCCGGCAGAATCTCCGTTGCTTTCCGATAGCGCATCGCTGCCTCCTAAACATAATTTACTGTCAGGAATAGCAAAGGCTATACAATTACTCATATTTTCTTTCACTGCATAGACCTGTTGCTATGCAGTCTTAACCTCTTTCATCATAAAGAACCGGCCTCCTCTCTATCTTTTTGCATACAGGATGGTTGTGTTCTCCTGTCTCCATACCACTTCCACACTTGAAAAACCAGCCTGCTTTAACAGACGTTTCTGATGATCCATCGTACACGGCGTGTCAAAGTGGTAATACTCCCCTTTCACAAGGTTCTGTTCTTTCTCCAGACGCTCTTTCTCCGCAAAGAAATAGTCCTCCTGCTCCTGTGTTTCTGCCATGTAGTCACACTCAATATAACAGCCGCCGGCTTTCAATGCCTTACGCAGTTTCCTGTACAGAGCCAGTTTCTCCTCATGGGTAAAGTGATGCAGGGTCTGAAAAGAAACAGCGGCGTCATACCGCTCCGTTCCCAGTTCATATGCCATGTAGTCAGCCTCAATCAAAGTTACGTCCCGGTTGGAATATTTTTTCTTCAGTCTGTCCAACATCGCAGGAGTCAGATCAATTCCGGTAACGGAAATCTCCGGTTTTCTGGTCCATATTGCCTCTAACTCCAGTCCGGTTCCGCACCCCAAATCGAGAAGCGTCTCCGTCTCATCCGGTATGAGTTCTGCCATTTTCAAATAGCCTTCTCTGCACCCTTCCACCTCATTGATCATATGATTGTCATAGCTGTCGATCCTGGCTGTAAAGAAATCCGCCATCTTCTCCAATCGGTCCATGTTGTCCACCTCCCGGCGCCGGCTTCCGTGCCGTCTTCTTCTCCAGTATACTCTGAAGCGCGCTGGAAAAAAACCTCAAGTTTCCGGCAGAAACAACTTTAAGCCCGGCATTAACACCGGGCCGCTGTGTCGAGTATACAGAAATTTGATTCCGGTGTCAACAGGCGTTCTCCTTCCAAAATTTTCCTATCTCCTCTGCCGACAGCTCCTCCACAAATTTTTTCTTTATTTCCAGAAACTGCTCCAGCTCCAGCAGAATCTGAAATAATACCGCGCGGCTTTCAAATTCTTCCCGGGACTCCGGAAGGGGCTGCTCCCGCATGGAGCACGTTACACGGTCCAGTGAGGCAAGCAGTTCTACCGCGTTGTTATACTCATGAAAGCTTACACTGATCCGCTCCATCAATTCCGCAATGGGACGCGCCTGGGAGGGCAGTTCCTTCAGATGGCTCATCTCCGCCTCAATCCGTCCCAGTACAAACGCCTGGGTTCTTCTCATGTTCATATAACGGAGATAATACCTCGTATCGCTGAGAAGCTTATTCTCCATATCCTCGTATGCACTTTTCTCCCCCTGTTTCAGGGTTTCATCAAGCTCCGTCAGACGGGAAGTCAGCGGCGGCTGATCTGAAGGCATGTTTGACCTTTCCTGATCCGCAGCAGTCAGCTGTTTTGCCATATTCCACAGAATCTCCTTCATACGGCCCTCGATCTGGCGCTGGCTCATTCGGATCACGCGCTCTTTTCCCGGAATATAGAGATTGAGCAGCACTCCGATCCCGGCTCCTGTAACCAGAAGGCCCAGCTCGTTCCCAATATTCACCGCATTCATCGAACGCTCTGCCAGAAAATGCGTCATCAAAACAGTGTTTACAGAAATTCCCTCCTGCATCCCAAACGCCATGCAGACCGTGGAAAACATCAGCAGAAAGACAGAGACAGCTGCCGGTCCGTAGCCAAAAGCGGAAAAGCATGCCGCAGAAATAACCATTGCCAGGACAAACGACAGAAGCCGCCGGACCACTACCCGGATGGTCTCCTTCTTTGTGTCCTGAATGCTCAAAAGTGTGATAACTCCGGCGGACGCGCTGTAATTCAATCCCAGACGCTCTGCCAGAATCATAGCCAGGCCTGCGCCTGCGGCAATTTTCATAACCTTTCCATAATCCGGTTTCTTCACAAATACATTTCCTCCTGACGGTGTGAATCAGTTTCGGTTCCATTTCCTATCATTATTACCGATCACGGAAATAAATACAAGGTTTGTTTCACCAAAAGTTCTCCTTGACCGAACTTTTTTTCTGTGTTAGGATTTTCTCTGTAAAATTTATGCCAAAGCTACTGACAACATCAGAAAGGAACTGAAACTCCCATGAATTTCGCAGCACTTATGCAGTTGAAGGAAGAATGGACTTCATTTAAAATACGCCACCCCAAATTCCCCGCCTTCTTAAAGGCAGTCCGTGGACGTGCTCTGACCGAGGGCACTGTAATCGATATCCGCGTGACCGCTCCGGATGGAACGGTACTGAACTCCAACCTGAAGCTGAAAAAAGAGGATTTGGAACTGATCCGCCGGATTCACGAACTGATCTGATACATTTTGAGCCTCGCTGAGGCCGTGATCCTATAATTCCATCGCCTTCGATGTCTTATTCAGGAAACGGTCGTAAACGACGATCTGCACCTCATGTGTTCCGGCAGACAGTCCGGGGATGTTTAACTGGATTCTGCCGTCAGAGACCGCTTCTTCGGAATACTGAAAGAGCCCATCCACAAAGAGTTCTGCCTTGCAGGCATTTTCCCCTGTCTTATAGTGAAGCTCCAGCTGGTCTCCGTTCTTTTCCGCTCGGGCCTCCAGAGACGGCCCAGTTCCGGCTTCCAGCTGTATACCGCCCAGCTCCGGCTTCCTGATTGTAAATTTCTTTCTCAGTTCATCGACGTATGCTCCCTTTACCCGGATATTTTCCAGTTCCCCCGCTTCCGTATGTTCCCGCAGAAGATTCAGATAACCGACGCTCTCAGGATCCCAGCCGGTTACCAGAGAACAGATGGTATCGACCGCCACCGCATCGCTTCCTCCCATGATAACGCCCATGTTCATTTTATCGGTCTCTTTCCGCTCGTGAGACATGGGGACCGGACCGCTCTGAAAGCCCTGAAGGCCATCCACAATCACATAGTCCACCGGTCTGGCCATATAATAGTCGTAAATCCATCGGTCCAGCTCACCGTCCGTGATCTTGTGGGAGACCATAGCCGCCTTGCTGGGATTGTCAGGCGCCATACCGTACAGATTTCCCGGCGGAGTACCAATACTCACATTTTTGATTCCGCCCGTCACTACCACTCCCGAAGAAGTCTTAAGCGCAGGAATACTGATGACAACGTCCGCCTCATACAGAATCCGGTTAAAGTAATAGGATTTATGAAGCAGGCCCTCCGGAAGTTCCACCTTTACTACCTCCGGCGCATCAAAATCCTGCCATGCCCCGCAGTCTTCCTCCAGGCAGATAAACGAATCCACACCTTCCATATAATCCGGCGTATAATGGAAATAATTCATAACCTCTCGGGTCGGCCCTGTCGCCGAGCCCTCCATGATATAGACCTTTCCATCCGGATTGAACTCCCTTACCATTTTTAAGACAGCCTTTGTAACGCGCCAGTCCGCCGTAACCCCATTGACCTCCTGATCCAGCAGTTCCCCTGTGGAATCCACAATCATCTGAACCAGATTGGGCTTCAGTACCACGGTCTGTCCGTTTTTGACAATGTCTTTTAAATCGGATGCAGCCGTCCTCACCATAGCCTCGATTTCTGATTCCGTAAGATCGGCCGCTTTTGCTTTCTGCGATTTGGCAATCGTGACGGTGGAACCATGAAAAACGGCTTCTTTGACGGTTTGCACAGCTGTATCCGGCTGGTACCCCGGCACGGTCTGCTCTAAATGCACCATCTGCCCCTGCTCTGATTTTCGTTCTGCCACCGTATTCACCGCGGGGACTGCTTCTGCCGGGTGAATCTGGCAGCCGTTTAAAAGTGTCATTGGCATTGCCATATAGATCCATAGTTTCTTCATCGATGATCCCCTTTTCTCTATGCTGCATTTCCCTGTTTTGTCGAAATGTGTCAGTATCGATTCTACAGTGGGTATGCATCAAAGTTGCATCATCCGATTATTTTAATCAAAACCGCCGTAATTTTGGAATGACTTCTCAAACTGATTCGTGTATAATGTAGGAAACAGCAACTACAACCATTGGATTCCATTACCGCCTCCGGCTTTAAGGAGTTACCATGAGTTTTCGAAAAATACTATCACGGTTTCAGATTTCTATCTTTGCCCGTTCCATACGCCACGGGCTGACGCTTGCCATCCCATTCCTGATTATGGGATCCTTTTCTCTGCTTCTGAATAATTTTCCCATTGACAGTTATCAGGTTTTTCTTACATCCTGGCTTCACGGCACTGCTGCCCAGCTCTTAAATACCATTTACACCATCAGCCTCGGATCTCTGGCCCTGGTTCTTACCGTCACCATCAGCATCTCCTACGGACAGCTGGCCGAGACGGACCAGTTTCTGCTTTATCCTGTGGTTTCGGTCTGTTCCTATCTGGCCTTCTGCGGCGGCATTAAGGATCAGACGGAATATATCTTCAGCGCAGAATGGGTCTTTACAGCCATGTGCATTACCATGCTGGCCTGTGTCCTGTTTCAGCGGCTCTTAAGGTTTGGCCGCCGCTTTGAGAGGCTTCACACGACAGGGGCTGATTATCTGTTTAATATCTCTATCCAGAGCCTGGTCCCCGTCATCGTTATCACTCTGTTTTTTACGATAACAGGGTATCTTGTCCGCATCACCTGGAGTGACAGCAACATTACGAATTTCGGCTCCTATCTCTTTCTGAAACTCTTTAACGGAATCAGCGGGAATTTATTCGGCATCCTGCTTTATGTGGTTATCACGCACGTCCTGTGGTTCTTGGGGATTCACGGAACAAACACGCTGGAAGCCGTTTCCAGACAGTTGTTTGAACAGAATGTGGAGATCAATCAGGCCCTGATGACGGCCGGCAGTCTTCCCACGGAGATCTTTTCGAAGACGTTTCTTGACACCTTCGTCTTCCTGGGGGGCTGCGGCACCGCCTTAAGCTTTGTCATAGCGCTCTGCATCGCTTCAGGACAGAGTCACAACAGGAAGATCGCTCACGTGGCGCTCCCCTCGGTACTGTTTAATATCAGTGAAATCGCTGTCTTCGGTTTCCCGATTATCTTTAACTTTACTATGGCGGTTCCCTTCATCATCACCCCGGTTGTGCTGACGGTTACCAGTGCTCTGGCCATCCACCTCGGTCTGGTGCCTGCGGTGACTCAGTCTGTAGATTGGACTGTCCCCGTACTGCTCAGCGGATATAAATCCACCGGTTCCATTGCCGGCAGCCTGCTGCAGCTGTTTAACCTCATCATCGGAACGATGATCTATATCCCGTTTATCCGGCGAAGTGAAAAACTGGAGGCCGGCAAATTTACGCAGGCGATCCGACAGATGGAGGCGGATATGGCCTCCGGCGAAAAGCAGGGAAATCCGCCCCGCTTTTTAACCCCGGAATATCCATGCTATTACTACGCCAAAACCCTCGCCATGGATTTACAGAATGCCATCAAACGCGGCCAGGTACAGTTATACTATCAGGCGCAGTTATCCCATGACGGAACTTTGCACGGCATGGAGGCCCTCATGCGCTGGAAGCATCCGGTCACAGGATTTATCGCGCCGCCGGTTTTGGCAGGTCTGGCCTATGAACATGGATTTTTGGATGAACTCGGCAGCTATCTGATCAGACGCGCCTGCCTGGACGCCCAGACCATGGAGAGGCTTTTAAAGAAAGACGCATATCTGTCCGTCAATGTTTCCTCCATGCAGATAAAAAGCGATGGTTTTTTCGATATGGCTCTTTCCCTGATTAAGCAGTATCCCGCGGAGCATATCCACCCCGTATTCGAAATCACAGAACGGGCGGCACTTGAGATATCGGATCACTTAAAAATAGAAATGGAGCATCTTCGCAGCCAGGGTGTGGAATTCAGTCTGGATGACTTTGGAATGGGGCACAATTCCCTTCTTCAGCTGCAGGAAGATGCCTTCGATGAAGTAAAATTGGACGGCAATCTGGTCTCCCAGCTTCTCACGAATAAACGATCCCGCGAAATCGTCTCCAGTATCATTCAAATGTCCCGGAATTTAAACTGCCGGATCGTAGCGGAGTTTGTGGAAACCGCAGAACTGCGCAATGTTCTCTCAGAGCTTGGCTGTTCCATCTATCAGGGCTATTATTACTGCCGCCCTCTGCCTTTGGAGGAATTCATGGATTATATCAGCAGACTGCCTGAAAAAGGACATGGTTCCTGATGATAAGCGGCCTGCTTCCAACGGGAATGGCCTGCACAGTTAGAAAATCGGCATAAAAACGTAAGAAAACTTTATTTGAATGAATCCGTTATTTGTAGTAGATTAAAAGCATATGGATTTAAAAGCCGGACAATCAACTGTTGAGCAGGAGGCAGAAAGAGGAACGAATATGAAACGAATGGTTTGTGCCGTATTAAGCGGCATACTAATTTTAGGAAATGCCGGTTATGGGGAAATGGTCAGTTACGGGGCCCCCACCTATGCAGAGGCCAATGCCGTAGGGCCTGGTATTAAAGCTGCAGTCGGCCTCAATGATTTTCTGGATCAGGAGGTTCCGAACCCCATTGTAAAGCCGGCAGATAAGTACTCGTACGAGCAGATGGAAGCCGATATCCAGTCTCTCAAGAATACCTACGGAGATAAGATTACCGTCAATGTCATCGGTACTTCTCTGGACGGAAGGAATATTTATGATATCATCCTTGGCAATCCGGAGGCGAAATCACAGATCCTCATGCAGGGCGCCATCCATGCCAGGGAGTATATGACGCCTCTTGTGATGATGAGCCAGCTGGAGTATGCCCTGGCCTTTTACGATACCGGGCACTATAACTACAAGTCTGTAAAGGATATGCTTAAGAAAGTAGCCATCCATTTCGTCCCCATGACGAATCCAGACGGCGTAATCTTAAGCCAGTTTGGAATTGATGCCATACGCTCGGACAGCTTAAAGCAGGGTATCCGGGACTGCTATACACGGGATGTAACTTTAAAAAGAACCGCGGATTCCTTCGAAACTTATCTGACTAAGTGGAAGGCGAATGCCGCCGGCGTAGACTTAAATTATAATTTTCCATATGGCTGGGATGAACTGGCCACGAAGCTGACTGAGCCATCCTCTGCCAGCTATAAAGGCCCTGCTCCCTTCTCGGAACCGGAAAGCCAGGCACTGAGAACACTGGTGGACCAGTATCCGTGGGCCGTCACCGTGAGCTACCATTCCCAGGGCCAGGTCATCTACTGGACTACGAGCAGCAATGGGGCGGAGCTGGCTTCCAATACGCTGGCGGAAGCAGTCTCGGTAATGACCGGTTACCGGATGGATAACAGTGACGGCAAAGGTGGCTTCAAAGACTGGATGCAGTCCAGAAGCGGAGCAGTCCCCGGAGTAACACTGGAAGTCGGGAAAACGCCCTGCCCTGTCCCATTCGCAGAGTTTCCTGAGGTCTGGAGGCAGAATAAGGGAGTCTGGGTACAGGTTCTCGATTATGTCGTGCGCCGGATCTAAAGAAAAAGTGTCCCTGCAGCAGATTTACCTCTGACCATCACAAATTAAACAGCAGCGGCGGAGCCCTTATGACACAATGTCATATGAGTTCCGCCGTCTTTATAAGTGAAACGTATTCTTTTTCCACGCTATTTTAACCTGGCTATTTATGGTACGCCTGCCCATTCATAATCCGGTACCCTCTGTAGATCTGTTCCAGCAGAATCACCCGCATCAGCTGGTGCGGAAACGTCATCCTGGAAAAACTCAGCAGATAATCCGCCCGGTCGAGGACCTGTTTTGAGAGCCCTAAGGAGCCTCCTATGATAAAGATAATCTGGCTCGTGCCCGACACGCCCAGAGCGGCAATCTTTTCTGACAGTTCCACGGAATCCAGCATCTTTCCCTCAATGGCCAGAGCGATCACATAGGCGCCCTCCCTGATGCCGGCCAGAATCCGTTCTCCCTCCTTCTCCCTGATCTGAGTTTCCAGCGCCTCTCCGGCATGATCCGGTGTCTTTTCGTCTGCCACCTGGATAATCTCCAGTTTACAGTACCGGCTCAGCCGCTTGCTGTATTCTTCAATCGCAGCAGTGTAAAATTTCTCTTTTATTTTTCCAACGGTTATGAGCGTTATCTTCATGTAAATTCCTCTTATCTTACCGGCAGGTTCTTCTTCATCGATTCCAGCACCCGGCCTGCCACCTGGGCTGCGGTTTTCTTTCGCCGCGTCTTGACCCTTTTTACCACTTTTCCATCCGGTTTCCGGCTGATTCCGCAGGTAATCCGCAAAAATTCTTCTACTTCCTCCCAGGCTTCCCGGCTCTCCGGAATTAAGTCCATCCCCATCTGGAAGACATGAAACATCCCTTCGTAGACAGATAAACGGCGGCGCACTCCCGCCCGCTTCAGTTTCTCCGCCACCTCCAGGGTATCGCTTAGCAGCACCTCATAGCTTCCCACCTGCATGAGCACCGGCGGAAACCCGTGATAATCCCCAAACAGCGGCGACAGATACGGCTCCTTCGGATCAGCCTCTCCGATATAGGAGGAATGAAAAAGCATGTTGTCGGTGGAGTTCCCGAAAAGGGGATCCGTCTCATAATTATCCGTGTAGCTGGCGCCGCTGTTGGTCAAATCAGTCCAGGGCGACATGGTAATAATACCTCCCGGCATGGCAAGCCTGTGATCCCGCAGATACATGACGAGAGCCAGAGCCAGCCCGCCGCCTGCGGAATCTCCCGCTATGATGATATGGTCCGGCTCGTACTCCTTTTCCTGAATCAGCCACTTATACGCATAGACTGCATCCTCCAGGGCCGCCGGATACGGATACTCCGGAGCCACCCGGTAATCAATCGTGAGCACATCTCCGCCAAAACTCAGCTTGGAATACCGGACTGCGAATTTCCGGTAAATATTCTTCATGGGGCCGATGTAACCGCCTCCATGCAGCTGCAGAATCACACGTCCCGTAAAGATCCCCTCCGGACGTAAGTATTCCATCGGAAACTGCTCCGTTTCCACAATTTCGTACTCATAACCGGCCGGACAGATCCACGCCGGCTCCACCGGATTTTTTCTCAGTTCACCGCTCTGTATGGGCTGCTTTAAGGAAGTCTCCATCACGTTCTGCATCATGTCGCGCACAAGATTACCGCGGACACTCACTCGTTTATCTCTCATCTGTTTTCCCTTTCTTTCCAGCCGTCTGCGGCTCCGCCATTCTGTTCCATCTGCCTGCGCCCTGCCGTCATTCCATCCCGCTTTACAGATGAAATCTCCGCTTCAATTCCGTCTTCACACTTCTGTCACCCCACTTAATGGTGACAAATAGAATCAGAACCGTGACCACCACGGTTACGAGTGTCATCAGCGGACGTGTCACCAGCCCGGCCGCCCACAGAATGACGGGAATAAAGCTGAAGATCGTGATGGCAATCTGATACATAAAATAACTCTGCCAGTTCAAACGGTTTACGATAATCAAAAATACCACCGCAAGGTCTGCAAACAGCAGGGTACTCGGTATGCCGAAATTGACTGACCAGCCTGTATACCCCGTCACATGATCGATCATCACCAGAAGCACCTCCGCCGCAATGGTCTGTATCACAACTTTGGATGCCAGATTCGCATGCCGCATGATGGAGTATCGTAATGTCAGCGCCACATAGATGATACAGCCGATGGCGATGACTGACCACATGGATCCTGAGTATGTGGCAAAATTGACCACTCCCAGTATGGCGGCCACGGCAAAAAGGATGCCGTAAAAGGTGTTGACTACTTCCTTCCACCGTTTCGGATCGTACTGGATCCTTGGGTACATTGCCTTGTCGTCACGGGAATCCGGCACACCGTTGCTCTCCGTCTCCACAGAGACTCCCAGTTCTTTTAAAAAGCCGAAAAAGCGGTCCTGCAGTCTCGTATCCTGAAATACCGAGGTGAAGGTAACCACCACATGCTCGCCGTACGCGCACACGGCACACTTCATGGGCTGACGCTTTGAGACACCGATCATGAGATGGAACCGCTCAATCTCAGCCTCATACTCTTCTTCTACTTTAATCGGACCAATATTGGAAAGCGTCATGGTATATGCCCGGTCGTTTCTGCGGAAAATCACATTCAGGGCACCCCATTTCATGAAGAGCGGAGCGATTCTCAAATACCATTTCTTTTCATTGGAAACATTATAGGAGATCGTCTCCTCCAGCTTTTCCCTCGTAATATTCTCATCCATCTGGCGGCTTACTGCCTCCACTGCTTCGGAAAACTCATGCTCTTTCCCATCTGCCAGAAATTCCAGCAGCGTAACCGCAAAGAAGTTGGCCATGGTCTCGGAATCGAAAAATGCCCGCAGATTAATGGGCAGACTGATCCCGATCGACCGGTCCCCGGTCCCCGCTTCTTCATATTCCTGATAAATGGCCCAGATCAGGGCGGCGGCAAGAAATTTTGTGATGCTTACGCCGTAAGACTTTCCGACCTTTTTTAACTCTGCCAGATTTACATAACCGTGCAGCACGCTTTCCTCATCGAGGGGCAGCGGTTCTCCGCTTATGTGAAACGCCTTCCTGGTGCTGTATTTTCTGCGGGCAACCTCTTTATAATTGCGTACGTAGCTGTCTTCCACGTTCATGGATACATCAGAGGATATCTTCTGCGGAGCCGGATGACCGGTCCTGCCGTCGCGGGTTAAATCCAGATACCGGTAAACCAGTGCTTTCAGAAAGTTGACTGCCCCCAGCCCATCCGTTACCGCATGAAATACCTCCAGATTGATCCGTTTCTCATAATAGCTGACCCGGAACAGATAGTATGGACTGGTTCGCGGATCGATATATTTACATGGATACGCAGTTTCCCGCTCAATAACAGGCATCCGTTTATTCGACTCAAAATAATACCAGAAAAACCCGCGTCTCAGTCTCACGGCAAAGCCTTCAAACTGAGGCAGTATCTCCTCCAGCGCCCGCTGAAGCGTTCCCGGAACCACCTCTTCCTTTAGTGTTGCCGATATTCTGTATACATTACTTAAATGCTCATTGGCAATGACAGGAAATATTTTCGCCGTATTGTCAAGACGTCTCCATCTCTCCCCCTGTGGACTCTTCTTCATCGCAAAACTCCATCCTTTCCAACTGCCGCACTCTCCTGAACCTCAAAGGCAAAACGGCTCCGTTCCCTAAAATTCCAGGAGCATATCATACCAGACAGCCCCGCCGTGAACCGATGCCGACAGCCCCAGATTCCGATAGCCGAATTTCTCATAGTAATGGATCAGACGGTCCTTACAGGTCAGAATCATCCCCTTTTTCCCCTGCGCTTTCGCCTCCTGCATCAAGCGGTTCATCAGATCCGCCGCGACCCCCTGCCTCCGGAACTCCGGTATCACATCGAGTCCGAAAACACTCTGATACAGCCCCTCCGGGCGGTGGAGCCCGCTGTCCTCGAACATCTCATCCCGGATGGTTCTCTCATCAGTCACACAGCCGTTAATAAAGCCGATGATTCTGCCGTTCTCATCCTCTGCTACAAAAAAGCTGTCCGGAAATGTCTCGATCCGCTGCCGAAAGGACGCTTCCACCGCTGCCTCCGCTGCCGGAAAACACAGCGCTTCCACTTCTGTCACCTGATCTAAGTCTTCTATTTTAACGTTTCTGATCGTGTAATCCATCTGTCTGATCCCTTCTTATCATTCGTTTTTATCACTGTTTTATTCCCGCTGGCAACGAGCCGGACGCGCTGGCGCGTCCATTTGGCGACTGCCGGCAGATAAAAGAAAAGGCGGAATCTGCGGCGTCAGACCCGCAGATATCCTCCTCTTCCATCGTCTCCTCTATGACTGGGCGCGGAAATAGTATCCGACCCCCCATTTCGTATGAACATATTTTGGATCGCTGGGGCTCGGCTCTATCTTCTCACGAAGACGTCTGACATGGACATCCACGGTTCTGACATCACCGGAATCCATGGCCTTGTTCCCCCACACATACGTAAGCAGCTGTTCCCGGCTGTAAACCTTATTCGGATTACAGGCCAGAAGCTCCAGCAGATCGAATTCCTTTGCTGTTAAATTGATCTCTTTTTCGCCGATAAATACACGCCTGCTGTCCCGGTCCAGCTTTAAATCGCCGGAAGTCACCACATTGGACCCGGCCCGGCTCTCCCGCCTGTTCTTCTTCGTATTCCGACGCATAATTGCCTTAATTCTGGCCTTAACTTCCAGGATATTAAACGGTTTCGTAATATAGTCATCGGCGCCGTATTCCAGCCCCAGAATCTTATCCATGTCGTTGCCCTTTGCCGTCAGCATGATAATCGGCATCTCGGAAAACTCCCGTATGGCCTGGCAGACCTCGTAACCGTCAAACTTCGGCAGCATCACATCGAGAAGCACCACATCATACTCCTTCTGCTTTGCTAAATTGATGGCTTCCTCTCCGTCATAGGCGCAGTCCACCTCCATGTTGTCCTGCTCCAGACTGAACCGGATTCCCTTCACAATCAGTTTCTCATCATCCACTACTAAAATACGAGCCATGTCACACCTCTGTCTTCCACTCACACTGTTATGTCATCTTTAATCTTTTCAAATGCTGCATTCTTAATACCGGATATCTTCTTGATATCCTCAATCTTCTGAAACCCGCCATGGCTTTCCCGATAAGCGATGATATCATCGGCTTTTGCTTCTCCGATCCCCTTTAAGGTCATCAGTTCTTCCCTGGTGGCCGTATTCAAATTCACTTTCTCTTTTGCCGCGCTGCCGCCCGGCTCACTTCCGGATCCGGCTGCGGCCGTGCCCGGTACCATAACGCCGCCGCCCATGCTGCCGCTTCCGCTGACGGAATCAATCCCGTAGCGTTCCGCCCCTTCCATGGATTCTCCATCCGGAACCACAATCTTCATGCCGTCACTGACAATCTGTGCCATGTTCAAATACTGCTGTGCCGCGCGTTCCGTAAATCCGCCGGCCCGCTCCACAACCTGGAAAATTCTGCTTCCCTCTTCCATCTCATAGACGCCCGGCAAAAGGACTTCCCCGCAGATATGTACGTAGCAGACCGCTGCCGTTGTACTTTCAGAAACCGGAGTCTGTAATACTTCTGACGTCTCTGATGCCTCACCGGATCCTTTATCATCCGGCTCGCTTTTTTCCTCCGGCATCTCTTCTCCCCGGCTCATCTCTGTGTCACCGGAGCCGCTCAAAACCGACAGTTCTCCGGATTCCCATCCGCCCTGTCGTCCATCACAGCTGCAGCATATGCATGCAGCCAACACGCATATGAGTATGACAGCCGTTTTTACTGCCTGATATCTATATTTCATGATATCCCTCCTCTTTTCTCAGGGAATGGATACCATCTTCAGCCTATGATACTATTCTACAAAAAGATACCAGTAAATACAAGCACTATTTCCAAGTTTAAGAGAAAGGTTCCGCCGGGCAGGAAGAGGCACGGGACAGTAGCACACGCCAGAGGGCGGGACGGGCATATCGGAGTTTTTTGAGCAGAAGCCCGCGGACAGCAGAAAAACCGTCTGACAGCCAGAGGTGCCGGACGGTTTTTCTGCGTAACTTTGTTAATTAAATATGATAATACCGATCACAGCTACCACCGCGCCAATCAGCTTTTTCCATTCAAATCCGGCTTTTTCCACACCGAACAGTCCAAACAGTTCGATTCCGTATGCCACGATGATCTGGGATATAACGATGATAAGCGCCGCCTTCGCAGGCCCCAGTGACCCCATACTGCGCACTACGGTATATGTGATAAAGGCGCCGATAATTCCGCCCAGAAGCATGTATTTCGGCTCCACCTGGAGAATCCCCGAAATATTTTCCCTTCCTGAAAAGTACCAGATGACAACACAGGTGATAAATGCAGTAAGCTGCACCCAGCCGGCAGATACCCATATGCTGGTCTGCTTCGTAACCCCAGTATTCAAAACTCCCTGGATGCTCATCAGCGCTCCTGAAATCAATGCTATGATAAAGCCTGTCATAGAATAACCTCCAAATCCGTCATGCATTTCTAATCTTTCCCTTATCATGCGCAGAATTGGAACTTCTATTCATCCACATATCATCTTGACACCGTACTGTTTTTGCGATATACTCACACACGGAAAAGAAAACAGAAAAAGACACGCTAGGGGAGCCGTTTGGCTGAGAATGGTATTATTTACATGACCCTCACTACTTGAACCGGATAATGCCGGCGTAAGGAAGCAGTATGATCCATACTTCATGAAAAGTAGTCCCCTCCTGTGTGCAAACAAAGGAGGATTTTTTTATGTCATTTTTCTTAACCTATGCGGCGGACAGCGAAGAGTATATACTGAAGCCCGCCGGTTATGGCCTGCTTATCGTATTACTGGCCGCGCTGCTGTTTGTCATCTACAGACTGGGTAAAGCATCGCTTAAGACGCAGCAGATGCAGACGAAACAGCTCGTTTACTGTTCCGCCGCCATGGCTCTTGCAGTCGTGACTTCCTTCATCAAAGTGGCGTCCCTGCCCTTCGGCGGTTCCATCACATTATTTTCCATGATGTTCATCTGCCTGATCGGCTACATCTATGGAGCCAGAACCGGACTGATCACCGGCCTGGCCTACGGCATCCTGCAGTTCATCGTAGAACCGTATATCTACGCCCCGCTTCAGGTGCTTCTCGACTATCCGCTGGCATTCGCCGGACTGGGACTGGCCGGATTCTTCAGTTCGAAAAAGCACGGCCTGATTATCGGCTACCTCGTGGGCATCTTCGGCCGTTATATCTGTCATGTGTTATCCGGCTACATATTCTTTGCCGCTTATGCACCGGAAGGCATGAATCCGTTTTTCTACACACTCGGTTATAATGCGACCTACATCGTACCGGAGGCAATCGCAACTGTTATCGTCTTCAGCCTGCCGCCTGTGGCAAAGGCAATTGCCCAGGTAAAAAAGCAGGCGATCAGTTCGTAGCAGGGCCGATCAGATAAGTGGAAGGAGGGGCTGTACCGCTTGGTACAGCCCCTGACTGCTATTCTACATGATGTCGATCCAGGTAATCATCTCTCCTTCCCCCCTGTTATTCCACAGAAAATAGGGAACTGCCTTTAGTTTCACCGCCTGTTTTTCCACGAAAGCCTTCTCATATAAGCATTCCTGCCTTCTGCCGCTGTAACGCACTCCAGGAACTGTTATTCCATAATAACCGCCCAATGTTTCTTCCCAGTAAAGTTCCGGTTCTCCCTGTACATCCACCCGGCATTCATGAAGATACGGTCCGTTATCGGCCTCTTCCAGACAGTAAACCAGAGGTCCCCGGATTAAGGCTGCTTTGCCCGCATCATAGAATATCCGCCGATCTGCCTGACAAAAAGAAGGCTCCATTTCCAGAATCCATTCCAGAACATCCCCATCCTTCCATTCCCGTTTTACCACCAGATATCCTCTCTCCACAGAGAAGTCCGTCACACTATGCTGATTCATGGTCAGAGAATAGCGGACGCACCACTGCGGAATCCGCAAAGCAAGCTCTCCGGATACCGGGTTCTCGCTTTCAAATCGAAAAACAGATCTGCCCTTCCACGGGAGTTCTGACTCCTGTATCAATCGGAAGGTTCCGGATGGCAGCGTCACCTCCCGTTTACTTCCAATATATTGATGAACATAAAACCGTTCTCCGTCTACAGAATAAATCAGGCTCTGTAAATCCGCTATTGTCCGGGCAATATTGGGCGGACAGCAGGCACAGGCATACCAGGCCTGACGTACGGTTTTTACATGATGCCGCTCAGGATTAGCTTCGCAGACCTCTGGCACGGCCTCCAACGGGTTGACATAAAAAAAGTGTCTGCCATCCAGTGACATCCCTGAAAGCACCGCATTATAAAGAGCCTTCTCAATCACATCCGCATAACTTGAATCCGCTTCGTTAAGAAGCATCTCCATAGCAAAACGAATCAGCCCCACCGAGGCGCATGTCTCACTGTAATTCGTGTCGTTAGGCAGATCATACGCCCTGGTAAATGCTTCCCCGGACGGTGTCGAACCGATGCTTCCGGTTATATACATCTGTGTTCCGGTTATATTTTTCCAGAGTTCCCTGCAGGTATCGAGAAGCTTCTCATCACGGCAGCAGCCCGCCATGCGCGCCATGGCTGCATACATATAAACGGCTCTTACGGCATGGCCAACCGCTTTCTTCTGCTGCCGCACCGGAGCATGGAACTGATTATAATACGCATAGGGATACTGATTGTATTCCCGGTTAGGTTCATCTACCTGGCCTCTGGTCCAGTGGCTTATCCGTCCCCTCCGCTCAAACTCTTCCTCGAAAAACCGGTTGTTTCCACGCGCTTCCAGAAAATAGGAAGACAAGTTCAAATACCGTTCTTCGCCTGTAACATCGTACAGCTTTAACAGCGCCAGTTCGATCTCCTGATGTCCCGGATAGCCGTGGAGTTTCCCCTCCTCCGGGCCAAATGTCCTGTCAACACAGTCGGCCAGCCGGCAGGCCGCCTTGAGGAGACCGTCTTTACCGGTCCCTTTGTGATAGGCCACAGCGGCCTCTATGAGATGGCCTGCACAGTAAAGTTCATGGCACTCCAACAGATTGGTCCATTTCCGGTCAGGTTCCTTCAATTGATAATAGGTATTTAAGTAACCGTCTTCCTGCTGGGCCGATACAATATAGCCAATAATTTCATCCGCCTTTTGTTCCAGATCTTCATCTCTTCCGTACTGCAGGATATCTCCCACCGCTTCAATCCATTTATACAGATCACTGTCCTGAAAAACAAAACCGGAAAATTCCCCTTCTTTCACGCCTGCAGCTATCTGAAAGTTTCTCACCGCGTGACTTTCCGTTTCGCATGGGATCCGGTCCGTTAAAATCCCCCATTGGTAGGGAATCAGCTGCTCCCTGACAAGCTTTAAATACCGGTCCCAAAAGGGTGATTTGATCATGCAGTCCATCTATTTATCCTCCTTTTCTGCCTGATGCAGAGATTCGCTGTACTCCTTCGGTGTACAGCCCACATATTTCTTGAACACTGAAATAAAATAGCTGTTATTCTGAAATCCCGTCATATCTGCCACTTCACTCCCTTTAAAACCACTGATCGCCAGCAGAAGCTTCGCCTTTTCCAGACGGTATTCCGTAAGATACTGGACAAATGATTTCCCAGTCTCTTTCTTAAACAGCTCTGAAAAATAGTTTTTATTGAGAAACACCACCTCACTGATGGATTCTAAGGAAATATCCTCGTGGTAATGGTCCTCCATGTAATTGAGCGCCTTACGGATCACCCGGCTGCATCCGTTAGAATCCACAGGCATATCATCCGTTAAGTGCTCTGCCTTCAGCTTCCGTATCTCCGTCTCCATCAGCTGTACCTTTTTGCGATGCTTCTGGCTCTGCATCCATTCCGCCTTCACCGTCTTTAGAAGCTGATACATCTCCTCCGGTTCCACAGGCTTTAAGATATAGCCTCTGGCTCCATTGGCAATGGCTGCCTTCGCGTATTCAAAATCCGTATAGGCACTGACAAAAACACAGATAATTTCGGGACTGATCTTTTTTACTGCCTCCAGCATATGAATCCCGTCCAATCCGGGCATCTTGATATCCGATATAACAAGATCAGGTTTTAAACTTCTGCAAAGCTTTAATGCTTCCTCCCCATCTCCTGCCTGCCCCGTCACTTCAATCCCCAGATGAAACGATTCTAATAAATCTGCCAGCAAATAGCGGACATTCTCCTCATCATCCACGAGTACGGCTTTAAAATCCCCCATCTCCTTCCTCCTTTTCTATCTCAATGCGGAAAGACACACTGGTTCCTTTCCCCGGTTCACTTATGATTTGTAAGCAGCCGGATGCTCCGTAGCTTAAGAAAAGCCGCTTATTCACATTCTTTAGACCAATGCTTTTCCCACTTCCCCTCCCACTTTTCTCCGTTCCAATTTCCTTCGTGGCAAAATCCATGATATCCCCGGAAAGCTCTTTCAGCCGTTCCGCCTCGATTCCCAGCCCGTTGTCCTTCACTTCTACGTAAAGCGTCTCGCCGTTTACCGAACAGGTAATCATAATCCATTTTAATCCATTTTTCAGTTCAAGGCCATGGATAAAGGCGTTTTCTACCAGAGGCTGAATCAGCAGGCGGGCCATTCTGCATTCCCTGGAACGCGGGTCGATGTTATAAAGCACCTGAATAGACCGCTGAAAACGATATTCCTGTATCCGGATGTAGTTTTTCACATAGGTCAGTTCTTCCTCCAGCGTCACTTTCTCCTTACCGTCACTTAAAATATACCGGTACATCATCCCCAGGGCTTCCGCAATGCTTTCTATATCTCCATTATGTTCCCGAATAGCAAGCCCCCGGATCAGTTCAAAGGAATTAGCCAGAAAATGGGGATTAATCTGAGCCTGAAGCGCCAGGAGTTTTGCATTGATGTTTTCGGTTCTGATCTCAGTCATCTTTGTCATCATATCATCCATTTTTGAGATCATGGAATTATATCCCTGTTCCAGAATACGTATCTCTTCAAACTGGCTGATGGTGTGAATCTCCACCAGTTCCCCTGATTCCAGCCGCTTCATTCTTCCCGTCAGCTTCTGCAGCGGCCCGGTTAAATAGCCTGCATACTTATATACACTCCAAACCGATACCGGCATGATAATCAGCAAAAGAATGATGGAGGAGGTCAGATTGTCCTTTAAGCTTTTTAAGGCAAACGCGTTGCTGTATCTGACCTGGAGATTCCAGCCGTTATTTAACGGATAGACCAGATGGTAACCGGAATCCATATCGCCAAAGCCAAAATTCTTATAAACAATGCGGTCCGTTTTTTCTCCAATAAAAGAGCGGTCCGGAAACCAGAATATAGTTTCGTCTCCGGCCGTCACATAGGCCAGACAGTATCGGTCTAAATTAATCATCTTTAATATTTCTTCCATATAAGATGCCCGCATATCAATCTGAAGAACGCCTCTGCGCTCCTTTCCCTGTCTCAGACGGTAGACATTTTTCAGATAGGAAAATACCTCATCCGAATCGGGAACCAGTTGGTATTCCGGTACAGAGGGCGGCACATAGCAGTCATCACCACCGCTCTCTTCCAAAAGGGATATCCTGCTGTTTCCATAGAAATGTTCCCGGCTCACATTAGAATCCGTTGTATAAAGCCGGTCATAATTATCCAGCCAGTAGATATTGGTGACAAAAGGAACGGCCCTGCGAAACGTCTGAAACTGGTTCTCCGTGTTTTTGAAAAAGTCAATCCCCTCTTTTGTCCAGACCGGACGGATTCGATCATATTCCTCGGATTGGGTCAGACTGTCCACAATCTGGTACTGCAGCACGTCCAGCTGATTTAACATATTATTTAAGCTGTTCCTGGCCTGTTCCGACATTTTTATGATCTCTTCCTGATTCTGCAGGATCGTATATCGGTAGATCTGATAAAGATGAAGACCGCTTAAACAGACTGTAACAAGCAGTATCAATATCACGTTGGAACGGATCATATCGGATCTGATTGTTTTCTGCATAAAGCGGCCCTCCTGTCATCTTCTATTCTGCTGCTGTATATGATTCCTCTTGTTCAACCCAAAATTCTTCCCGGTCCAGGAATGCTGCGCCAATCTGTTCGATCACCAGATTTTCTTTATCCGGAATATATTTTGCACCATTATACCACATCATCCACCCATTCTGCACCTTAAGAACATACGGCTTATAGACGGCTTTTTCATCAAAGCCATCCACATCCGGAGCAATTATAGGATTGGCCGGATACCGCTCCCAGCCGCTGATCCCGTCCTTTGATCTGGCCAGTCCGATGGCTGCCCGGTCCACATGGATAAAACCGATATAGAACATATAATAGTAATCCTTCCATTTCAGTACCTGACAGGCTGCTACCTTCTCTCTTTCCCATGGATTCTTCTCTTCCTTACGAAGAACAGGATTTGACACCTCTTTCTCCCAGTTTCTTCCATCACGGCTCCAGGCATATCCAACGGCGTCCGGTTCATGGTTTCCGCCTCCGCTGTACCACATCTTATATACTCCCGTCTCCTCCTCATATATCACATGGGGACACATGACTGCCTTCTGCTCCCATGGCTGATCCGGCACAAGAACCGGGGTGTTAAACCGTTCCCAGTGAATTCCATCCCTGCTGGAGGCGTACCCGATACAGGAACGGCCTTCATTCGTATATGGCTTCATCTGTCCGGAATACCACATTTCATAAATGCCGTCTCTTTTTATCACACTGGGCCGGTTCAGTTCATCCGCATCCCACAGTGATTCCGGATTCGGCCTTAAAACTTCCACCGGTTCTTTCCAGTTCAGCCCGTCTTCACTTTCCGTATAGGCAATGCACTCGTGCGGGCGCCAGGAAAACCACATCCTGTAAATTCCGTCCTCGTGAAGAACCGATAAATCGAAACACGTTCCATATTCTCCGCCCAGCACCGGGTTTTTCTCATATTTTCTCCACCCATCACTGGTTCCATATGGGTAAACCGCCAGATTTTCCGGCGTATCCCAGAAAAAACGATCCTCGTATCTGGTTACATAAAAACCACTCTTTGCTAATTCTTCGCTGTACTTCAGCATAAGTATCCTCCTCTATTTTTCTTTTTCTGTCAGGCTGCATTCAGCCCTTGATGGAACCGGCCGTCATTCCTTTTACAATCTGTTTCTGGAACATGGCGTAACAGATGATGACAGGAATCACCATGATCATAACCGTAGCCGTAATCAACCCGTAATCGGCCGCATACTGAGACCTCATATTATAACAGACCTGGTTTAGAGTAATCAGATTCTGTCTGGATATGATAAGAAGGCTTAAAAAAAGATCATTCCAGCAATTAATGAGTACAAAGGTTCCCACTGTGGCCAGCCCTGCTTTCGATAGCGGCAGCATAATCTTTAAAAAAGTCTGCAGTCTGTTGCAGCCATCAATTCTCGCCGCATCCTCCAGTTCATCCGGCAGCCCCATCATAAACGGGACCAGAATAAAGATGCTGAAAGCTAAATTCGTGACAATAAACGCCAGTATGACACCCACTCTGGTATTTAATATCCCTACTCTGCGGAAGATCAGAATAAAAGGGATAATAATGGCATTAATCGGAATCATAATTCCCAGGGAATAATAATGATACAGTCCCCTGTTCTTCCATACCTTGGCAATAATGTACGCACTCATGGCGCTTAAGATCACTACAACGGTCACGGCAGCGGCGGCATATAAAATACTGTTTAACAGATGAACCGGAATATCTGCCACCTGCCAGGCTTCCGCATAATTTTCCCACTCTGGCTGTCTCGGTATCCCAAAGGGCGATCCATAGATTTCCTCGCTCGATTTAAGAGAACATAAACCAATCCAGAACAGGGGATAGAGTGTGATAAACGTCATAAAGACAAGTACTGCATATCGCAGTATTCTAAAAGGATTTAATTTTTTATGCATAACCGGCCTCCTAATCATTTCTGTTTATGAATGCAAAGATACGGTTTACAATCATTGTAACGGCCAGCGCCAGAATCAGCATGCAGACAGCTACCGCAGTTCCCCTCCCGATCGAGGAATCCACGAAAGCCTCCTTATACATGTAGATAGAGAGAAATGTACTCTCCGCCCCCGGTCCTCCCTGGGTCATAAGGTAAGGAATATCAAAAGTCTTAATGGAACCTGTCAGGCAGATAACAACACATACCTGGATCATTGCCTTAATATTGGGAATCATAATACGGAAAAATATATCAACGGTATTGGCTCCGTCTATGTAAGCGCTCTCGATTAATTCTTTGGGAACAGACTGCATTCCAGCCAGAAGAATGATAAAATGGTAACCGATGTACTGCCAGATTCCAGGCATAATAACGGAAAATAATACCACCCCTGGATCAGTAAGCCAGTTTTTAATCATACCCTTCCAGCCCATCGCTTCAAAAAATGCATTTACCGGGCCAAAGGCCGGGTTAAAAAACAGAGAAAACATAAGACCGATTACGGTAGCCGAGATAACCACAGGCACAAAATACACGGACTGGAAAAAATGGAAGCCACGAACTGTGCGGTACACAAGGTATGCCAGAATCAGAGCCAGAGGAAGCTGAATGCAGACACCAGCCGCCATGCTTTTTAAAGTATTGAAAATTACTTTCTTAAAGTATCTGTCGTTGGTAAACAGATCCACAAAATTAGCCATCCCGATAAATTTTGACTGAGTAACGCCATCCCATTTTAAAAGGGAAAAATACAACGATGTAATCATGGGGACAATTAAAAATATTGTGTATAAGACAAACGATGGAATATGGAAACAGATAGAAAAAATCCATTTTCCCTTCTTTATATTATTTTTTTTCTTCATTCTAAGTTCCATGGCAACCCCCTTTCACAGAAGATCCGGGAATCAGGATGCAAAGATTCCCGGATCTTTCAGTTGTTAATTTTCCTTTGCCGCTGTCAGAGACTTGTTGATATTTTCAATCACCTGATCCGGCGTGCTGATTCCCGCCATTAATTCATCAATTCCATCAGCAAAGTCAGTCCAGCACTCCGTTTTTGGACACGCCTGCGGAAGGTTGGGACAGGATTCTTTTCCTCTTGCAAATTCAATCACTTCAGCCAGTTTCTGTTTTTCAACCTTATCCGCATCGACTTCTATATCCAGTCTGGAAGGGATACCTCCGCCGCTGTAGAGAGTAAGTTCCTGAATTTCGCGTGAATAAAGATAATCCATCAGTTCGATCACCGCATCTTTTTTATCCGGATCCTCCCATGCACTTCTGGAAATTACATACCCCATGTCTCCTCCTGACCGTGCAAAATTCGACGTATCCCTTGTTCCGCCCGGCATACCCGGGGCCGGAATAATAACAGTCTTATCTGCCATCTCCTTAGACATATTGGACAACTGCCATGTCCACGCATAGATCATGGCTGCTTTTCCTTCGTTATACATGGCAAAATGCTGGTTCCAGTCTCCAATGGAAATCGTATCAGACGGGAACAGCTTATTCTCCCTCATAGTCTCAATGATTTCAAGAGTCTTTCTGATATTCGGTGTATCTACAGTATACTCTTCATTTATCTTTCTGAAATCTTCCTGACAGTCAGGCATCTGTCCTAATATTTCGGCAACAAACTCATGAGCAGGATTTCCGCCCTTAGACCCCATGGCAAAAGGAACAATACCGTTTTCATTAAATACCTTTCCCACTGCAATCATATCATCAAGCGTTTTCGGCAGTTCCAGACCATATTGATCAAATAACTCCTGATTGCAGAACCATACCCCGTACTCCAGTCCAAGGGTAATGGTAGCCAGAGTTCCATTGGCTGACGTTCTGTCAAAGGAATCCTGCGGAAAGAGTTCCCTCTTGATGTTCTGGGATGCATCCAGATACTCGTCAAAGGGAATGATGACGTCTGCATCCAGAAGCATGGCGGAATTGCCGCCGCTTCCCCAGTAAAGAAATACATCCGGTACCGTATTGCTGGCCACGTCAGTCTTTATCTTAGCTTTTAATTCATCACCCAGAATATTCTCGTGCTCCAGTTTAAATTCAGATGCATGTTCTTTGGCAAACTGGTCTATGGCATCATAAACCGGTTTTGTCTTTGGATCAGAAGGTGTCTGCCAGCTGACCAGGCGTATCGTTGGAACGTTCCCTTTCTGGGCTGTTTTTTCCTGTTCTGTCGATTGTTCCCGGGCAGCTGCAGTAGTTTCCTGACCACCGCCGACAGCTTCCGTTCCCTGCTTTTTCCCACATCCTGCAAGCAGACTGCCGGCTATGGCTGCACATAAAACAATACCCAATACCTTTTTTCCTGTTTTTCTCATAAGTTTCCTCCTTAAAACGCGGTATATCCGCCATCAATTACATAGTCTGATCCGGTTACAAAACCTGATGCATCTCCTGCCAAGTATACAATAAGAGCCTTAAGTTCATCGGCCTGACCGAAACGGCGCAGAGGTGTCCACTGTTCGAAATTGGATTGTCCCACTTCCTCCGGCTTTAACGGTGTATCACTCCACGTCCTGATATAGCCGGGACTTACGGTATTGACCCGTATTCCATGTCTGGCCCACTCCACAGCCAGACTCTTCCCCAGCATAATCACCCCTGCCTTGGAAGAATTATACGCGCATTGGCACTGTGGGATATTCGCGATATGCCCTGACATGGAAGCAGTCAGAATTATGGAACCTGAAATATGATTTTCTATCATACTGCGTCCTGCTGCTCTTGCAGTTATAAAGGCTCCTGTCAGATTTACCTCTATCACCCGTTTGAATTCTTTTAACGGCATGTCCTCTGCCGGAATATCCTGGAACGTACCGGCATTACAGAAGCAGATATCCAGTTTTCCCCATTCAGCCGCCACGTTTTCAACCACAGCCAGAATCTCTTCCTCTGCCGTAATATCTGCCTGAAACGCCAGGGCATGTTTCCCTGTCTTCCTGATCTCTTCTGCAGTCTGAAATACCTCATCTTTTAAATCAACGACCGCAACATCAGCGCCGGCCTCCGCTAAAGCGAGAGCACAAGCCTTTCCGATTCCATGGGCCGCACCTGTCACAAGAGCGGTTTTACCGCATAGCCTCATTTCTTCTAAAATCATTCTCTCAACCTCCAAATTGTCCGCGAATATATTCAATTCCCTGGCGGGCCAGCTTGAGACGGGATTCCAGTGACAGATCCGGATCGAGATCACGCCACATCCTCATATTATGTCCCTGAACGCCGCCGAATTTATAAAAAGACTCTACAATTACAGCTTTGTCATAGCCAATGTCCCGAAGTGCCTGTCCCACCTCATTCCATGGAATTCTGTCTGTATGATAGGGAACCTTCCTGTTAGGCTCACTCACATGAAAATGTCCAAGATAGCCCCTGGCGCTACGTATGGCTTCAGGTAAACTGTCTTCCTCAATATTCATATGGAAGCAGTCTAACAGCAGCTTACAGTTTGGGCTTCCCACTGCCTTACAGACCTCTATTCCTTCTGCCGCTGTATTCATAAGATAATGCTCGAACCGGTTGACAATTTCCAGATTTACGGTTACATTGTTATCTTCCGCCGTCTTCATCACCTTTCTTAAGCCGGCAATACAGTTGTCCTTTCTCCTCTTTTTATCATCAGGCTCAATCACCTGTAACGAATAATCGGCAGGCCAGTTGGAATATACAATTCCGCCAATCCCGGTTGCTCCAAGCACCCCCATACTCTCAATAATCCGTTTCAAATGCTCTACTGCCTTTTCTCTGTTCGCCTCATCTTCGCCAGCCATATCCCAGCCTGCAGGATAGCCGAACGTAAAGGCCGGTTCAATCCCAATCTCTTCCATATACATTTTAAGTTCTCGAATTTTATCCTTTTCCATGTCAAACATCTCTTTCGTAGGAAAAAATTCAAATACATCAGAACCGGCTTCCTTTGCCTGCTTTAAACACTCCCGCACCCCCAGTTCATCATACCAGCTTCCCAAGTGTCCAAAATGTATTCCATACTTCATATCAGTTAAAACCACCTCTCATACTCAATTTCAGCTTCATAATCAGATTCCTGACGACGTTTCCGGAATATCGTCTTTGGCCGCGCGGATATTCTTATCCAAACCAATCATTGATATCCGCCGCCTTTATATTTATTATATACAACGGTATCGGGATACTAAATCCAAAATATATCATATTTATATAGTTTTCTTCGGTTTTTGATTTTATTTTAGGTGTTATGCTGCAATTTTTATATTATAGGAGCCCTTTTCTGCAATAAAAAATACGCAGAAAGATATTGCATCCTCCTGCGTATTTCATTCTTATGTATCTTTAAATCCAATGTTCCCATTCTTTCGGCAGATACGCCTTTGTTCCCTTAAGCATATCGATCACCAGCGAGCGCACATCTTTTTCAGATGGCTTTTTCGCTTTCACATTCGGATCTTCCAGAAAAGCCTCAACAACCAGTTCTAAATCCGGGCTGAGAGCCGCTCTCATCGTCTTATCATGTACACGAACGTGAGGCATTATCAGGTCTAAGACCGGCTGAGGAAGACTTCCCGCCATAATCGGCCGGATACTGTTCCTGTCAAAAATGGCATTCGTCTCCACCACCTCATCGACCGGCAGATTACTGATCTGTCCGTCTGTATTGGGTATATTAACATTCGAGACCATTCGTCCCAAACCGCACAGCGCCTTGATCAGCAGAATTCCCTCTTCTCCTGTCGGTTTCAGTTCCACCTGCTCCTCCCGTTCAAACAGCTTCCGGCTCTTTTCCAGTCGTTCTTTTAAATCATTCTTTCTCCAGTCCACTGTGGTCAGGCCAAATTTCCACGACTTTACCGTCTCCGGATCCTTCAAATAGAGATCGCCAGGCATAAACTCAGCCAGATGGCGGTCACCTGCGGCCGCTATCATACCATACTTCTTAAATAAGTCAAATTTCACCCGGTGAGCGCAGTGAAACGCAGAATTCATCCAGCTTCTATCCTTTTCCTGGAACCCTTCCTCAAAATGACTGTCAATATAATCTCTGTATACAGGAAATAAGTCAATTCCTCTGTATGACGCATAGTCAAACCATGTAAAATGATTGATCCCCAATACGTTGACATGAATATCGCTTCTCTCAATATCCTTCAGGCCAAGCATCTGTTCTGTAATACCCTTTAAGACACGCTGAGTGCCAAACACTTCATGGCAGCATCCAAAGGCCTTAATTTCAGGAAATACGCAATAAAGCACCTTCACACACAGCGTCATTGGATTGGTATAATTGATTACCCATGCGTCCGGAGAATATTTTTTAATTGCCTCACCAATCTCAACAAACATCGGCAGGGTTCTCAAAGACCTCATAATTCCTCCCGGCCCTGCCGTATCCCCCACTGACTGCCAGATTCCCAGACGTTCCGGTGTATGTACATCCACAGCCATCTCATCGAACGTTCCCGGCAGAATAGAAATCACTACAAAGTCAGCACCCGTAAGAGCAGACTCCAGACTGCTGTATGTCTCATAATTCCATTTGCCGGATGCGTCCTCTCTTGTACTTAAATCATTGCCGATTCTTTCATTATGGCCGGCCGCTTCCATGTCAATGTCATACAGCCGGATTGTACCGGACATATTTTTTTCCATAGCCAGGTCTGTCATAAATGTCCATGCCCAGCCTCTGGAGCCCCCTCCTATATATGCGATCTGAAGATCTGAAACCGCATTCTGCTTCTCATCATAATTCATAACTGCCTCCTCTATACGTCTCACAGGCTTTTTCCATCATACGTATCCTCTCATAGGGCAGATTACCGGGCAGTGTACAGTCACTGGCCAGAATAAAACCCGGATAATCATTTTCCGCCAGGATATTATGGACTTCCCGTTCCAGTTCTTCCGGGCTTCCGGAAATCAGGATCTGGCTGCCGTCATCCATGCCTCCCATGATCACCTTCCCCGGAAACAGCTTTCTTCCCTCAAAAAGCTTCACACCGCTCTCCAATATTCCCCAGTTTACCGCTTCACACGGATAATCCACGTAGCGTTCTAAATCTACAAGCGGTTTGCACATGTGCAGAATATTACCGATAGGCGCATGGTCAATCTCTCTCATCAACTGCTCTTCCAGGGGCGCTATATAACGTGCATGCTCTTCGGCGGTAAATCCATCACGTTCTCCGCCCAGAGCGGCATAGTAGATCCCGTCAGCCCCCGCTGCAATACACTCTTCTGCCAGAATCGTCAGAGACTCGGCAATCGCCTGATAAGCACTGTATACACTGTCGGGATTTGTACGCAGATGATACAGCTGGGCGTAACGCCCCACCTTATCATATCTGGAACACTGCATCAGCGCATGGGAAGCCGATGCCACGATCCCGTGTACCGTGGCAATCACAGGCGTATCGTCTGCGGTACTGTCTACGATCCTTTTAACCAGTTCCACCTGAGAACGGATAAACGGATGGTTTCTTCCACACGCTTTCACATCAGCCCAGTCCGCAGCCTCCATAATTGGGTGTTGGACGGGGTATAAATTTTCATTCATAACCTTACAAATATCAGTTTTTGTTTCTTCAAAATATTTTAAATGTGCAGCAAGGGCCTCCTCCCCATGATGCTGCTCCGTGGGAAAATGCATCCAGAAGCCCATCGGCGTCCTGTCTGGCTTTTCTCCCTTAAATACTGCTGTTATCCGTTCTCTGCGGTTCATAACCTGTCCTTTCCAAAGGCGTCGGTTAAAGAAACAGCTCCTTCCCAATCGTGGCAATGTCATCGTGCAGCAGCTGTTCCGCTTTTTCAAAGTTGCGTTCCATCAGCGCATGCTCAATTTCGATATGATATTTCTTCTCAGAATTATTAAAAAATTTATCCTGTTTTTCCGGCGTACTGAGCATGTGGGCATAGGCACGCCATTCCAGCTTAATCAGCTTGGCGATTACGTCCACAGCAAGGTCATTTCCGCCAAAAGAGCACATTGTAGTGTGAAACAGTGTATTATGCATCCAACGCTTCTGTACGTCAATATTGCCCGTAATCACATCTTCCATCCAGTTTTTATTCAGCGTCCGTATTTTTTCAAGCATTTCTTCATTAAAAGACTCTGACATCTTCCGGAATGCATTCATCTCGATTAAAAGTCTCAGTTCCGTAGAATTCGTAATATCCTTTTGGGTCACAGGGATAATCTGGTATCCCAGGCGGGGAATGCTGCGCAAAATTCCCTCATTGCAGAGTTCTATTAAGGCCTCCCGCACTGGAGCCTTGCTTACTCCATATAATTCTATAAACTGCTTCTCTGTGAGGAACTCATCGGGTGGAAAACGCTCAACAACCAAATCATTAAAAATTTTCGTATATACCTGTTCTTTTAAACTCATTTTTTTAGCTGCCATAACCATTTTCCTCCGAATATCTATTTCTTTATCCCGCCATTTTTCCGTTCTTAATTAATAAAACTAACCTAATTTATTAAGTATTAGTGTACCATTCGCACAAACTTCTTGCAAGTCGTTTCGATATGCTGCCAGGTTCTCCAGCGGGTTAGAATTCAGGAACAGAATATCAGCACATTTGCCTTCTTCGAGGCTGCCTGTCTCTCCCCATATTCCTAAAAGCCTGGCGGCATGTTCCGTAGCACTTTTAATAATATCTTTTCTTGCCATGCCGGCATGTTCCATATAGAGCATCTCGTCGGCAAACTCCCCCTGATCCATAAAGAACCCGCCGCTGTCACGCCCAAATGCAATCAATACCCCCTGATCATACGCCTCTTTAAAACGCTTCCTCTTATCGCCTATCATAGCGCGGGAAGCAAAGATAGCGTCCGGAACAATTCCACATCCCACTTCACTGGCTGCAGCAATCTCATAGGGCGTAAACGTTGGAACTACATAAACGCCCTGTCTGATAATCTGCTCATTAATCTCCGGATCTAAATAAGTGGCATGCTCGATAGAGGCAGCACCCGCCTTAAGCAGAATTTCCATTCCTGCCCTGCTGTGACAGTGGCAGGCCACTTTTTTTCCGTGTTTGGCGGCTTCAGACACCATGGCCGCCAGTTCATTAAGCTCCAGTTCCACAGCCCCCGGATCTTCTCCAGCCTTTCCCAAACCTCCGGTTACCATGGCCTTGATAAAATCAACACCTTCGAACAGAAACTGACGCACCGCCTTCCTTGCTTCTATAGGTCCTGTAATATCAAAGCCTGGTTCATGGCCACCTACCACTTTAAGCGGAGTCCCACTGCACAAAAGTCTTGGCCCCTTAATCTTTCCCTTCCTGATAAAATCCCGGATAGCCAGTGTTTCCATATACTTTCCGCCGCAGTCTCTGGCTGTCGTAATCCCATGAGAAACCATCCGCTCACAATTTATTACTCCCTCCATTGTCAGCTCCGCTGTATTCTCCTGAAAGAAAACCGCCATATGATGATCTCCGCCTACCATTGTAACATGCGCGTGGCAGTCTATAACCCCCGGGACCAGGTATTTTCCCTCTACATCAAAGGTTCTGTCACACACAAAGCCTTCCGGTGCAGTCCCTGTCATGGTAATCCGCTCCGCCTCCACAGCTATATCTTTCCGGCAGAAATGGTCTTCCTCCCACACCATTCCATTTTTAAATAATGTAATCATCCTTACCTCCTATGCATACTGTCCCAGCATCAGATCTAAAATCACCTGATCGGTACAGTTCATCCCGTCTTTATCCAGAATCCCCAGATTTTGGATGGTCTTTTCCGCCGACTGTTCCACTATTCCATCCCGGTCAGTGGCAGATATTCCTTTAAGAGCCAGCATAGCCGACTGAACTGCAGTCCCCGCAGCTGTAGCCAGTTTTAAAGAACAACCGGGTTTTGCACCATCACAGATCATACCGGAAAGATCTGCTGCCACATTTTTTATAGCTGCTTCTACCATCGGAACAGTTCCATGATTCATCCATGTAATGCCGGCTGCCGCTCCAATAGCCGCCGCCAATCCACAGCCGCAGATCGGTGATAAACGCCCGGTATACTGCTTGGTATACACGGTAATCAGCTGGCTCAGTGCAGCTGCGCAAATCATCTTCTCCTCAGAAGCGCCACTTCTTACAGCCGCGGCGGCCACCGGCAGCGTCGCTTCGATACACTGGTTACCGCTTCCGCAGAGCGACATCATGGGAAGTTCACACCCCGCCATTCTGGCATCCGCTGCGGCTGCAGTAATATATTTTACCTCATTGACAAGACCGTGTTCTCCCTGTACCGCCATTTCTTTTAAAGCCTTCCCGACACCCAGTCCATACTTCCCCTTCAGTCCTTCATCAGAGAGCTTCTTAGACAGTTCTACTGCTTTCCTGGTGGATGCCAGACGTCTGGCATCAGCCACAGAGGCAAATTCACAAAAATCCTGAATGGTATACCCTCTCAAATCTGTCTTCACCGATTCATCTGCAGAACCTTTTTCCTGCCCGGGCACCTTCAGTTCCGCTCCATCTCTCATGACAGAAACAATGTTTGTATGCAGTCCATCCACGATAACCTTAGATTCATGGCCTCCGCCACGGCAGATTACCTCGATATGAATTCTGCTGCTGTGTTTGGCTTCACAGACTTCAATCCGGTTCTGCCTCATCATCAGCCCGGCCTTTTTACAGACATCGGGGGTAGCATCATTTAAAATCATCAGTTTTTTATCAATATCTGTAAGCTGTACGCCCATAGCCGCCGCGGCAGTGATTCCATAGCTGTCCGTATTGGGAATCCCCACCCCCATAACATTCTTGAGAATATTTTTACTGGCTGCGATCTCCACTTTTTCTGCAGGCACACCCAGTGCTTTTGCTGCCACCGCACAGGCATATGTAACAGCCGCCGGTTCTGTGCAGCCCAGAGCAGGCTGTAATTCCTTATTCAGGACGTCGTATAACTCTTCATAACGTTTCATTGTATCTTCTCCTCTTACCCCTTAATTCCAGTGGATGCAATCCCCTCCACCAAATATTTCTGCATTGTCAGAAAAATAATAAATATGGGGACCAGTGACAGTGTAGCCATGGCAAACATTGCACCCCAGTCTGATCCTGCCGTCGGATCTGCAAACAGCTTCAGGGCGTAAGCCACTGGATACTGAAGGGGATTATTTAAGAAGATCAGCGACGACATAAAATCATCCCATCTCCACATAAAGGAGAAAATGGCGCTGGTCACAATGGACGGCTTGATGAGCGGCAGAATAATTCTCGTAAATATACCGTAGATGCTGCAGCCATCAATTTTTGCCACCTCGTCTAAATCCCTTGGTATTCCTTTGATAAACTGAATATTTAAAAAGATGAAAAAACCCTGCCCAAAAAAGTGCGGAACAATCAAAGGCAGATACGTTCCCACCCATCCCATCTGATTAAACAGGATATACTGTGGTATCATAATAATCTGGAACGGCAGCATCATGGATACAAGCATTGCGCTGAACCATATTCCTTTTCCCTTAAAATTGCATCTGGCAAATCCATAAGCGATAATTGCAGAAGAGCATACCGCTCCCACAGTGGCCAGACCTGATATGATCAGTGAATTTTTAAAAAATACCGTGAAAGAGACATTGGCAAATCCCTTCCAGCCCTTTATGTAATTTCCCAGATGAAAAGACTGCGGCAGCAGATGTTCCGCATGACGGAAAATTTCTGTCGTGTCTTTAAATGATCCCATAATCATCCACACCAGCGGATATATCATAACGCAGGCAAAGGAAAACGTGAACAGATGATAAATCACTCTCATTGCATTTCGTTTTAAAGTATAATTTTTCATACGCATTATCCTTCTGATTCATAATAAACCCAGTACTTCTGCGACTTAAAAAGGATAAAAGTCAGCAGTCCGATAAACGCCACCATAAACCACGCCATCGCGCAGCTGTATCCCAGCTTTTCATTGGTAAATGCATTCTGATACATATAAACCGCATAAAAAAGGGTCGAATTTTTCGGTTTTCCTTCTGTGATGATATAACTCTGGGTAAATGCCATAAACCCACTGATCAGCTGATTAATCAGGTTAAAGAAGATAGTCGGAGTCAGCATCGGCAGCGTGATCTTAAAAAATTTTGTGATCCCACTGGCACCATCTACCGTAGCCGCCTCATAAAGACTGACCGGAACCTGCTTAAGACCAGATAAAAAGATCAGCATGGAGGAACCAAACTGCCAGACAGCCAGAATAATCAGAACCCATATTGCCGTCTCTTCTTTTCCCAGCCATACAGTTTTGGAAGGAAGACCAATCAACGCCAGAAGTGCATTTATCACACCATCACTGGCCCAAATCCTTTTCCACAAAATTGCTACTGCCACACTGGAACCGATAATGGACGGCAGATAGTAAACCGCCCGGTAGAAGCCCGAAAGCTTTGTATTCTTCACCAGCAGCATGGCTACGATCAATGCCATAAGGAGGCGGAGCGGTACTCCAAATACCACGTACTTAACCGTTACCATTAACACTTTCCAGAACAAATCATCCTCTGTAAACATGGTGATATAGTTGTCCAGCCCGATAAACACCGGAGATTTCAAAATGTTATACCGGGTGAAAGAGTACGCCAGTGACATTACCATTGGATAAAACAGGAATACCATGAAACCAATGATGAAGGGCAGGATAAATACATATCCTGCAACCTTCTCCTGGTTTAAAATCTGTTTCAACGTCTTCTTCGTACCCGGGGTTTTCTGCGTTTTTTTCAAGGCAATCCCTCCAAACCGTAATCAAGCTCTATTGCTTTGCTTCCTCTAACGTCTTTTTTGCGTATTCTGTAAATTCTTTTGCAGCAGTCTCCACGTCCATGGAACCATCCCTGATATTTTCTACATATGTATCGAGTTTGGTTGTCACATCACTTGACCCCTCCGGATCAGGTGCATCGACCGGTGTTGCAACCTCTCCAACTTTTGCTACAAAATCGAATACCTGGGCATTGGCGCTGTCAAGCGTTCCCTTAATCGCTTCCTGTACATCAGTATTGACCGGAACGCCCCGTTCACCCTGAAGAATTTCGTTGGCCTCCACTGAATTTGTAATCCAGTCTACAAATTTAGCGGCCTCCTCTTTATATTGAGAAGTCTCGGCCACAGAGAAAAACTGACTGGGCTTTAAATAGATCGGCTGCTGGGTTGCCCCTTCGGTTGTAGGATACATGGACATTCCAAAATCTCTTCCTGCTGCGGTGACCATGGCCGAATACTGATTCGAAAATGAGAAATCGTTCCATACCGTACCGTCAATAATCGGCTTTGTCTCAACCACCTTAGGATTTTTTTCAACCAAAAGTTCCTGAGATATACTGAATTCCGCATCACTGAATTTCTTTATATACTCGAAATCCTTCTTAACAGCAGTCTCATCTCCCGCTTCCAGCTCGTCCCATAAATGAGATCCATAGCTTCTCGCGATCTCACCCATCAGCACATACCCTCCGTCATAGTAGGTCAGCGCACCGGTTTTTTCGTAAATCGTCTGTCCAATCTCATACAGTTCCTCGATCGTCATTTGGTCCGGTATTGTTACACCTGCCTTATCTACAATCTCTTTATCATAATATATTGCTGGTGCGTTGCTGCCAAGAGAGATCGCATAACACGTTCCGTTAATGCTCCCACTCTCAATTACACTTTCAGGTATTTTATCCGTCTTAATCGTCCCATTATCGATAAATTCGGAAAGATTCGCCAGAGAATTGCTGGATACATATTTTTCCAAGTATCTGTAATCCATCTGAATGATATCTGGCATATTACCACCTGCTGTAGATGTAGCCAGCTTGTCCCAGTAGCCGTTCCAGTCCGTAAACTCAGGCATAATCGTAACATTGGGATTATCCTTCATATAGAGATCAATCACCTGCTGCGTCAAATCATTCCTGACCTGATTCCCCCACCAGAACAGTTTTAAAGTGACCGGTTCCCCCTCTGCCGCCGAAGAAACAGCTTCTGTGGAAGCATCTGCCTGAGCCTCTTGTGTGCTCGAGACTGACTGTTTCTCAGTTTCCGCGGTATCAGGTTTGGAAGAACATCCCGCCACGCTGAGGGCCATAACTGCCGCCATAGTAAATGCCAATCCTTTTCGTTTCATAAGTAACCTCCTCAAATAATAATTTTGTATCGCTTGCTTGCGTTTGTAATATTCTTATTAATCATATTACTAATATTATTAATTGTCAATATATACAACAAAATATTTTATTTTAATTTATAATAGTGCATTTTTCGTTGACTTTTTCAATGTCAAATGGTAATATCCGTTTATATAGGCAACATTTTGCGTTTGTACCATTCATTTTATTCATATTTGTAATCATATCAATTTTACTTAGAAAGAGGACACTATGAAAAGGCAAATTATTACCAACTGTAATGTATTCGATGGAAACCATGAGCAGCTGAAACTGCACTCACACATCATAATAGAAGATAACCTGGTAACTGAAATCTCCTCTTCCGACGTCTCAGCGGAAAATTTTGACGAGATCATAGATGCCGGCGGGCGGACCGTTATTCCCGGTCTGGTGGATTGTCACGTTCACGTAGCCTTAACAGGAGGCGGTTCTGAAATGGAGTGTATGCGGGCAGACGAAACCGCCGTGAGAGGCGCGAAAAACGCGGAAGAAATGCTTTACCGCGGCTTTACTACCGTCCGGGATGCCGGAGGACTGGTATGGGGAATTAAACACTGTATAGATACCGGCTATACCATCGGCCCAAGGATTTTCCCCAGCCACTCCGGCATCGGACAGACCAGCGGCCACTGCGACAACCGCCCGGGAGCAGCTTCCATGCGCACACTTACCGGCTATATGTCTCCTGTGATGGACAATAAAATCTGGATTCTTGCAGACGGTGCAAATGAAGTATTAAAGGCTGCCAGAGACCAGTTGTTTTTAGGTGCATCACAAATCAAACTGTTTTTGGGCGGTGGGATTGCTTCCGTCTTTGATCCTCTCTACACGGTCCAGTATACAGAGGAAGAAATTCGCGCAGCCGTTCAGGCAGCCAAAGATTACGGAACTTACGTCATGGCTCATTTATACACCTGCGAATCAATGCAGAGAGCCGTCAGGGCCGGAGTCATGAGTCTGGAGCACACTCAGCTGATGGATGACGAAACAGCCCGGATGATATGTGATAACGGCGTCTGGGTCTGCCCCTGCCCTGCATTCGCAGAAGATTCCATGATGGATTTCATCTCCACGGAGGATATGCAGAAAAAATACAGGATTGTAAAACAGGGAGTGGAACAGCAGACGGAATTAATTGATAAGTATCACCTGAATGTAGTTTTTGGAACGGATATGGCAACTAACAAATATTTCTGTGAAGAGCATCAGCTTAAAGACTTCGGCACATGGGGACGGCGTTACGGCAGTTTCAAGACACTTCAGGCTGCTACCGGACGTGCTCATGACCTTTTTAAGCTTTCCACATATCGGAATCCATACCCGGAAGGCAAAATCGGAGTCTTAGAAGAAGGTTCCTTCGCAGACCTTCTGATTGTAGATGGAAATCCTGTAAGGCAGGTTGATTTGCTTACAGATAAAAATAACTTCCGCGTTATTATGAAGGATGGCACAATTTACAAAAATACCCTTCATAATGAGGGTGTATGATACTATAAAGAATGGAGATCGTCTATGGACAGAGAAGTGATTTCTCAAAAAATTGATCTGGTTGTAGATCGGCTTATGGCTTTGGGAGGAGCAGATTATGCCAAAGACAAGATGGCGGATTCTGGCAACCGTTTTACCGGATTGATCGAACGGGATTTTGGAATTGAAGAATGGGACTGGCCCCAGGGTCTCGGATTATATGGTTTGATTAAATGTCTGCAGGGAAAAAAACATAACCGCTATATGGAATTTCTTGATCATTGGTTTCAACGGAATATTGCGCTCGGCCTTCCATCAAAAAATATTAACACCACTGCTCCATATCTGGCTCTTCTTCCACTCTCTGAGCTCACAGGTAATCAAATCTACCGACAGATGTGTACGGAGCGGGCTGAATGGCTGATGAATACACTTCCCCGTACAAAATACGAAGTATTTCAGCATGTGACCTCAGCATTTGGTGACCGCAATGGGGTGAACCTTCACGATGGGGAAATCTGGGTGGATACGCTGGTCATGGCTGTACTGTTTCTCAATCAGGCCGGCTGCAAACTCGGACGGCCTGAATATTCACAGGAAGCACTCTACCAGTATCTGTCCCATATCAAATATCTGTTTGACCGTTCAAACAGCCTGATCCACCATGGCTGGACCTTTCATGGAAACAACAATTTTGGCGGCGTATACTGGTGCCGCGGAAATGCCTGGTTTACCTATGGAATCCCCTGTCTGCTTGCTGATTCAGACGATTCCATCAGTCCTGGTATCTTCCGCTACCTGGTGAACACATGGAAAGCTCAGGTGGACACACTTGTTTCCCTTCAGGATCACAACGGGCTGTGGCACACAGTGCTGGACGATCCGGCCAGCTACTGCGAAGTATCCGGATCTTCCGCCATTGCCGCCGGTATTTTAAAAGGTATTCATCTCGGAATTCTGGATTCATCGTATCTGCCCACAGCAGAGCTGGCCATTTCCGCTGTATGTGATAACATTGCTGCAGACGGAACCGTACTAAACGTATCAGCTGGAACTGGCATTGGTATGAATGCTGATCACTACAAAAATATTGTGATTAAACCAATGGCATACGGCCAGTCTCTGGCTATTCTGGCCCTGACAGAAGCTTTAGAAGGCTGATCGGACGCCACAGCGGCAGTAATTACTACCAAGTATCAAAAAATCCAGCCGGAATAGCAATAACAATCTTCCGGCTGGATTTTACTTACCTCCAAGAGCCCTAAGCCCCCTCAAACAATCGTATACCCATTCTTCCCTCTCTGCTTCGTCTGATACAGCGCCTCGTCCGCATTCTGATACAGCGTATCAAAATCCGCTCCTGCCCCGGGGGCGATGGACACTCCTATGCTGGCCGACATACTCCAGCTCTTGTTTTCCTTCACGCACGTTACCTGCAGCGCCTGGGATAATTCTTTCGCCTTCCCTTCGATCCAGCCGCCATCCGGCGCTGAGAGAAATACTGCAAATTCATCTCCCCCTATTCGCCCCAGCACATCGTCTGCCCGGAAATGTTTTCTGATAATTGACGTAAACTCCTTAATACAGAAATCTCCAAATGCATGGCCGCAGGAATCGTTTGCCTGCTTAAAATTATCAATGTCAAACAGAAAGAACGCATAAATCCCATCTGTTTTTGCAGACAGCAAAGCGGCGATTTTCCGTTCCGTCTCTGTCTTTGTGAGGAATCCTGTCATCTCATCAATGGAAGCCAGAATCTCTTTTTCCTTTTCTGACTCTATGTTTTTCCGGTATGTAAACATGTGGAGGCAGCCGTCCTCCTGTGAGAAGAAGATATAGGCATCAATCCGCATCCAGAAGTATCCGTTTCCATCCTGGGTAATCATAAAGTCATATCTTAAATGACTGTTTCCTTTTTCATATTCACGGATTACATTTTTGGGGGTAAACACAGCGATATACCCTGCCCGGTACTCTTCCTTAATCTGTTTTTCTGCAATCACTTTAAGTCCCTGGTCATAAGGCAGATTTCCGGCCCCCAGACTCTCAAAGTACTGCTCCGTCAATTTATTCGCAGAACGGTTTTTTGTGATATTAAGCTCATAAATATTATCGTATAACTGCTCCGTCGCTCTCTTAAACGCATCCTGACGTTCTTCAATCAGCTGGGTAATCTGTCTGTTAAAGTTACGGAGAACCGTCGTTATTACCAGCAAAACCGTAATAATAATCGCAGCAATAATGAATCCGGTCTGATACAGGCGCGCCTTTATCTCTCTGACCATCATTCCGTTATTCTGTTCCACAATCAAATGCCAGGTCAATTCGGGTATATACCTGGACACAATATAACTCCTCTCCTGACCTCCCACCCCCGTTTTCGTCCACAATTCCAGGTTGGAAGAGTCCTCCTTCCATTCCAGAACCCGGCCGCGAATCTCCTCCTGTCCGCAGATCTCAAACCAGTCTGTCTTATTATATCCTGTATGCTCGGAAGAAATCTCAATCTTTCCGTCTCCATCGACCAGACATGCATTTAAGTGATATTTTTCCTCATACTCTTTCAAAAATTCCTTCAGGTAGCTGACCCGCATTCCTACTCCCACAACCCCCAGGAAGTCTTCATCTGGTCCGAATATCTTGCAGTTCACAAATACAGTTATCGCATTATCCGCACCGTTTACCTCATCGTTATCCACATTTACAGAGTATTCCAAATCATTTTTAAGCATACTGAAATACCAGTTATTTTCAGGTTCATCCTCCGTCAGCACTCTGTCAACTCCATTAAAATTGTAATACCGGTTTGTCTGAGCAGATACCAGAAAAACCGAGTCAAAGTCGTATTTTTCACGATACGTCTTCAGATAATTCTTAATCTTCCAGGCGTATGCTTCATCTTCCAGGTTATCTGCCTCATTCTCCAGATGATCCACCAGAAGACTGTCATGAGCCATGGTAATGGAAATATTGATCGGCTTTGTAAACAGAGCCGTAAGCTGATAATAAATCCCTTCTGTCGTCAATGACGCCACCTGTTCGATATTATTAAGAGACGCCTCATAATTAGCCTGATAGCTAAAAAATGCAGTTACCACAAAACCAAAAATCAAGATCACACTGACCAGTACGTTTGTCTTTAAAAGCTCCCGATTTTTTCCCACAACGAGCCTCCTTAATCTGACCTGAATCCCACTGTTCTATTTCTGATATTCCTTCCCTGTATTTAAGTATACCACACAATACGTTCTTATAAAGTTAAAATCTGTCTGCTTTACTAAATAAGACAGTTTCTTACGGTTTTCCGCCTGAACAATAAAGAAAGAAGCTCCCACGGAAAATCATGTGCTGTAAAACACTGAATTCCATGAAAGCTTCTTATCTCTTTCAGGGCAATGAATTTAAAAACTGGTATGATCCGTTTTTCATTTACTCGTTCCGGACAGCCGCCATCACCAGATGCTTTGCAAGCACTGCTGTCGTCACTGCACCGATTCCGCCCGGCACCGGCGTCGCCATGGACGCGGTTCCCTCCAGCGTCTCAAAATCCACGTCGCCGCAGAGTTTTCCGTTCTCGTCCACATTGATCCCCACATCGATCACCACTGCGTCTTTTCCGACGCTCTCTTTATCAAGCATCTTCGCCCGGCCCGCTGCCGCTATCAGAATCTCAGCATTCCGGCAGGTTTCTTTTAAATTCACAGTCCGCGTGTGGCAGATGGTGACGGTTGCATTCTCCTTTAACAGAAGCATGGCCAGCGGTTTACCGACTACCATGCTGCGTCCTACAATCACCGCCCGCTTTCCGTTAATGGGGATTTCATACGCTTTTAACGTCTCGACCACCGCCTCCGCGGTACACGGCGCATAGCCTGTGCTGTCACCTGCAAACACCTTTGCGATATTCTCCGGCGATATTCCGTCCAAATCCTTTTTCGGATCAATCATGCGCTCAATGTCCTTCTCACAGATCTGCTTCGGCAGCGGACGGAGCAGAAGAATTCCATCGATCTCCGGATCTCCATTGATCCTCTGAAATTCCGTTTTAAATCCCTCATCCCTAATATCCGCAGGATAGGCATAGACTTCGGCCGTAAGGCCAAAGGCCGCCATCTTCTTCACCGCCCCGCGCTCATACGACAAATCGTCCGGATTTTCACCCACACGGATAATGGCAAGCTTCGGTATCCTGCCGCCGCACTGCTTCAGCAGCTCCGCCGTCTCCTCTTTTATCTTTGCAGAAACTTCTGCACCTTTTAATGTGATCATCTTTTTATTCCTCTCCTCTTCAGCGCAGTGCGTGTTCCACCTTCTGATAGACCGCGTCGGCCGCTGCGGTCCCACTCTGCATCATCTGATCCGCATATCGATTCAATTCTTCGGCCTTCTCCCGGTCTTTCATGGATTTCGTATTGATCCACACGTTCATGACCGCACCGGTTAAAGCCGTTCTGATAAACTGAACACCCACGCCCACATCGCTGACCGCCATCCGGCTTCCCTTATCCGCCAGAATATCCATGATATGCAGAGCCTTCCCTGCAGCCTCCATCACCTGGATCGGAACGAGACTTGCCGTCAGGAGATGTCCTTCCAGCACCGCAGCTTTATGCGCTTTTTCCTCATCCGTAGTGCCTGGCAGACTGTAGGCCGCAGCCAGAGGCGCAAACACCTGCGCATCCTCATCGGCCAGATGGAGAAATTCTGCTTTCAGAGCTTCCAGCTGCCCGTTAAGGTCCTTCATCTCCTCTTCCACGTCCGCATACTTTTTCTTGCCGAGAGTCAGATTGATCACCATCTGCCCCAAAGATACTCCCGTTGCACCGCCCAGTGCCGCCGCACCGCCGCCCCCGGGAGTTGGTTTCTTTGATGATAATTCCGCCAGAAATTCTTCTGTCACCATTTCTTTGATCATAGTTCCCTCCTGATCCGTCTCACTAAATGCCTGCAGTTAATCTGTGCCCCGGCCATATTCCCTCCGCGGGAAGCGTACGGTTTCGCTTCTGTTCTGCCTTCCTTTAAACGGCGGCAAACCGGCGCCTGTATTACGTCTGCCGCCATTATACCATAATCACAAAATTCGGGAAAGACTATTTTTTTCGTTCCTTTCTCTGTCCATACAATTACAGTGCAGGCCCGTATTTACTTAAATACTTTTCTGCCAGATCGTCAAACTCCATCCGGCATTTTACCTTTCCGCATTCCGCCGCCATGGGACCAAATACCTCCAGTGTCATTTTCGCCCGCTCCTCCCATGTAGCCGGATCAACGAAATCGATGGTTCTCATATTGTGGAGCCGGTCGGCTAGTGCAACCAGAACCACCCGCTCATCACAGCTTGCGTACTTATCAAATTCTCTGTATTCGTTTAAAATCTCTTTCACAGCCGGTGTGACGGCAGGATCTGACAAATACGTTTCCGGCTCGTCTGCCATTTCCCACACATCATGGAGCAGACCGGCACAGACCGTGTCCTCATCAGCCCCCATATCTGCCAGAATAATCGCAGTATTAAGGGGATGCGTCACGTACTCGTCTCCCGAGCGGCGTTTTTTTCCTTCGTAAACTCTTTCGGCCAGCTCGTAAACGGCCTCCACGTTTCCTCTCCCGTACGCTGTTCCGGCTTCCCCCAGCACCTCAAACAGCAGCCCATATAATTCCTCTGGCTGTGCATGAACCGGTGTGTTTCTCAGATAAATCCCCATATTCTCCCAGTCTCCTTTCTCGAAAGCCTCTCCGACACGAAATGCCCGGAGGAGTGCGGGAGAATATCCGAATTGAGCCCGGAAGGCTCTGGTGAAGCCGCTGTGTGTCTCATAGCCGTAATCCAGCGCGGCATCCAGAATTTTTCGTCCCTCCCGTATTTCCCTGGCCGCACCGAACAGGCGCTGCTGCTTTACATAGTCCATTAAGGTAACCCCCATTTCCGCCCGGAACATCCGGGAAAAATGGCAGGCCGAATACCCAAACCGGTTCGACAGCCCCTGAACTGACAGCGGCTCTTTCGCATGCGAGCGGATATATAACGCACACTCCATAAGGATCTCTTTCTGTCCCAACACTCTCACTTCCTTTTTCGTTTTCTTCCTGACAGTTTTATTATATACGACCGGAAAGGGCTGACGCTGTTCCGCAATTGCTGAATTGCAGAGCTTCTTCCTGCTGCGCTCCTGTATTTTTTTCCATCCCTGCCTCCATCTCATTGATTTCCTGCCTTTCTTCTGCTATACTCATCCCGGTTTAAGGCAGCTTTGCATTGGAACCACAAAAACAAAGAGAATGGGATAGGATTACAATGATCAAGAATTACGTAACACAGCTAAAATCTGAATTTCGAAACTACAGCGGCGCCGACTGCATGAAGGATCTCATGGCCGGGCTGACGGTTGCGGCAGTGGCACTGCCCCTGGCGCTTGCATTTGGCGTGAGCAGCGGCTCTACTGCTGCGGCCGGCCTCGTTACCGCGATTATCGCAGGCCTCGTCATCGGTACGCTTTCCGGCGGATATTACCAGATATCAGGTCCCACGGGAGCCATGGCCGCCATCTTAATTTCCATCATCGCACGGTATGGAATGCAGGGTGTATTCACCGCCACACTGATTGCGGGAATTCTGCTGGTTCTGTGCGGCATTTTTCATATCGGCAGACTGACGGGCTTCATTCCCGCTCCCGTTATCACAGGCTTTACCTCCGGAATCGCCGTCATCATCGCACTGGGACAGATCGACAACTTCTTTGGTGTCACCTCAGAGGGCTCCAGCGCCATTTTAAAACTGTTAAGCTATGGCCAGCTGGGATTCCCTGTCAATATCCAGGCCGCTGCCCTGGGCCTCTTCGTTGTCCTGTTTATGGTTTTCTTTCCGAAAAAATGGAATGCAGTCGTTCCCGCTTCTTTTTTAAGTATTATTTTTGCAACGGTACTGTCCGTCATCCTGAACCTTGACATTCAGACCGTCGGAGCGATCCCGAAAACACTTTTTCTGGACACCCGGTTAGACTTATCCGCAATTACACCTGATCATCTCAGCGGATTGATCGGACCTGCCGTCAGCATCGCCATGCTGGGAATGATCGAAAGCCTGTTATGCGGTGCCAGCGCAGGAAAAATGGCAAATGTACGGCTAAACAGCGACCAGGAGCTGGTGGCGCAGGGGATCGGCAATATTATCCTTCCCTTTTTCGGAGGAATCCCTGCCACTGCCGCCATCGCACGTACCAGCGTCGCTTTGAAATCCGGCGCCCGGACAAGGCTGACCGGCATCTTCCACGCGCTGGGACTTCTGGCATTCATGTTTATCCTGGGGCCTGTAATGGCAAAAATCCCGCTCTCCGCTCTTGCGGGCGTACTGATGGTTACCGCGTTCCGTATGAATGACTGGCAGGAAATCAGGTATATCTTCTCCCATCATTTCAAGGGAGCCGCCGCCAAATATCTGATCACCATGGCGGCCACCATCGTATTCGACTTGACAACCGCAATCCTGATCGGCGTCGTCACCGCTCTGGTTCTTCTCGTCAGCCGACTGGCAAATATTGAAATTAATTATGAAAAGGTAAACATGGACCGTGTCCGCAGCTCGGATGCGGCGCTGGCAAAGGAGTTCGGCAACGCAGTCGTTGCCTATCTGACCGGCTCCGTCATCTTTGCCAATACTCAGGCAATCGAAGAAATGGAAACCTGTACAAAGGAGTATGATACGGTACTGCTGTCCATGCGCGGCGTTTCCTATATGGATATCTCGGGAGCAATTGCTTTCATGCATGTACTGTCTGATCTGCAGGCGGAAGGAAAACGCATTCTTTTGTGCGGAGTCCCCACCAGCACGATGGCAATGCTGAAACGCTCCGATATCTATGATATGATTGGCGAAGAGAATTTTTACTGGAGCGTGGAGAAAGCAATTTTACATAAGTAAGACTGAGGCATTGCCCCCTGGAGTGCAATGCCTCAGTCTTTTCCATATTACGTTCACGTTCAGATTTCCGTCTGCTTCAGCACGTTAGCCAGACGCTTTACCATCTCATCCACGTGTTCCTTCTCTATAATGAGCGGTGGTACAAATCGAATGATACTGCTGCCCGCGCTGATTAACACCAGCTTTTCTTCGAGAAGCGCCTTCTGCACAATGGGTCCAACCGGCATATGAAACTCCAGCCCCTGCATCAGCCCCATGCCCCGGTGGCCGGTAATGCAGTCAAACTGGTCAGCCAGTTCATCAAGCTTTTTCCACAGATAGCCGCCGATCTGATTCACATGGTCCACAATCCCGCGCTTTTCAAATATACTTAACACGGTGTCAGCCGCCGCTGTCACCAGCGGGTTTCCGCCGTAGGTGGTGCCGTGATCTCCCGGAACCATTGCCTCTGCCGCTTTCCCGGAGGCCAGGAATGCGCCCACCGGCACCCCGTTTCCCAACGCTTTGGCCACCGTCATGACATCCGGCTTCACGCCGTACTGCTGCCACGCAAACATGGAACCGGTACGCCCCATACCACACTGGATCTCATCGAGGATCAGCAGCATGCCGTGTTCATCACACAGCGCCCGGACACCCTTTAAGAATTCCTCTTCTGCAGGATAGATCCCTCCCTCGCCCTGAACAGTCTCCATGATAACCGCGCATGTATTCTCATTTACCAGCGCCTTCACACTGTCCAGATCATTAAAATCAGCGAATTTAATTCCCGGAATCAGCGGCTTAAACGGCTCCTGGTAATGGTCATTACCTGTGACCGACAATGCTCCCATGCTTCTTCCGTGGAAGGAATGGCGCATGGCAATGATCTCGTGGACGCAGCCTTCTCCCCGCTTCTCTCCGGCCGCCTTATTGTAGGCGTACCTTCTGGCGATCTTCAGAGCGCCCTCAATGGCTTCGGTCCCGCTGTTGGTAAAGAACACTTTATCCATGCCGGATGCCGCCAGAAGCTTCTCTCCCGCATCGATGGAAGGCACATTGTAAAATAAGTTGGAGGTATGAAGAAGCTTATCTACCTGTGTCTTCACAGCCTCGTTGTACTCTTTGTCATTATAACCAAGGCCCATGACCGCGATGCCCGCCCCGAAGTCGAGATACTCTTCGCCTTCCGTATCATAGAGGAATACGCCGTCTCCATGATCAAATATGACCGGAAAACGGTTGTATGTCTTATAAAATTCCTGTTCCGCTTTTTGGATATATTCCTGTTTATTCGGCATGGTAATACCTCTCATCTCCCGTCTTAAATATGGCAGTTCCAATCCCCTTATTCGTAAAGATTTCCAGGAGCAGACAGTGTGGAATCCGTCCATCCATAATATGGACTCTGGAAACCCCCTGCTTCATGGCATCAATACAGTTCTGAAGCTTTGGAAGCATCCCCCCGCCCAGTGTCCCGCTGCTCACAAAATCCTGGGCCTCGTCGATGGTCATTTCGGAAATCAGGGATTCCTTATCTTCAAAATCCCTGTATACCCCCTCCACATCAGTCAGAAATGCCAGTTTCTCTGCCTCCATCGCCGTAGCAATGGCACAGGCTGCATCATCCGCGTTAATGTTGTACGTCTTAAACTCTTCGTCAAATCCCACCGGACAAATGATAGGAAGAAAATCTTTTTCTAACAGGTCATAGATAATCTGCGGGTCCACTCCGGTGATATCGCCCACATAACCGATATCCTCGCCGTCCGCGTATCTCTTTTTACACTGCAGCATCATGCCGTCCTTGCCGCTGATGCCGACCGCCTTCACTCCCAGCTCATTGACCAGCTGCACCAGGCTCTTGTTCACCCGGTTAAGCACCATCTCGGCGATTTCCATGGTCGGCTCGTCTGTCACACGCAGGCCGTTGATAAACTGCGGCTCCATGCCCACTTTTCCGACCCATTTGCTGATTTCCTTGCCGCCGCCGTGGACGATAATCGGTTTAAAGCCTACCAGCTTTAACAGGACGACGTCCTGAATCACATGCTTTTTCAGTTCTTCATCCACCATGGCGCTGCCGCCGTATTTTACGACGATAATTTTCCGGTTAAACCGCTGAATATATGGAAGTGCTTCTATCAGTACTTCCGCCTTCTGCATAATGCTCTGATCTAAATCCATTTCTCTGCTCCTCCTTGTTAGTGGAATGGCAAATCTACGCCAAATTCTTTACCCAAATGCTCAATTCCCTCTTGAATCTCTTCCCTGGAAAACTGATGCGAATCGAGAAATTCGTCATCATATTCATTCAAATGAAGATAAAATGACGCCGCCATTTCAAAATACCCGGAACTCTTATCCACCAGTTCATCGAGCAGGATATTCTCCGCCTCGTTGATCTGTCCTTCGTCTGCCATGGTGATCAGCTTCTTGTATAGACTGTGGGTCGCTGTAAATTTCTCATCTTCCGGCAGAACGTAATTGATATCGTCTTTTCCGAGAATCAGGCGGGCCAGAACTCTCGCCATATCCTCTATCATCCGCATGATGTAATCATCTTTTACTGCCATCGTTCCTTCTCTTTTCTCACAAAATTCCGGTACCGTGTTTTCTGTCAGGAACGGTAGTCCGCATTGATTTTCACATAATCAAAGGTAAGGTCACAGCCCCACGCCGTCGCCGAACACGATCCCATCTTAATATCGGCAGTGGCCGTCACCTCCGGCTCTGAGAGGATCTTCGTGGCCTCCTCCTCGCTGTAGGGAAGCGCAACCCCATTTTCAATAATCTGGAGTTTTCCCGCTGCACTCTCAAAATACAAATCCACGTTCTCCGGGTCAAACACAGCGCCGGAGTATCCCATGGCACAGAGAATTCTGCCCCAGTTTGCGTCATGGCCGAAGATTGCGGCCTTTGTCAGGCTGGAGGTAATCACCGATTTGGCCAGGGTCACCGCCTGCTCTTTCGTCTCCGCCCCCACTATTTTCACTTCAAACAGCGCTGTGCAGCCTTCACCGTCACCGGCCATCTTCTTTGCCAGCGTCTCATTGATGAAGTTCAGGGCTTTCACGAATTCCTGGTAATCTTCATTTTTCTCCGTGATTTCAGGATTCCCCGCCATGCCGTTGGCCAGCAGAAGAACGGTATCGTTGGTAGAAGTGTCTCCGTCAACAGAGATCATGTTGTATGTATCTTTGATATCCTCGCGGAGTGCTTCCGTCAGAAGTTCTTTTGATATGGCCAGATCCGTGGTGACGAAGCTGAGCATGGTGCACATATTGGGATGAATCATACCGGAGCCTTTGCACATGCCGCCGATGGTCACGGTCTTTCCTCCCGCCGTAAAGGTTGCCGCCACCTCTTTATTCACCGTATCGGTGGTCATGATCGCCTTCGACGCGGCGGTTCCCCCCTCCAGCGTACCGGAAAGGCCGGGGGCCATGGCTTTGATTCCAGCCGTAATCCGGTCCATGGGAAGCTGCATGCCGATTACACCGGTAGAAGCCACGAGAACTGCACTCTCCGGAATCTGTAAAGCTTCCGCGGCCGCCTTCGCCGTATCCAGACAGTATCCGTACCCTTCCGCTCCGGTACAGGCGTTGGCGATTCCTGCATTTACCACGACAGCCTGGGCATACGGGGAAGCAGATACCACCTCCTGATCCCATTTTACAGGAGCCGCCTTCACGATATTCGTCGTAAAGGTTCCCGCCGCCTTACACGGCTTCTCACTGTATATCATCGCCATATCCATGCGGTCTTTATACTTGATGCCCGCAGCTGTCGATGCGGCCAAAAATCCTTTCGCGGCAGTTACGCCGCCGTCTGTCTTCTTCATACCTGACCTGCTCCTCTCTGTTATTCAATGAATCTTGTGATATTTTCCTCATTCAGTGTAAAATCATAGTAATTCAAATCATCCCGGAATGTCCAGCCGACTTTTCTCCAGAATTTATTTCCGATGGTGTTGGACTTAAATGCAATCAGACTCACCTTGTTAATCCCCTCCGCCTTCAGCGCATCCATGGCTGCCAGCGCCATCTGATGGCCGATTCCGTGTTTCCTGTACTTCTCAGCCACACAGACATGGTACATACAGCCCCTCCTCCCGTCATGGCCGCAGAGAATCGCTCCGATCACAGTCCCAGCCTCCTCCGCCACCACGCTGGTGGATGGATTTCTCTTTAAAAACTTTTCTACCCCTTCTCTGGAATCATCCAGGGTTCTGATCCCAAATCCTTTGATTCCAGACCATAAATGCCAGACCTGGTCGTAGTCGTCTATCGTCATTGTCCTGATTGTCATACGCTCTTCCCTTACGCTTTCCTTCCTGCTTAGAAATGCCTGCTTCCGTTACGGGAACATTGGAACCAGCTTCAGTCCCTGATTCTCCGGAAGGCCGAACATGATGTTCATATTCTGGATCGCCTGCCCTGCGGCTCCCTTCACCAGATTATCCATGGCTCCCATCATGACGATCCGGTTCGTTCTCGGATCAATCTTAAAGTTCACATCTACAAAGTTGCTGCCCTCAACCCATTTTGTCTGAGGTACTTCATCCCGGTCCAGCACTCTCACGAAATACTCGTTCTCGTAATATTTATCGTAGACTGCCTTCACGTCTTCATAGGTCACGCTCTTAAGCAAAGTTCCGTAGGCCGTCACCAGAATGCCTCTGTTCATGGGAACGAGATGCGGTGTAAAGCTGATGGTCACAGGCTTTCCCGCCGCCAGGGACAGCTGCTCCTCAATCTCCGGTGTATGGCGGTGAACGCCGACGCCGTAGGCCTTGATACTCTCATTGACCTCACAGTACAGGTTATCGATCTTGGCCCCGCGCCCCGCGCCTGATGTTCCCGACTTTGCGTCGATGATCACCGTGTTGGGGTCGATGAGTCCCTCCTTCACCAGCGGATAGACCGATAAGAAAGAGCAGGTGGGATAACAGCCCGGATTGGCGATCAGACGGGCGTCTCTGATCTTGTCCCTGTTGATTTCCGGCAGTCCGTATACGGCTTCCTTAATATATTCCGGTGTCTTATGTTCTATTTTATACCACTTCTCATACACTGCCACGTCCTTAATCCGGTAGTCAGCGCTTAAATCAATGACCTTGGCCTTTGATAAAACCGCCTCATTCATGAGAGACGCACAGAATCCCTGGGGTGTGGCCGTGAATATGACATCGACCTGCTCTGCCAGCGCTTCCATATTATCATCCATACATGCATCATCTGCAAACTGTACCATGTTTTTAAATACCGACGCGTACTTCTGGCCCACGTAGCTCTTGGACCCGTACCATGTAATTTCCACATCATCTCTCTGCAAAAGCAGCCTTGCCAGCTCACCGCCCGCATATCCGGTTGCTCCCATGATTCCTGCTTTCATCATAATCATTCTCCTCTTCTATTGGATTACCGTAGTTCATACTCCGTGCCTGTTACTGTCCTGCCTTGATTATAGTAACTTTCCTTCTGAAAGAAAAGTCCCTTTTGGGGTTTTCCTGTATTCTTTTTTATACCGCTTTACCGAAGCCATGTTTTCTCCGGTAATGATAGTTCATAATTATACATTGCAAATGCATATTATGCAAGTTTTTTTTGAATATTTTTATTTTACTCTTGCATTTTCCTTGATAATGGTGTATATTTATGAAAGTTCAAGAAGCCAGGAAACAGAGTTTTACAGGCTTTGGGGAAATGTTCACGATCTATATTCAGGAGGATTCTTAATATGAAAGAGAAAGTTATTTTAGCCTATTCAGGCGGACTCGACACAACTGCTATTATTCCGTGGTTAAAAGAAAATTTTGATTATGAAGTTGTCTGCTGCTGCATCGACTGCGGTCAGGGCAATGAACTGGATGGCCTCGAGGAGAGAGCCAAATTATCCGGCGCATCCAAATTATACATAGAAGATTTAGTCGATGATTTCTGCGACAACTACATCGTTCCATGTGTTCAGGCCAATTCCGTCTATGAGAATAAATATTTACTGGGCACCTCCATGGCACGTCCGGCCATCGCTAAAAGGCTGGTCGAAATCGCCCGCAAGGAAGGCGCTACCGCCATCTGCCACGGCGCCACAGGAAAAGGGAACGACCAGATCCGTTTTGAGCTGGGCATCAAGGCTCTGGCTCCTGATTTAAAGATTATCGCTCCATGGCGTATGACCGATGTATGGACCATGCAGTCCCGCGAAGACGAGATCGAATACTGCAAACAGCACGGCATCAACCTTCCGTTCTCCGCAGACAACAGCTACAGCCGTGACAGGAACTTATGGCATATCAGCCACGAAGGTCTGGAACTGGAGGATCCGGCCAACGAACCGAATTACGATCATTTACTGGTTCTCGGCGTTTCTCCTGAAAAGGCTCCGGACGAAGGCGAATACGTTACCATGACCTTTGAAAAAGGCGTTCCCGTCAGCGTAAACGGCGAAGCAATGAAGGTTTCCGATATCATCCGGAAATTAAATGAACTGGGCGGCAGGCACGGCATCGGCATCGTTGATATCGTTGAAAACCGTGTCGTAGGCATGAAGTCCCGCGGCGTCTATGAGACTCCCGGCGGAACCATCCTGATGGAGGCTCACCAGCAGTTAGAAGAGCTGGTGTTAGACCGCGCCACCATGGAAGTCAAGAAAGACATGGGCAACAAATTCGCCCAGATCGTCTATGAAGGAAAATGGTTTACCCCTCTCCGTGAGGCAATCCAGGCTTTTGTGGAATCTACTCAGCAGTATGTAACCGGCGAAGTTAAGTTCAAGCTTTACAAAGGCAATATCATCAAGGCCGGCACTACAAGCCCATACTCCTTATACAGCGAGTCCCTCGCTTCCTTCACCACCGGCGATTTATACGATCACCACGACGCTGACGGCTTCATCACCTTATTCGGCCTGCCGTTAAAGGTACGCGCCATGAAGATGCAGGAGCTGGAGAAGAAGAACGGGAAATAAAGCGAAAAAACCGGCATTTTCGCCGGGAAGAGCGGCTTGCCCGCCTGTATCAGACCGATCATATTTCATACTTGAAAACGGAGCAGACAGAAAATGCCTGCTCCGTTTTTTCTTCTGTTCCCTGTACAGAAAAACCGGCTTAAGGATTATAAAGAATCATATGCAAAACCGCTTTCCCAGCTCCTGTATTCCGGTAGGAATGGGGATTGTCTGCCCGAAACCGAATACTCTCTCCTTTTTCAACCGGAAACGTCTGCCCATCCACCCGGATGACGATCCCGCCCTCAAATACGGTAATAAACTCTGTTGTCCCCTTCAGATGCGGTTCTGATTCCCAATAACTGCCTTCCTCCAGTTCCAGATAATACACTGCAAATCTGCGATTCTCGTCATCAGGAAAAATAGAATAGTTTTTAACCTTTCCGCTGTCTTCCAAAAGAGGCTGAACTTCCGACGTCTTCACGATCTCATATACGCGCTCAGGGCGTACGGTGAGGGCGTCAAACGGAACCTTCATGCCATTGGAAATCTTCCATAATGTGGACAGAGTCGGATTCCCCTCCCCGCGTTCAATCTGTGCAAGCATACTCTTACTTACACTGCTCAGTTTGGAAAGTTCCTCCATGCTCAGTTTCTTCTCTTCCCGCAGCCGTTTTATATTTTTAGCAACAATTGTATTCATGGGGTCCATAAAAATGCCTCCTTCTATTGACATTATATCGTACATATTGTATTATTATATCGTACAGTACAATATATTAATCATTTTATATCATTATATAGTTCTTCCTGAGATTTGTAAAGCGGAAGGAACTTTTTCAGGGAATAAGGAGGCTCCATATGTTTCATTTATCTGATTTTTTAATTTATTGTTTTATCACCGCCTATACGCCTGGAGCTAATAACCTATTGTCTATGAGCAATGCCGTACGGCTCGGCTTCCGCAAAAGCATCCGTTTTAATTTCGGCATCCTTGCAGGCTTCTCAGTGGTCATGGCCGTCTGTACCATCTTCAGTGCAGCGCTTTATTCCCTGCTGCCAAAGGTAAAACCTGTCATGCAGATCGCAGGAGGAGTCTATATGCTGTATCTTGCATGGAAAGTCTTACAGAGTACGGCTGATTTAGATGCCGGACAAAAAGACGGAGCCGGTTTTCTCTCCGGCATGATCCTGCAGTTTTTCAATCCCAAGATATATATTTATGCAATAACCACAATATCTCTTTATATTCTTCCAGTCTTCCATTCACCAGGAGCATTGGCCGGCTTCGCCGTACTGTTGTCGCTGATCGGTGCTTCCGGTTCCTTCGTGTGGGCATTGTTCGGGGCTGCATTCTGTAATTTTTTCTCCAGACATACGAAGGCTGTAAATCTGGTTATGGCACTTTTGCTCGTTTACTGTGCTGCTGTACTGTTTATATGACGGAATGCCCGGCCGTCTTTCCTGGGCCCGTTACCCGCGGGGTTTTATAATTTTGCTTTATGATTTTGCTTTGTGATTTATGAAAGAAATCCTTGCAATTGTCTCCGTCCTCTGGTATTCTAATTCTATCAGCCATATTCTGGCATATCTATTTATCTTCCGTTTTCTTAAACGGTCTAATACCACATCTGAAGGAGAATCCTCATGAACGAAGCAATCTTAAAAACATGTATGCAGCAGTGCAACTCTGCGTCTGAAAATGTAGGCATTTTCGTCGACTTTGACAACATCTATTACAGTCTGAAGGAATACGGTGTCAATCCCGAATCCCCTGAATACTGCGTCTTTTCGCTGATGGAGCGGATTTATTCCATCAACAAGATCCGTACCCTGCGGGCGTACGCCGATTACGACCAGGTAGGTGTATCCCTAAAGCATCTCCAGGAAATGCGGGTACAGATAAAGAATGTCTATGGAAACGGTCTGGAAGAAGAATACCGGAAGAATGCTTCCGACATTGAGCTCTCCGTGGACGCCCTTGAAATCTACTACCGATCCCCCGAGATCGATACCTTCGTCTTCCTCACCTCCGACAGTGATATGATTCCCATCATGAGCCGCCTCACCTATAAAGGAAAGCACATCCACTTATTCTGCATCGACGATCACACCTCCCACTATCAGGATATTTCCCGATTCTGCCATTTCAAATGCGATCTGCTTACCCTCTTCGAAATTGATCCCCAGCGAAAAAATCCGGAATTCTGGACGGACCGCGCCCTGACAGAAATTGCAGCCTGGTATTCCGTCAGAAAAAACAGCGATATGATGCTGGGCGGTAAATGGCTTAACCGCCTTCTCTGTGAAAAACTCCAGATCTCATCCCGTGCTGCCAGCCGTATTATCACTTATCTAAAGGACAACAATCTAATCCGCGAAACCTCCAACGACGCAGGCCACACCGGCTTTTTTCCGGCAGTCTGAACTGATCCGTTATATTGGTCTTTCATGATTTCAGTGTTTATGATAAAATAGAAGGAGAATATACCATGGAAAAACGAATGGAGGACTTAAATCTGGAGGATGATTTCCTTTTTTCCAGAGTTATGTGTGACGAAGAGATCTGCCGCTGTGTACTGGAGAAAATTTTGAATATATCTATCAGAAAAATCGTCCTTCCCGAACAGCAGAAAACCATCGATTTACTGCCGGACAGCAAAGGCGTGAGACTCGATATCTATGTGAATGATGACATCGGAACCATCTATAACTGTGAAATGCAGCGCGGTAAGCGCGGACCGCTTCCCAAGCGCAGCCGCTATTACCAGGGTAATATTGATCTGGACGCTATTTCAAAAGGCGAACCCTATACCCGCCTGCGCCGAAGCTACATTATTTTTATCTGTACCTTTGACCCTTTTACAGAAGGCCGGCATATCTACACCTTTCAGAACACCTGTCTCGAAAGCCCCGGGCTTCTCCTGGGAGATGAGGCAACGAAACTGTTTTTAAATACAAGAGGAACCCTTGACGACGTAGATGATGAGATGAAAGAATTTCTGGCCTACATAGAAAACACCACCGACACCTTTGCCCGGCAGGCTAAAAGTCCACTGGTCAAAAAGATCCATCAGAGAGTAACCGCGGTAAAACAGAACAAAGAAATGGAGGCGGAATATATGACATTGATGCAGAGAGACAGGGAGAATATTGAACAGGGCGAACGAAGGATGGCTGCTCTCACAGAACTTCTCTTAGATCAGAAACGAACCGATGATTTAAAACGCGCAATTAAAGATGAGGATTATCGGGAACAGTTATACAGGCACTTTAACATCGGGTAAAACAACGACAGCCGTCAGAAAAGAAATGGGGAACCAGCGGCATTCGGCCACGGTTCCCCATTTCTTTATCAAAGCTTTATAAAGTTCTGTTCTCTTCTACCAGTAAGGATTCCAGTCCTTCATTCTCCTGGTCAGCGCTTCCATATAAAAATAGTCACCCCATGTATTACATTCATCAACGCCCCTGTTTCTGCATGTATTATACTCGGAATCCCGCGCATACGTTCCATGAAGCAAAAGGCCGTTGGAGCGGGTTTTATCCGTGTTGGCGCAGTGATCCAGCAGAGCCCGGAGCATCTTATCGGCGGCTGTCAGATACTTTTCTGCCGTCTCTTCGTCCAGATAACGGCTCATCTCCAGAATTCCGCAGATGGCGATGGCCGAAGCTGAGGAATCACGTGGCTCTGTACTTCCCGTATCAAAATCGAAGTCCCAGTACGGAACCAGATCTTCCGGCAAATAGGTGATAAAATAATCGGTGACCTTACAGAATAACTCAAGGTATTCCGGCTTTTTTAGGTACCGGTAGCTCAAGGCGATGCCGTATACGCCCCACGCCTGGCCTCTTGCCCAGGCAGAACCGTCCCGGTTTCCCTGATGGGTGACGCCGTGGTCCGGTTCTCCGGTCACCGTATTGATAAAATAGGTGTGGTAGGTGGAGCAGTCCGGTCTCATCACACACTTCATCGCTGTTCTAATGTGGTTTGCCGCCTTATCGGCGTAATCAGGATTTCCGGTAACCTCGCTGGCCCAGTAGAGCAGCGGCAGGTTCAGCAGGCAGTCGATGATCAGACGGTATTCCGACGGTTCATTGACGTTGCCCCATGCCTGGATAAAACGGCCATTTTCCCGGTAACGGCCGGCCAGATGATCCGCTGCCAGAAGGGCTGCTTCTCTGGCATGACTGCTGCCGGTCAGCTTATAGGCTGCCACGCAGGAAAGGCTGTAGAGAAATCCCATGTCATGGTGATTTACATCGATCTTTTCCCTGATCCGTTTTAAAAAGCTTTCGACCTGTGATTCCGCCGCCTCTTTAAAACATGCCTCTCCTGTATATTCATAAGCCAGCCAGATCACGCCGGTCCAGAATCCGGTCGTCCATTCAACATTTTCTGTTGGCAGATAAAAGCCGCCCTCGCTGTTGGAACTCTCAAAAAACTCAGTAAATTCCGGCAGATTGGATCGTATGATCTCCGCAGCCGCATCCATATATTTCTTCCTCATCGCCGCATCCGTACCCGGATACTGACGGATTCGTTCCATCGTCTGCGCCATATTCTGTCTCCTCTCTCTCCGTTCCTCTTTTACATCAGAAACGGATCTCTCGTTTTCCTTAAATAGGATTCTATCACCTCATCATAAGCATTGGCCAGGGCAGACCCCTTATCCAGTTCGATGGGATTTAACTGGAGAGGATCTTTCTGATTATCGTAAAACAGCCGTCTCTGTGTCGCAGATGGAGATGTTCCATTGTCAATAATATAGGTACTGTCCTTCGTCCTAATCCCCCGCCAGCCAAATGCCTTGTTATTTAATCCCAGCTTCCGGTACTCTTCCACCAGTTCCGGCATGCCCGGTATCATGCAGAGAAAGGCATGCTCCGGTTCCTCCTCCATGGATTCCCCCCGGGCCAGGGAGGCAAAGCTTCTTCCCTGAACCGTGTCGGGAACCGCTGCATCCAGCAGTTCTAACAGTGTGGGCATATGGTCCTGACTGGCAATCAGGGCATCAGTGCGTCCGGCCGCTATCCGGGGCCCCCTGATATAGAGAGGGATCCGGATCGACTCATCGTACCAGATGTTCTTTCCCATCAGGCCATGGGAACCCATACAATCCCCGTGATCCGCCGACAGTACGACAATCGTATCTTCTTCCAGGCCCTCCCGGTCCAGATATTCCATGATCCGGCCGAAATTATCATCCAGTCCTTCTATGGCTCCGTAGTACTCTGCGAATTTCTTTCGGAACGCTTCATCGGATCTTAACTCCTCCGGAACGTTTCCGCGAAATACAAGTTCCTTTCCCCGGTAATGGTCCGCGTATTTTTCCGGAAGCAGATCGTAAGGGGGATGGGGCGGATTCCAGGACAGGAACAGGCAGAACGGCTTCTCCTTATTCCGGTTGTCCAAATAATCCAGCACCACATCCGTCTCATGCTCCGGCGACCAGGTTCTGCCTTCCATCTTTTGAGGGTCGTCTCTCCAGTAATGGGGCGACATATGCTGATCCATTGCTCCGTAGGAATACCAGAAATCAAAGTGATGGCGTCTCTCTCCCGGAGGAGTAAAGGCATCCCAGTTCACCGCGCCGGATTCCGGCTTTTCATGAAAGTTCATCTCGCTGGCGTCGAGATGGTATTTGCCCACATAAGCGGTCTCATACCCGTTTTCATGAAGGACATCGGAGATGGTTACCTCCTGAGGCCTTAACATGACAGCTTCGTCCAGACCGGTCTTACAGTTGGTCCACATGCCGCAGCAGTACGGATACTTCCCGGTCAGCAGAGAGGCACGGTGGGGCGAGCACAGCGGATACGTGCTGACCGCGTGGTCAAATGCCATGCTCTCCCCGGCAAAACGGTCCATATGAGGCGTGCTCACATGATCCTCTCCCGCCGCACCAATGGCCTGGGCACGCCACTGGTCGGCAAAGATGTATAACAGATTCTTCTTTTTCATTTATCGGTCTTCTCCCAGAAATGTCTCATACGCCTTCTGATTGATTTCCAGCGCCCGGTCGATGCCTCTCGCCTTTAACTCCTTGATAAAGGAATCATATTCCGAATCAAAATCATTGACACCGAGGATCCAGGACTGGAATTTTTCATCTACATAAGGTTTGATGCTTGCCATGATGTTTTTATACTCTGTCTCATCATCTGACGTATACTTTAACGCCATTTTTCCGTCGAGGTAAGGCGGCAGGGAATCGTCGAACCACTCGTCATGACCGTTGTACAGCTTATTTGCCTCGATTCCGTCTTCCTTCATGGTCGCATACTCGTAGTCTCCATCCTGGCACATACCAATCCGGTACTGGGCGCCGATGGAGCGGAGATATCCGATCGGAGTCAGCTCAGACTGAAGAACCTTGTCAGTAAAGTGCTTACTGCCATCGGCATCCCTTGTGAAGGTATCTCCCTCGATTCCCCAGTTCATTAAGTCGCTTCCTTCCTCCGTGAAGAAGTAGTCCATAAATTTAATTACGGTCACAGGATCCTTGCACTGGGAAGAGATTCCCCAGCCTACGCCAGGATATCTGGATACACGTTCCTTAACGACGCCGTTCTGGTCAGCCGGCGGTGCGATGGCCACCATCTGAAATCCCGGAATGGTCTCCTGAAGCGTGGTATTATAGTTTGCCGTACTTACCCAGTCGTGTGTACAGCCCCCGACATCTCCGCCAAGCAGAGTATCCCGGGAGGATGCCCCCCTCGTGAAGATTTCCGGATCAATTAAGCCTTCCTGATACCATTTGATCATATTTGTAACGCCTGTTTTAAAGTTTTCTTCCAGAGGCTCGTATTTCATCTGCCCGTCTCTCGGATAAAATTCAAGGCTGGTATCCCAGAGATACAGGTACTCATCCGGCTGTTTCCATCCGGCACGGTCAAACAGCGGAATCTCGTCCTTTAATCCGTTTCCGTTGGGATCTTCATTGCGGAACGCGTACAGCACATCATGAAGCTCATCGACCGTAGTCGGAGCCTTTAAGTTCAGCTTATCCAGCCAGTCCTGTCTGATCCACCAGAATTCAGCGGCCTTCAGTTCCTGATTTTTGGGAATCTGGTAGATATTTCCGTCCAGGGAATACGCCGTCTGGCGGAATCTGGCATCCTCATCCAGCACCTTCTGGATATTGGGCGCATGCTCTTTAATCAGATCATTTAACGGAATCATGCCGCCGTCGCGCCCCAGCTTTTCCAGTGAGGAAGCATCTACGTAACCGATGATATCCGCCAGATTGCCGGAGCTCATCATCAGGTTAAATGCCTCTTCTTCATTGGAATTCGAAAGGGAAATAGTGCCCTTCAGGCTTACATTCGTTCTCTTTGCCGCCTCCTGCCATACCTGCCAGCTGGAATCGAACGGCATATTGTTAAAGTTTAAAAATACGGTAAACTCCTTTGGCTCCTTACTCACCAGACTGCCTTCCAGCGTCTCCTCCGCAGCGGCCTGTCCGGTACCGCTCTCCTCTTTTGCTGCCTCAGTGCCATCGCTGCCGCTCTTTGCAGAACAGCCTGCCAGTGTACCCGCAAGCATTACTGCCGCCATTGCCGCCGCCATAAGTCTTCTTTTTCTCATTGTGTTACCTCCTCATAGATATATTAGTTTTAACCCTTCACGCCTCCAACGGTGACACCGGTCTTAAAGTATTTCTGCACAAACGGAAATACCACCAGCATCGGAACAATGGCTATGATTATCATAGCATAAATTACCGTGGTTGGAGAACTTAATGAATTCTGTGTTACGATTGCCGCCTCCGAGGCATTGGCCACCCTGTCTACAATCATCTTCTTTAACAGTACCTGCAGCGGCGCCTTTCTGTCATCATTTAACAGCTGCATGGCCCAGAAGTAACTGTTCCACCGGTTAATCGCGTAAAACAGTCCCACCGTAGCCAGCGCGGGCTTGGAAAGCGGCAAATAAATCTTGAAAAATGTGATGATATGGTTGGCTCCATCGATAAAGGCCGCTTCCTCCAGCGCCTCGGGAAGCTGCTCAAAGAAGCTCTTCATAATAATCAGGTTGTATGTGTTGATCGCAAATCCAAGGACAATGGCCGTTCTGGTATTTAGCAGACTGAAATCCTTGAAGGTTAAGTACATGGGGATAATTCCCGCGTTGAACCACATGGTGAATATGGTAAATAAAGTAAAAAACTTGCGGAAAACCAGCTTCTTTTTACTGAGAGCATAGGCCATGGTCGTCGTAAAAAGCATATTTACCGCCACACCGGCAACCGTGTAGAATATGGTGTTTCCATATGCCAGCCAGATGCCGCTCTTCTTCACTGCCTCCCTGTAGCTTGCCAGTGTAAAATGTTTGACTGCAAACATCACATCGCCGCTCTCCACATAATACGGCTGGCTGAGCGAAGCAATCAGCACGTAATAGATCGGATAAAGCACAACCAGACTGATCAGAATTCCAAGGATTGCCATACCGATGTTAAATACCTTCTCGCCTGTTCCGATTACCTGTCCCTGATGGTTTTTTTTCTTTTTCATCTCGCTCCTCCTTACCAAAGTGCCGTATCGGAAAGCTTACGGCTTAACCGGTTGGCCATGGTGACAAGTATCAGCGCAACGACCGCCTCGAACATACCGACCGCGGTGGCAAGGCCGTAGTTCCCATTTTCAAATCCAAGACGGTAGGAATACGTAGCGATGATATCTGCTTTGGCAAACGTGGACGGCTGGTACAGCAGGAGGATAGCCTCGTATCCCACCTTTACCATCTTTCCGATATTTAACACCAGCATGGTGACAATCGTCGGAAGAATCGCCGGTACGGTAATATTCTTGATTTTCTGCCATTTTCCGGCGCCATCCACAGTGGCCGCCTCATACAGCTGCGGATCGATTCCCATGATTGCCGCTATAAAGACCAGCGCATTGAAGCCCGCATTCTGCCACAGGGTCATAATCGTGTAGATCCCTCTGAAATACTGAGGCTGTACCATAAAGTATACCGGCTCCATTCCCAGCTTCTCCAGGATCATATTGACGATACCGGTACTGGGAGACAGAAAGTTGACCACAATACCGCATACGACTACGACTGATACAAAATGGGGAAGAAGCGTGGTCATCTGTGTCATCTTGCTGACAAACTTGTTCTTCATCTCCGTAACCGCGATTGCCAGAATGATCGGTATCGGGAAACAGACTACCAGCTGCCAGAAGGAGATCATCAGTGTGTTTTTCAGAACCCTTAAAAAATCCCTTCCTGTTAAAAAGGTAATAAAATTGTCCAGCCCCACGAAGGTGCTTCCCGAGATTCCCTTAAATATGTTGTAATCGTAAAAGGCAATCGCCAGACCGGCCATGGGCTTGTAGGCAAAAGCCAGGAACCACAGGACACCCGGAAGCAGAAGAAGGTATAAATCCCAGTTCTTTCTGACCTGGTGCAGGCAGGATTGTTTCTTGTTGTTTCCACCCGGTTGCTTAAGCATTTGTAACTCCCCTCTCATAATGAATATTGTTCGAAATGGTTCAGCTCAAAATTAAAACAGGCAGATTTGCGGCTGAAGCGTTTCTCTGAAATCCACTTTATACCGGTTCTGCAGGAAAAGTAAATCACTGTTTTTCAGGTCATCTGCAATAGGACTGCTTTTTTATATTCATTTTTCAACTCATCACCAATTCACCCGATTCGCGTCATTTTGTTGATTTTTACTGCGCGTTCCCTTATACTCGTTTTACATGCTTTTCAGTGAAAGTATTCTGTTACAGTAAATGAATGGGGGTAACTATCATGCAGCAGCACAAAAATATTTTAATCATCATCTGCGATCAGCTTTCCGCCACGGCGTTAAGTGCCTATGGCAATACATATTCTGACACACCGAATCTCGACAGACTGGCGGCCGGGAGCGCCGTCATGGAGTATGCCTATACATCCTGTCCTCTTTGTCAGCCAGCCCGGGCCTCTTTCTGGACCTCCCGCTATCCGCACCAGACCGGCGTGCTCTCCAACCTGCCGGATCAGGGCTTTCCCGCGGTTTCCGACGGGATTCCGACGCTGGGAGAACTGTTTTCCCGTGCCGGTTATGACTGTGTACATTTTGGCAAGACTCATGACTATGGGGCTCTGAGAGGATTTCAGGTGATTGAATCCGAGGAAATCCACGTTCCCCGCACGAATCCAGCCATCAAATTCGACTATGAAACCTTCCTGGATATCGATACCACGGAAAAATCCGTCCAGTACCTGTCTTCCAGACCAGAAGGGCCGTTTCTCATGGTCTCAGACCTGCAGAATCCGCACAATATCTGTGCCTATATCGGAGAACACAGCGAAGGATACGGGGATTTCCCGCTGGAACGGGAGCTTCCGCCTCTGCCGGAAAATTACGATTTTAACGATATTGCCAACCGGCCGGAATTCATCCAGTATCTCTGCTGTGCCCACAGAAGACAGCGCCAGGCCAGCGGCTGGAAGGAGGATGATTTCCGCCACTATTTATACGCCTATTACTATTATCTGGCCATGGTGGACAAACAGATCGGGCAGATTCTCGAAGCGCTTGCAGAAAGCGGAGCTGCAGACCAGACTATGGTTGTATTTCTGGCTGATCACGGGGAAGGGATGGCGTCTCACCACCTTGTGACAAAGTATGGCGCTTTTTACGAGGAGACAAACCGGGTACCATTTTTCTTCTCGCTCCCTGCCGGAGATAACAAATCCGGTACTCCCGGCTCCTGTAATAAGAATGCAGCCCCACTGTACAAAAAACAGAACCGCATCGGCGGCATCACCTCTCTTCTGGACCTGGTTCCCACGCTTCTGGACTATGCAGGCATTCCCTGCCCGGCTGGAGTGGAAGGGATTTCCCTCATGCCACAGATCACGGGGGCAAAGACCCGTTCCGACCGAACCGCAGCCGTGGCGGAATGGTACGATGAATTCCGTGATTATACCGTCCCCGGACGCATGATCTGCGATGAAGAGTATAAGTATATCTGTTATCTGGAACCGGACAGCGAGGAGCTCTACGACATGAAACGGGACAGATATGAGAAAACCAACCTGGCAGGAAAACAGGAGTACGCCCCGGTTCTGGAACGATACCGTTCCCTGCTGAAACAGCATCTTAAAAAGAGCGACGACCCTTTCTTCTCCCTGAAGACGGCAGGTACCGCAGGCTACCGCCGCCATCCGCTGGGATTTGAGCATCATCAGGGTCTCAGCGCGGTGGAGAAGTACGCCCTGGAGATTAAACGAAAGTAGATGGTCTGACATTATGTTTTCATCTGGTATCTATAAAAACCGCCTGTATAAAATTCTGATTACAACCGGTACTATTGTTATCACTCTGCTTGCGGTACTGTCGGGCAGTTACCTTCATCTGCAGCAAAAAAGCAGCTATATTCACAATCTGTCAAACTCCACGGCGGCGCTGGAAGCCAATTCCAATATTGCCATGAATCTGATTTCACGGGCAGTTAATGATGTCAGCCGTGATAAGAGCATCACAAAATGGGTAAATTCTTCTTCCGCCAATGATTTTTATTTCAACTCCATCACTGCCTTAAAACAGCTGAGAATCATCACGACGGACTCCTCCATGCTCAATTATGAGCTGGCCGTTACCACGGTAGGACCGCTTGAATTTGACGGAAACACCTACGGTATGGTCCTGGATCAGTCGGGAACCGTGGACAGAGATCAGTTTTTAAGACGCATCAAGGGATTATCGGTAGAAGAAATGGAATCCATGGATCACCATTTTTCCGCTTCCAACCGGCCGTTTTGCCTGCCGCATTACGAGGAGGACCGGTTAAAATCCGTTTACTATATCGTAAAAGATTACCGGTATTCCTCCAGCCTTCTCTGCTTTGTAACCATTCCGATTGAAACCCTCACAGGTTCTGCCAGGCCAGGCCGTTTTCTGCTCTGCAGCGACGACCGGCTGCTGGCGGTAAGCCATCGGGATGACGAGATGGATGAACTGTTTTCCCAGCTGATAAATCTGGGAATGAAAGCGGCTGGCTCCGGCATCGGACAGCAGGAATACTTCAAGCTGGGGAAGGAATACGTATTTCCCACAACCCTGCCCGCCATTGGCTGGGAAATCGCCTACATCTATGACAGCTACATGCTGGATTCCGGCCAGATCGTATTCTTTCTGCTGATTCTGGTCACGGCGGCCTGCATTTTCACCTTTTTCATCGCGCTGCTGGTAGAAGCACTCTATAAGCCAATCCGGGAAGTTGTGGAAGATTCCATGGAATCTCCCGAAGACGGAAAACCCATTGATGAATTTAAGATCTTACGACAGAATTCGGAGAAGATAAAATCCTTGAGCAAGACACTGATGGAGGCCATGGACGAGAACGAACGCCTCGCCTCCCAGCAGCAATACCGCCGTCTCCTCTTCGCACCCCAGCCGGAGAGCCATGCAGAATGCGGCGGGGAGCCGGAAGAGGATTACAGCGTGGCAGTCGTGGAGTTCCAGCCGGTAAACGAGGGCTCCTCCCCCAGCTGTATCGTTATTTTAAAGCAGTATGTCCATGAGTTTACCATGAATATACCGGATATGACATTTGTAGACCTGGATTCCGCACGGTGCGCCTTGATCGTAAAAAACGGCGGCACGGATGAAATTCTCCTGCAGCTTTACGAACTGCTCCGCTATCTGACACAGAAGCCCGAGGATGAGACGATCAACCAGTGGATTGCCTTAAGCAATCCCAGAAGCGGCTTAAACCGGATATGGCTGGCCTATCAGGAGACGCTGCGGATTCTGGAATACAAACACGTATACGGCCATGCCAATATCCTGACCTTTGAACAGATCCGTTCCGTGGATGCAGTCACTTATTCCTATCCTCTCTCCATGGAGAACAGGCTGGTTCACTGTATCGTGGAAGGCAAGGAGGAAGCGCTCCAGATCTTCGATCAGCTGATCCGAACGAATCTGGCAGACAAAACACTGTCCATCGAGTCAATTCAAAGCTTCGTTTATGTCCTGATCGGCACACTGGGCCGTGTCTTCCAGGAGCTGAAGACATCGCCGGAGGCCCTTCTTAAGGAAGACTTAAACTTCAAATATTTATACGAGCACTGGAATGACTCGGTAACCATCACCACGCTCCGTCATGCGATACAGGACATTCTCACCGCTGTAAACTGCCGTGGAGAGACCAATGATGAGAAGCTTCTCAATGAGATGATCCATTATATTCACACGAATTACACCGATGATATTATGTTAAACGACATGGCAGACCAGTTTAACATCTCACCAAAATACTGCGGAATTCTGTTCAAACAGCTGAGCGGCCAGAACTTCAAAGACTATCTAAACCGCTATCGAATTGAAAAAGCCAAAGAATTGCTGCAGCAAAAACCGGGGATTAAAATCGCAGAAGTAAGCCTGATGGTAGGATTTAACAGCGCAAACAGTTTTATCCGGGTATTTGGAAAATATACTGGAGTTACCCCAAAAGCGTATATGGAATCCTTAAAAAGTTCCAGTTTTAGTTGATAAAATATACAAAATAGCATATACTATTTATATCAGTTATTTTATCAGTAAATACATCAATATTTATACTGATATCATATACGTTATATCAAAGGAGTGATGATAATGAATATCAGAAGTGCGCTTGAAAATACGATTCCCATTTCCCAATTCAACCGTGGTCTGGCTGGTAAAATCTTTGAAGAGGTAAAACGTTATGGCGCCAAAGTTGTCATGAAAAACAATATTCCTGAATGTGTTCTCCTTTCTCCGGAAGAATATATCCGGCTTTTGGATGAAGCGAATGATGCTCGTCTTTTAGCCACCGCTGCACAACGGATGTCACAATTTAATCCTTCCACTGCAATCTCCCAGGAACAGGTGGATCAGGAATTTGGATTCACACCTCTTGATTATGAAGATACGGAGGGGATTGAATTTGAATGAGTTGGAATGTTAAATACCTGCCTGAAGCCCTTGAAGACCTCCGCAAACTGGATGGCAGCCAGAAAATACTGATACGGAAAGCAATTCAGAAGGTCTGCAGCAATCCACTGCCAGAAAACGAAGGCGGCTATGGCAAAGTCCTGGGAAATAAAAACAACACCAATCTATCCGGCTTTTTAAAAATAAAACTCCGTGGAGCTGGTCTGCGTATCGTATACCAGCTTATCCGACGCAGTGATCATATGCTGGTTATTGTAATCGGCGTCCGGGAAGATGACGAAGTATATGAAATCGCACAAAAACGTGTCCTTAAACATGATTTATAAACAAAAAGAAACGGCAAAGGATCTGCCGTTTCTTTTTGTTTATAAAACCTTTCTGCATCTTATATACCATTTCTGATTTTTTAATTCCCCGCTGCATAATAGGCATCAATCCCATCCGCGATTCCCTTTGCGATCTTCGCACGGTACTCGTCGGTTGCCATCTTTTTATCTTCTTCTGCATTACTCATAAATCCCATCTCTACAATCGTTACCGGGATCTTACACCAGTTAATTCCGCTCATGGTATCAGTCTCCTGAACGCCCCGGTCTTTGAAGCCTGTTGTATCACAGATTCCCTTCACCACTGCCTTTGACAGTGCTGAGCTCTTGCTGTACAGATCTCCATTATAGGGATTTTTGGATGTCTGGCACATGGTCAGCGCACCGTGAACGCTGGTATCACTTAACGAATTGGCGTGGACCCGGACGAAAATATCCGCTCCGCTCCTGTTGGCCATCTCGGCACGCTCTGCATTGCTGATGTTCACATCGTCCGTCTCCCGGATCATATATACCTGATATCCCCGGTTTAGCAGCTCTTCCTTAAGCTTTAAGGAAACTGCCAGTGTCAGCTTATATTCGGGTATTCCCGTCGCATTTCCCTGAGTTCCGGAGGCAACCTTGGCCTTTTTCTCCGATGCCCCCGGTCCAATCGGTTCTTTTTCGGAATTGCCCTTTGCCTGGTGTCCCGGATCAATGGCAATGATCTTGCCGGAACCGTTGCCGGTCACTGCCGGTGCCGCTGTCTCCGGTTCCGGAGCCGGCTGTTCTTTTGACACAAAGCGGGAGGATATGTAGCATTCCTGATCCTGATAGATGACGCGGCTCCAGCTGTCGCTGTACCCGGTCCGCTTCAGAGCCGTTCCCTTTGAAACCGTAGTGATAACCGCACCGTTGGTTCCCGCGCTCTTTCTGATATTAACCTGGCTTCCTGTGACGTATACGGTTTCATCCACCGGTGAAAAAGCAGGAGCCGTCTCTGTCGTCACCGCGGCCTCATGGGCGCTTGTCCCCGCCTGGCTCCCCGGCTTAGCTGCATCCTTTTTCCCGTTTCCGGTCTCTGCTTCTATGGAAACCACCGCTGTCTCTTCTCCGTTTTCCGGCGTGATATCCCCGGAGGCCTCCTCCAGTGCCGGTACCTCGACAGGCTCATAGTTCCTGCCGCATCCGGCCAGCGTCAGGAGGCACACGAGAGCGGCCATGATATAGATTCCGGTTCTTTTTTTCCTGCTCACAATATCGTACCTCCTCCGGCAACGTAGTTCTCCAAATAAAATACAACGGCCTGTCCCGGTGTAATCGCCCTCTGAGGCTCATCAAACCGGCATTCCACCAGATCCTCGCCCACCTCCCGGATGGTGCAGGGAGCGCCTTTGTGGCTGTAACGGATTTTGGCGGTTACCCGCATCTCTCCGCCGTGAAGCCCGTCGATTGCCATCCAGTTAATCCGGCTGCAGCGGAGCGTGTCAGAAAAGACATCAGCCGAGTTTCCGATGACAACCTCGTTGGTCTCCGGTCTGATCTCCGTGACAAAAACAGGATGGCCCATGGACAGGTTTAATCCCTTCCGCTGGCCGACCGTGTAGTGGGTGATTCCCTCATGCCGGCCCAGTACATTGCCATCCAGATCCACAAAATTTCCTTTCGCCGGCTCTTTTCCCGTGTTTTCTTCAATAAATCTGGCGTAATCGTGATCGGGAATGAAACAGATCTCCTGACTGTCCGGTTTATGGGCCACCTTTAGATTGATCCGGTCTGCAATTTCGCGGATCTGATCCTTGGAATAAGCGCCGACCGGCATCAGCGTATGGGCCAGCTGGTACTGCGTCAAATTATAGAGCGCATACGTCTGGTCCTTCGCCGCCGTCACGGACATTTTCAGGGCGTAACGCCCGTTTTCTAACTGTTCAATTCTGGCATAGTGGCCTGTAGCGATATAATCGGCCCCGATATCCAGGCTTCGCTTTAACAGCGACTCCCATTTGACATACCGGTTGCAGGCGATACAGGGGTTGGGAGTACGGCCGTTCCTGTATTCGTCCACAAAATAATCAATTACATTCTCTCTGAACTCTTCTTTAAAATTCATCACATAGTATGGAATCCCCAAATCCCAGGCAACGCGGCGGGCGTCGTCCACTGCGCTTAAGCCGCAGCAGCCTCCGCTCTCCTCCTGGACTTCCGTCTCTTCGTCCTGCCAGATCTGCATCGTGACGCCGATGACATCATATCCCTGCTCCTTCAGCAGCCATGCTGCCACGGAGGAATCCACGCCGCCGGACATTCCTACTACTACTTTTGGTTTATTCATCGTATCACATTCCGTTTCTTCTGCCGGCATCCGGTTCACCGCCGTCTTTAATATTCTTCTTCCACTTCTTCCTCACCGATGTCAGACTTTGGCTTCTTCAGCCCCTGAATCTCGATCCCGTTCTTCTGGGCATAATCCCATAAGGCAGCGTGGATAGCCTCTTCTGCCAGTAAAGAACAGTGTACCTTAACCGGCGGCAGTCCGTCAAGTGCCTCACATACCGCCTTGTTCGTCACTTCCATCGCTTCCTGAATCGACTTGCCTTTCACCATCTCCGTTGCCATACTGCTGGTGGCTACCGCTGCACCGCAGCCAAACGTCTTAAACTTCACATCCCTGATGATTCCGTTGTCATCGATATCGAGATAAATTCTCATAATATCTCCGCACTTCGCATTTCCCACCGTACCCATGCCGCTGGCATTCTCAATTTCTCCTACATTTCTTGGATGTTCAAAATGATCCATAACTTTTTCTGTATACATTTTTTATTTTTCTCCTATTTTCAGTAATATATCGACAATTGACTGCCGTTTTACCGACTCCATTCGCCTTTTCTCCGGCCGGCAGTTTCATTTATGATGACAATTTCTTTATATATCCGCATTTAATTTTTATCATTTAGTAATTTATGTGTGGTCAATCCAGGTAAAAATCCCCCGATTACCGGTTCTGGCGCTTTACAAAATCCTCATATAAAGGTGACATACCGCGCAGCTTTTCTACAATCTTCTTGATGGACTCTGCCACATAGTCCATCTCTTCCATGGTATTATCCGCATTCAGTGTCAGTCTTAACGATCCATGTGCGATCTCATGAGGAAGACCGATGGCTAACAGCACATGAGACGGATCTAAGGATCCTGACGTACAGGCGGATCCGCTGGAACCGCAGATTCCATCCATATCCAGCATAATAAGCAGAGATTCTCCCTCAATAAACTGGAACGCGAAGTTTACATTGTTGGACAGCCGGCTGGTTCTGTGGCCGTTGATTCTCACATAGGGAACCTCCGCCATTACACGGTTCATCAGATAATCCCGCAGCTCCGACTCTCTCTTCGTCCGCTCTTCCATCGTGTTCACGGCAATCTCCACGGCCTTTCCAAAGCCGACGATGCCCGGTACATTCTCGGTACCGCCGCGGCGCTTCCGCTCCTGGGCGCCGCCATGCATGAAGGAACGGGTCTTGATGCCGGTACGGATATATAAAAATCCGATTCCCTTGGGGCCGTTCAGCTTATGGCCGCTGGCGCTCATCATATCTATATGATACTCATCCACATTGATCGGAACGTGGCCGAAGGCCTGAACCGCATCGGTGTGGAAGATGATTCCGTGCTCTTTTGCGATCTCACCGATTTCCTTCACCGGTTCAATCGTTCCGATTTCGTTATTGGCAAACATGATGGAGATCAGGATGGTAGTCGGGCGAATCGCCTTCTTTAACTCATCAAGTTTGATGACGCCATTCTCATCCACATCTAAATAAGTCACTTCAAACCCGCGTTTCTCCAGATATTCGCATGTATGAAGAACCGCATGGTGTTCAATTTTACTGGTAATAATGTGATTTCCCTTCGCCTGATAGGCTTCAGCAGTCGCAGCCAGCGCCCAGTTATCCGACTCGGTGCCTCCTGCAGTAAAGTAAATCTCATTGGTTTTCGCTCCAATGGCCTCTGCAATCGTCTCTCTGGAACGGTTAATCGCCTTCTTGGATTCATTGGAAAACTCATATACGGAAGATGGATTCCCATAATATTCCGTAAAATACGGCAGCATCGCCTCCACAACCTCCGGCCGTGTCTTTGTCGTAGCTGCATTGTCAAGATAAATAAATCGTTTCATACCTGTTAGTTCCGCCTTTCTGTAGTCCTAAAGTTAAAAGCTTCATCTACATTTTCTATTATACACAGATTTCCTATAATTTCAATAGGAATAGTTATCGTTTTCATTATATTTCCGGCGCCGTCAAAGGGCGGACGGTGCTGTCTGCAAAGTGAAGGGAGAAAATGTCATGAAGAGGCCTCCTGTGAAATATATTGTAATAATTCCCATATCATGGAGTTTTCATGAAGGATTCTTTAAAGATTTCCCAAAAACTTTCGCCAAGAAAATATGCCCTGTTTACGGGCACTCTCCTCCTTACTTCTACAGGGCTCATCACCCGCGTGCTGGGGTTCTTTTACCGAATCTTTCTTTCCAGAACCATCGGTGCGGAAGGACTGGGACTCTACAACATGGTCCATCCGGTATTCGGCATTTGTTTTGCCTTATGCGCAGGTTCCATCCAGACGGCCATCTCCCAGTCTGTGGCCGCCAATGTAAGGAAAGGCCGTTCCATCTTCCGAACCGGACTCGTCATTTCCATGTCCACTTCGTTTATCCTGGCATGGCTCATCATCCGGTTCCAGGATTTTCTGGCCGGCAGCATCCTGATGGAACCGCGCTGTGCACCGCTTCTCACCTACATAGCCGTGTCCGTCCCCTGCGCCGCCATCCATGCCTGCATCAATGGCTACTATTATGGTATGCAGCGAACCCGGGTTCCGGCATTCGCTCAGGTCGTTGAACAGTCTGTCCGCATCGGTGCCGTCTTCCTGATCGCGGATATTATGATGGAAGCCGGTGTGGAGATCACCGTCCAGCTGGCTGTCGCCGGCCATCTGATCGGAGAGATTGCCTCCACCCTCTATACCGTCGCAGCCAGTCAGTTCTTCCCGCCGAAGCTGCCGGATGGCACCGATGCAGCTGAGCCGGATTCCAAAGGCCGCAGATTGACAGCGGCGGCCGATTCCTTCCGCCAGACAGCACCGGCCCTTATGGCGCTGGCGCTGCCGCTCATGGGCAACCGTCTCGTCCTGAATATTCTTTCCAGTGCAGAGGCGATCTGGATTCCCGGCTCCTTAAACCGGTTCGGCCTGTCAAACTCGGAAGCCTTCAGTATTTACGGCGTCCTTACGGGAATGGCGCTGCCATTTATCCTGTTTCCCTCCACGATCTTTAATTCCCTGGCCGTCCTGCTGCTTCCCACGGTAGCCGAGGCCCAGTCGGAGGGAAATGAGCGGCGGATCGCAGGCACCATCTCCATGTCCCTGCGCTACTGCCTGTACGTAGGAATCCTCTGCATCGGAATCTTCACCCTGTTCGGCAATGATCTGGGAGTCAGCGTCTTTAAGGATGAAAATGCCGGTTCCTTCATCATGACTCTGGCATGGCTGTGCCCCTTCCTTTATCTGGTTACCACCATGGGCAGCATCTTAAACGGCCTCGGAAAGACTTCGACTACCTTTATTCAAAATGTGACGGCTCTCTTCGTCCGCCTGGCATTCGTGCTGTTTGGCATTCCGAAATTTGGTATCATGGCGTATTTGATCGGCATGCTGGCCAGCGAACTTCTCCTGGCCCTGATGCACATCTTTTCCCTGAAAAAACAGGTGGCCTTTTCCTGGAACGCATGGGATATGATCGTAAAGCCGGCTCTGCTGATGGTGATGGCAATCGGTATCTACTATGCTGCTGGCTCCGTCTGCGATCCATTTGCAGCGCTTCCGCTGTTTATCCGGACCGGCTTTCACATTCTGATTCTGTCCCTCTGCTACCTTCTGCTTCTGGCCGGTGCCCACTTCTTTAAGAGAGAGATTCAGGCGGATTAAGTAAAAAAAACAGAAGAAGGCAGTTACTCCGGGAGCATTTCTTCTCCTGGAGCAGCTGCCTTCCTTCCCGTCTGTCTTCCCTGCCGCTTACATCCCCGGCCCAATCGCCGTGATCGTTCCGGTTCCTCTGCCGTTACCGCTCCCCGGTGCCGTCGATGAGCCCGGACCTGCTGTAGAATTCGTGTTCTGCGTTCCCACGGAAGGGGTCAGCGGCGACGGCTCCACAATAGGAATATCGTCATTCCCGCCCGGTACCGAAGGACCGGACGGCGCAGACGGCTTCTGGGAACCGGACGAATTCGAGTCCTTCTGGCCGGATCCCGCATTATCGCCGGAAGACGCCGCTGCCGTCTCCCGGGTGCCGCTCTCCGGCTTTGAGCTGCTTAAATACTTCTTATAGATATAAGCTTCCCCGCCTTTATAAGTAATCCGCATCCAGCCATTGGCCGACTGGCCCGTGACAGCGACCTTCTGGCCTGTTCCAAAGCTTGTGAGAACATCGGACTTCGTGGTATAGCTGGCCCTCACATGGACCGGCTGTGTCACATACATGGTCTTCTGAACCGCCGTCACGGCATAGACCGGCAGCGCTTCTGTCTCTCGGGGCTTCGACTCCTGAACCGGAGCTTCCGTTTCCGCCTCAGGCGATGTCTCCGGTTCCGAAGACGGCTCAGGATCCGTCTCATTTTCTATTTTTATCATATCGGTCTGCGCTTCCGTGGTACCACTCTCACTGGCCGCATGTTCCCCTGTACTCTTTGTGTTCCCCCCGTTAATGACAGACGAGCAGGATGTGATCATCACCGCCGTTGTCATTGCCAGGATAATTCCCGGATACTTTTTCATGTCGGTCACCTCCGCCTGATTTTCATCTTAGTTAAACTCCAGATGTTTTCAGTATATCATCCCGGCAGGCAGCGCGCAACCACCGGCGGACCATCTTATTTTGCCGAGCTGTGCCAGATCAGGAAAAATGCTGCCCCCAGCGCACACATCACAGCCCCGCAGAGCATGGCTGCCGGGAGAGCAGCCTGAGCCGCTGCGCCAAACAGCAGATTGGTGGCGATTCCGGTCCCTTCCGCCAGAACTGCATAAATACTTAAAACAGTGGCCCGGTCCGCCGCCTTCACATGGCGGTTCTGTATTTCCGTCTGAAGCGGCACGAAAAGACTGGCGGACAGCCTCAGCAGTACGATGCCGCCCACCGCCAGCACACGGCTTCCGGTCAGGGCCAGGACCACACAGGAAATCCCTGCGGCACCAAATAAAAGGAGTGCGAACCGCTTCATTCCTATTTGCTCCGTACATCTGGCCGACCAGACTCCGGCCATTCCGCTTACGGTCACCAGGATATAGATATATCCCATGCTGGCCGGAGCAATCCCGCACGCCTCGTATTTCAGCTGATTTAAAAACACCGTAATCGTCTGATTCGTCTCCCCCAGAAACGCCATCCCCACCAGAAGAAGCAGAAAGCGCTTATCCCTCGCCACCTCTTTCAGACAAGTCAGGAACCGGCCTTTTACCGGCTTACTGCGCTCTATTTCCTTTACTTCCTTTAAACCAAAGGACAGCACCGCCGCTGCCGCATAGGTCAGTACGGTCAAAAATCCCGCCAGCCGGTAATCATCGCCGACCACCACGGAAAACAGTAACGCCGCCGCCAGCAGTCCCACCGTATTTAAGAGGTTATACACGCCAAACACCCGGTGACTCTCCCCCTCGCGGCAGGACAGATACAGAAGGCTCACGTCACAGCCCGACATTCCTGCCATCACAACGCTTAACATGACCCGTTCCAGCAAAAAACCTCCGAACCCTCCTGCCTTCCAGAATACCACCTTTGACGCCACATAGATCAGGGAACTGATCACCAGCGTATTTTTATATCCGATCCTGTCGGCCACAACTCCCCACGGCATCTCCAGCGCGATGCACAGGACCAGTGAAATACTCTCGATCAGAGTTATTTCAAACACGGAAACCCCTGCCGCCTGCCGGTAAAGCGTGGCAATCGGCCCATAAAACACCATTCCCTGCAAAAGGGAGATTCCGTACATCAGATAGATATTTCTTTTTATATTCATAATTTCCACTCCATTTCAGGTACACAAAATAAGCCCTGCAGGATACAGCGCCAAAACGCATTACAATTCTTAAGCTGTTCATTTCTACGTGGGATTATTGAGATTGGAAATAGAATGGTTCTTCATAAGCCGCCTCCTTAACAGGCCGGTCAGCCTGTTTTTTCAGTATAGCATACTTCCTGGAGGCTGTAAAGGAAAGACCGCGGATTACGATTCCCGGCTTCATACACTCCGTTAAACTTTTAAAGGGACCAGGCGCCCGCCTGATCCCTCCTTTATGATAGTTCTTATGATAGTGTTTCAAAATAAGCTTCAATATATTTCATGGCCCCTCCAACTGCAGCCGCCTCCATGCCGTAGCGGCTGTTCTTCAGATAAAGGGCATCCTGTTCGAACATATTGTAGCCGCTCATGCTCCGGCTTAACTCGACCATATACGGTTTTATATATTCCCCAATATATCCCCCCAGAATGATATCGCAGTCAAAAGCCATACGCAGATTTGTCACCGCTATCGCCAGATAGCTTAAGTAGGAATTCCAGATCTCCCGTATGGTTTTATCACCGCTCTCCAGCCTCTGAAAAAACAGTTCCAGGCTGTCCCCGGTGTGATCCGACAAGACCCTGGCCGAGCAGTAGGCGTCCATACAGCCTTTTTTTCCGCAGTAGCACAGTTTTCCATCCGGTTCCAGAATCATATGGCCAAATTCCGCGCTCTTAAAATTGTCCCCCGCATAGATTCCCCGGTTCACATAGATTGCCCCTCCAACCGAATTGCTCAGGGATAGATACACCGCGTCCCGTTCCCGGTGGACAAACTCTGCCAGAGCCGCGCTGTTGGCGTCATTCTCAAACGACACGGGATACCGGATAAACTGGCTGACTGCCTGGAACTTCACGTTGTTCAGATGCAGAACGTGGGATCTGGTAATCAGTTCCCGGCTCTGGTCAATCACCCCCGGTATGGAGATTCCAACTCCCAGAATCTTTTCCGGCGCGGTGCCCGTCTCTTCCACGAAACAGTCCAGTTCATCCGCCAGTTCCCGGTAATACTCGTAGGAATTCTCGTAATTCTTTCTGATGCGCTTTTTCCCTGTTATGGTTCCTTTTAAATCCAGCATGACCATGCTGATATGGTTTAACGTGATATCCAGGCCCACCGCCATCTTCCATGAGGCGGTAATAGAAAGGGTTTTCGCCTTTCTGCCGCCGGTGGACTCGTATTCCCCAATCTCCTCTACAATACCGGATTCTGTCAGTTCCTTTACATTTTGCAGGACTGTAGGCATACTGATTCCTAATTCTGCGGCTATCTCCGGTTTGGATGTATGGCCTTTATAACGGATAAATTTTGCGATTTTGACCTTATTCTGCTTTTTTTTCTCTATCATGGGATCATCTCCGTAAGCATTCTTTTATGAATCGTTTTATCTAAGTATTATACAGGAGAGGAGAGGGAATGGCAAGGGAATACGATTATTTCAGCAGCGGAGCGTAGCAGTTCAGCAGCTTACAATCGTGTAGTTTAGTCCGCCAGCTTACCAGCCTCCGGATTTAGAAATACCTCTTTTTTTACTGCCTTTTCCTGGCAGGCGACAATCGTCGTGCACACAGCATCGCCGGTAACGTTGACGGCAGTCCGGCACATATCGAGAATCCGGTCAATTCCCATGATGAGCGCGATGGCTTCCACCGGAAGTCCCACGGATGTAAATACCATGGACAGGGTGATCAGGCCCACTCCCGGTACGCCGGCAGTCCCGATTGAAGCCAGGGTAGCCGTCAGAATCACGGTTATATAATCGGCCACGGACAGGCTGATTCCAAATGCCTGTGCGGCAAATACCACGGCAACGCCCTGCATGATGGCCGTTCCGTCCATATTAATGGTGGCTCCGAGAGGAATTGTAAAAGAAGAAATCCTCTTGGAGACCCCCATTTTCTGATGAAGGGTATCGATGGACAGGGGAATTGTAGCATTGGAGGTCGCCGTGGAAAACGCAAAGCCCATTACAGGCAGAAACTTCTTGATAAAAAGGAAGGGACTCAGCCCCGTAAAGCCTTTCAGCATCATCATGTAAACCACCAGACACTGTACGACCAGCGCCAGAAGCACGCCCGCCATATACTTGAGAAGCGGCAGAAACGCATCGAACCCTATCCCTGAAAACGTCTTTGCAATCAGGCAAAACACACCGTAAGGCGCCAGTTTCATGACCATAGTTGTCATTTCCATCATCACATCGTTAAACTGGCTGAAGAAATTGCCGACAGTTTCCACACTCTCGCCCAATTTTGCGAGAATAATCCCCACAATAAGCGCAAATAAGATGATCGGCAGCATATCCCCTCTGGCCAGCGCTCCCAGCGGATTGGTTGGTATGATATTCAGCAGTGTATCCGGCAGACTCACCTTATCCGCAACAGCGATCTCACTCCTCTCAATGGAGGACATATCGAGGCCTACGCCCGGGTTAATCACGTTTGCCACCAGTATGGCGGCCGTAATGGCGAGCGCCGTCGTAAAAAGATAGAAGAACAGCGTCTTCACTCCGATCGTTCCCAGCTTCTTCGTATCTCCCATGGCCATGCTTCCGCAGACCAGCGAGCAAAACACCAGCGGCACCACAAGCATCTGCATCAGCCGCAAAAATCCGTTTCCAACGACGTAGAAAATACCGCCGATCAGAAACTCATCGCGTATGGCACCTGCCGGCACGGCATAATGGAGCAGAATTCCCGTCGCAGCGCCTGCCAGCAGGCCAATGAATATCTTCGTTGTCAATCCTGGTTTTTTTCTATTTTTCATACGATAAAAAATCCTTCCTGTCTCTCATAAAGCGTTCCAGCATCAGTCTCCATTCCGGAAGCTGGGCAATTCCGGACATGCGCAGCATCATGTTGTCCAAAACGGAATACGACGGCCGCATGGCGGTCAGCTTATCGTCCACAGCCGCAACCGGCACCACCTCCGCCTTATGTCCGGAAAGGCGCACGATTTCCTGTGCAAATTCAAACCGGCTGCAGCTGCCCTGCCCGGTCACATGGTACAGACCATCCGGCGCAGAATCCATCAGTTCGATGATCTTCTCTGCCAGCTCCGATGCTCCGGTCGGCGCAGCGGTCTGATCAGAAGCCGCATAGATCGTCTTCCCCTCACCGGCCAGCTTCAGGATCTTTGAAAAATAGCTGCTGCCTTCCCCAAATATCCACGAACTCCTGACAATAATATGGCGGTTACAGAATTCCTTCACGAAATTCTCCCCTGCAAGCTTTGATTTTCCATAAACAGTCTGCGGATTCGGCGTATCAAACTCCGTATATGGAGTCTGTCCGCTTCCGTCGAACACATCATCCGTAGAAAGCTGTATCATCCGGGCCTTTCCCATTCGGGCCGCCACACTTAAATTCCTGGCTCCCAGGGCATTGACCTTAAATGCTTCCTCTTTATTCTCTTCGCACATGGCCACATCTGTGAGCCCTGCGCAGTTTACAATGAAATGCGGCCGGTTCATACCGGCATAATCCCTGACTGCTTTCGGATCGGTGATATCGACAGCATCAAGATCCGTAAGCAGAAGCTCTACCGGTGTATTCTCCAAAAGTTCCGTCATCTTGCGGCCGACTCTGCCGTTTGCTCCGCAAATCCAAACCTTCTGCATATGATTCATGAAATATCCTCCATTCTAAAATCGTGACAAGGTATTGTACCACAGACAGCAGGGGGCTGCCAAGGTGGAAAGCAAAAATTTTCAGGGTTCTTTTGCAACTTCCGCTTCCGGTATATCATAAAATTACAGATTCACAAATGGCTCAGGAACAGGTATAATGAGGAAAGATATGGATTGTCATAAAAGGAGGATTTACCATGTTAAAGGATTTAGTGACCCGCTGCAGGTCTTACCGGCGTTTTTATGAGGAAGAAAAAATATCGGCGGAGACGCTGCGGGAATTGGTGGATTTAGCCAGACTGACCGCTTCGTCTGCGAACTCTCAGGCGCTAAAGTTTCGAATCTGCAATACGGCAGTGGAAAATGAGCAGGTATTCGGTACTCTGAAATGGGCGGGCGCACTGCCTGATTGGGATGGACCTGAAAAGGGAGAACGGCCTTCCGCCTATATTATTATCCTCTGTGACCTTGCCCTGGGGAAGAATAAGCTTCAGGATGACGGAATCGCTGCCCAGACCATCATGCTGGGAGCGGTGGAGATGGGGTACGGCGGCTGTATGCTCGGCAATGTCGAGCGGACACGTCTGGCGGAGCATCTGGGAATTGATACCGCAAAATACTCCATTGATCTCGTACTGGCTCTCGGGAAGCCAAAGGAGAAAGTTGTGGTAGTGCCGGTTGGGGCGGATGGGGATGTTCGCTATTACCGGGACGAGGAGCAGGTGCACTACGTACCGAAACGAAGTCTGGACGAGATGATTCTATGATCCTTTATTACGAAAACAGCACTCCGGAATGTTCTTCCGGAATGCTGTTTTTTTTTGCGTCGTGCTTCAATCAGCCTGTGTATGCTCCAGCTTTTGTAAACAGAGCATGGCTTTTCATCGCCTGATTTGCCTCAGACAACACTTTTTCTTCGTCAATGGTCAAAAGCTTCCGATCTTTCATTACCAGTTTTCCGTTGATAATGGAATGTTTTACATCGGCTCCCGAGGCGCTCTCAATCAGGGTATTGACAATACTCCCGGTCGGCGTCAAATGGGGCTGGTCCAAATCAATGGCAATTAAGTCCGCTAAATTTCCACGGCGGACACTTCCGATACTGCTGTTCATCAGTGCCTGTGCTCCTCCCTCCAAAGCCATGGCCAGAAGGGTTCTGGCAGGCATAATCTCAGGATTTCCTGTGGTGATTCCCCAGGCCACATTCATGATGCATCGAAATGCCCGCATCTCACGGAATAAATCCAGGCCCCCATGGCCTGCGCCGTCGGAGCCAAAAGCCACGGGAATCCCGGCCGCGAGGAGACGCGGCGTCTGGGGAACGCCTTTGCCGCAGTTGCTGAACGGGCAGTGTACCACCTTAATCCCCCGATCCTGCACAATCTGAATCTCGGATTCGGACAGCATGATACAGTGGGCGGCAACAAACTGCGGCGATAACGCACCGATTCGTTCCAGATAGAGGAAAGGACGTTCCCCGTATCGTTCAATAAAATCCAGCACTTCGCTGGCATACTCGTTCATGTGGCATTCTGCCGTCACGTTCTGCTCCTTCGCCGCAAGAAATATCGTATAAAACAGGTCTTCCGTGCAGGCCATCAGAGAAGTTACGGAATAGTATACTTTAAGCAGGCCACCTTTCCCGTGGTATTCCCTGTGAAATTTTTCCAGGCGGGGCAATGCCTCCCTGGTGTCAATCCGCAGGCCATCCGGAACGCTTGCTCCGTCGGTGGTCTGCCAGGTCAGAGCGCCGCGCATCCCCATCTTCAAATACTCCTCTGCCGCTGCTTCGATATGAGGACCTCCGGCATCCACAAAGGATGTGGTTCCGCATTTTATCATCTCTGCACCGGCAAGTCTGGCTGACAGCGCCATGGTCTCTTCCGTCAGAGATGCTTCAAACGGCACATTGATCCGCTTCCAGATCACCGGCTTTTCGTCCAGCAGACTTCCCCTTAAGAACTGCTGGCTGGTGTGAAGATGGCCGTCAGTGAGGCCCGGCATCCACAGCAGATGCGGATCATCGATCACCGTTTCGGCCTGGCAGCTGATGGTCTGATCTGAATTATCCGTGTCCGCAATCTCCAGAATCCGGCTGCCGGAAATGGCAATCGTCTGATTTTTCGCAATGCTCATATCGGGCATCAGCACCGCTGCATTTTTAATTAAAATATCACATGGCAACATAAAGAAACGCCCCCTTCTCTTCTCCTGTAATGAGTTTAAATCCCGCCGCTTCCGGCAGATATTGTCTGTATTTATTATAGGAAAAAAGACGGGGGTGAAAAAGGACAGATGGGATAATTTGCAGAATTATTCTACAGCTTTCTGTGCGCAGATCAACAGGCACAAATTGAAAAATTCCAGAGCATCTTTCAATTATTTTTTATCTTTATTCGTACATATGTTCGATTGATTGGATTAATAGTGTAGCGCTACTGATTCAGACACCAATTACACACCACTCTTGAAAGGAGGAAGAAGGCCTGTTCACGACAGGCTTTCAAAAAAATATGAGCAGTACAGAATGGACTTACCACATGACAATCAGCAATCAGACAGGGGAAACACTCGTAGCACATAACGAGGAACGGAACTGGGGAATCTGGTACCTTGGAGGAAAGGATAAGAGCGCCCCTGTCTCCATCAACGCAGGAGAAACCAAAGAAGTATTTGGAATCCGGGCATCCAAAGGTACCGCCACCGGCTATCAGGGCCAGTGTACCTGGATTGGGGCGAGTGGTTCCCTGACTCTTTCCATCGAAGTTCCATACTCAAAAGACAATAAATCCTCATTAAAAGTATCCGGAATGTATAACGTAGACGGCTGGAATGAACTGCCGCCAAGGGGCCACCACTTCGATCACCTGCTGACCATTACAAAAGTGGATTAAGGAGGAACATACCATGGATATATCCAATTGGGAAGCATTAAAACATGATTTGGGAGAAAATACAGGCAAACCGCTGAGCCAGCTTTTGAATATTCCGTACAGCTATCCCCCAAAACCGGTTTTCCTGAGCCTGTCCGATCCCTGCGATATCCCTCAGAAATACTGGCCGGCTATCAATGATCCGATGTACGACAATATGATGAAGAAACAGCAGCTCGTTGACAGCTACTTTGGCGCCGTCCTGTATGTGGCCTATACCGCGCCCTCCAATATTCAGACCTTTCCGGCGGGCCAGGCGCAGACGACTACCATAAAAATCTCTCAGGTATCCGTCTTAAAACAGACAAATGTATGCTCCGTCGATGTCCGTTCCCTGATTAAGGGGGAAGCCTCCGGATTGCTGAAGGGCCTGACACTGAAGCTCACCACAGAGCTGGAGACAAAATTTGGCTACAGCTACAGTACGGAGACCACAGACACAAAAGAAAAAACGATTACGAAAACCGTAACCATCCCCGCATCCGACAAGGATCGCATCCTGGTTCCCTGGAATCTCTCCAAAATCCTTGTGGTCTACCGGAAACATAAAAAGAAAGGCATCTCACTGATCTGTGCGGATGAAACCATCGAACAGTCTGTGGAGAAATTCTATAACCTGTAGTCTGGAGACAGATCATACCACTGTTTTATGGAAAAAAACAAAAGTGGAGTCTGAGCATCAGAAGTATTTATGTACTCACTCCTGTTCAGACTCCACTTTCTGTTATACTTACAGCTCCATGCAGGTTTCCTGTCGTCTTACCGGGCTGCCACGCTGCTTCTCTCAATCAGCTGCGGTGCAAAGTAATACTGCTGATATGTGCCCCGCTCTTCCCCTATCTTCTGTACCAGCATTTCACTGGCAGCTTTTCCAAGCGTGGTGCCAGGCTGACGGACCGTGGTCAGCGGGACATCCATCACCACCGCCACCGGATCGTCATCAAAACCAATCAGAGATACATCCTCCGGGATACGAAGGCCCAGTTCTCTGGCCGCCCGCCATACACCGAGCGCCATATAATCATTTCCCGCGAAGACAGCCGTCACCCCCTGCTCCAGAAGGCGTTTTCCACATTCATATCCGGATTCAATCGAGAAATCCCCCTGCATCACCAGACCGCTGTCCATTGGTATACCATAATCTTTCAACGCTTTCAGATAGCCGCAGGTACGCTGTCTGGTAAACTGCTCTCCCGCAATATGACCGATCCTGGTATGTCCTTTTTTCAGAAGATACTCGGCCGCCAGATAGCCTCCCTTCACGTTGTCAACAGCCATGAAATCGCAGGGTGCCTTCTGTAAGTAATGTTCAATCAGAATCACCGGTACCCGGCATTTTCGCAGTGCCGCCTCGACCAGTCTCTGATTGGCATTCACTTCTTTTTCCCTCGGCAGAACAAGCAGAATCCCGTCCACATACCTCTTCTGAAGAATATCCAGGTACTTCACACACTGCTTCACATTTTCCTCACAGTTGCACAACAGAAGGGCGTACTCATTTTCCTGAGCACACTTTTCAATTCCCGTAGATATATTGGCCAGAAAAGGGTTCACTAGGTTTGGCAGAATAAGGCCTATCGTATGTGTTTTCCGGGTTGCCAGAGATACCGCAATCGGGTTGCAGGTAAATTCGTAACGCTCCGCAATCTCCAGTACTTTCTGCCGCGTCTTTTCAGAAATCCGGTAGTGGCCGGCCTTGTTATTTAAAATAATGGAAACCGTGGCCTCTGAGACCCCTGCTTCCCTGGCAATATCTTTTGCAGTGATTTTCATATAACGTCTCCAGTCTAACAGTACTTCCATATTTTTACAAAAGTGTACCTATCATTGTATATGAAAATCCCCTAAAAAGCAATGGTTCCAGTCAATCAGAACGGGAGCTGCTTTACCCGGCCGCTTCCCTGACAGCGGTGTATCACTGCCTCATATTCTGCGTCGCTCCCCTCCCGGATCAGACGTCTGTATTCCTCCATTAATTCCGGGCGTTTTTCCCTCAAATATTCCATTAGCCTGATCTCCTGTATGGAATCCGGTTTCATGTAGAAACGGTCAATATAGAGCGGAATATCCGGTCTTAAGGCGTCCAGCACCAGATCCACATCCGTGATTCCCGGCAGGATGGGCGCAAATGTCGCAATCACCGGAAGCCCCGCTTCTCTCAGCCGGTTTCCCGTCTCAATCCCCGCATGCCCTTTTCCAGCCTTAAGCTTTTCTATTTCATCCAGTCGGCACAGTTCTGTCACGATACACAGCTCTTTCATCCCCCTCATTAAATCCAGATCACGCTCAATCAGAAGCGACTTCGCGCTGGTACAGATGGTAAGAGGTATACCGTGTTTTTTGATAACTTCCACACACTGTCTCGTCAGCCCGTACGTCTCCTCCACCGGCATGTACGGATCGCAGTAGTCGCCAATGTAAAGCCGGACTCCCTGCGGCCATCTCCCGCACTCCTGGTCCAGTACCTCTGCGATATTGATTCTAATGGCGATATTGCCTTCCCATCCCTCCCGTTCCAGCCAGTAGCAGAACGGACAGCCGGACACACAGCCATCGTAAGGATTGATGTAAGGCTGGCCGTTCTCCGTTATTTCTATTGCTTTTTCCACCCTGGTCTCGTAGATCATCATGTTCTCCAATCTTTCTTTATTCTTTTACCGAACCAGTTACCATTCCATTGATAATCTGCTTCTGAAAGATGATAAATACCAGAAGCGACGGAATGAGGACAATTACAGCCCCCGCCATGATAACGCCATAAGCGGATCCCTCCGAACTGTTCAGCTGAGCGATTCCTACCTGGACCGTCCTCATCTCGTTACGGTTCGTAATCAGCATGGGCCATAAGTACACATTCCAGATTTCAACAAATGCTGTGATAAATACGGTAACCAGAATCGGTTTTGAAATCGGAATCAGAATTCTGGTAAAGAAGCGGATATCTCCGCACCCGTCCATCTCAGACGCTTCTTTTATAGAAACCGAGACCCCCAGAAAATACTGTCTCATAATAAATACACTGGTCGCAGAGCCAATAAACATAATAATAATCCCCTGATAAGTATTAATCATATGAAGCTTCGATATGGTCTCATAATTGGTGAGAAGCGTCGCTTCACCGGGAATAAGCATAGTCCCCACAGTCAAATAAAAAAACAGATTCTTTCCCTTAAAATCAAAGCAGGCGTATCCATAAGCGGCCAGGGCCGCCGTCACCACGCGCAGACAGCACGTGATTGTGGTTACAAAGAGCGAGTTCCAGATAAACCGCAGCATCATCGTATTTTCCCAAACCGCATGATAGTTGGAAAAGTCGATCCGCCTCGGGATCATTCCTGGATTCAGGCTCAGGATCTCCGTACTCTTCATAAAGGAGGTGCCCAGTGCATACAACACAGGAAATATGACCAGAAGTCCGATTCCTGTCGCCGCGGCCTGATACAGCACGCTCTTCCATATCCTGCGTTTTCCCATCAGTAATGAACACCTCTCTTCTCCCAGATAAACGAAATAAGAATAACCGTAAATCCAATGATAAAACCTACCACAGCCGCCGAATACGAAAGACCATAATTATATACGTAGAATCCTTTCTGGTACATATAGTACATAATGGTAGATGTGGAACTGTCCGGTCCTCCCTGGGTCAGGATAATCACGGGTCCTGACATCATCAGTGCGCTTCCTACGTTGACACAGAACAGGTAAAACAGGGTTGGACTTATCATGGGGGTATAGATATAGCGCACCTTCTGCCACATCCCGGCGCCTTCTGCGGTGGCTGCTTCCAGCAATTCTTCCGATACCGACCGGACTGCGGACAACAGGAATATGTAAGTCAGCCCCAGTCCCATCCAGATGCCAATGATAATGATCGCCCACAGCGCATACTTCTTATCCGTAAACCACATAATATTTAAGTGAAACACATGATTGACCAGTCCCAGATTCCCATTTAAAAGAAGCTTGAAAATGACAGAAGCTACAGACATGGACACCGCCATGGGCATTGCATACATCAGTTCATAAACGGGAGAGAGGCGTCTCCCGGACGCGGAGATCAGCGCCAGGAGATACCCCATCAGAATTGTCACCGGTATGACAACCAGTGCATACTCGAATGTTACAACAATGGATTTTAAAAATGTTTCATCACTGAACAGTTTCCGATAATTTCCCAGCCCTACGTATTTCACAGGCATATTACCGGAATTAATTAAAAACAGACTCTTAAACAGCGTCTTAACTGCCGGATAATAAATAAACAGCACCAGGAAAAACATGGATGGCAGTATCAGCAGATATGGAGTTATTTTCTTTTTTCTTTTCAACGTTTCCGCCCCTCTCCCCGTATATACTCTCGCGAAGGATCTTACTCTTCGACCGGATTCGCCTCATTGTATTCATCCAGCGCTCTGTTGCACTGCTCCGCCATGCTGTCCACGCATTCCTGTGCCGTGATCTCTCCTTTGGCCCATCTCAAAGAAGTATCTCTGAAAATCAGCTGGAACTCCTGCTGAGTCGGCGCCAGATGCTCCTGCACCTTTGGGTTGGATTTCATAAGGGAGTCAAATGCCACACGGTAGCTGGGATTGTCTTTCAAAAACGCTTTCATCTCTTCCGTTTCCATAGTTTTTCCATTGGTCGGTATATAGCCGGTTGCGATACACAGTTTTGTCTGCGTCTCTGCCGAGGACCAGTATTTCATAAATTCCCATCCGGTATTCACTACATCTGAATCACCTCTGTCCAGAATATAAAGGGAGGTTCCCCCCGGACATACTCCGCCTTTATCCGTATCCAAAACCCTGGGAAGTTCCGAAATGCCCAGCTCAAATCCATTCTCATTGGCCGCTTCAATGATTGAAGTCATAGCCCAGTTTCCACCGCAGAACATGGCGCTTAAGCCTGAACAGAACTCGTCCTTGGGCTGATCGTCCACATCAACACTCTGCACAGCCCCCGTATCGAGAACCTTCTGCCACTCATTCAGGAGCGTCAGCATGGTTCCATCCTCATCAAAGGTCACCTTCGTCATGCGCCCTGTCCTGCCGCCCTCATTGTTGCCGATGAAATGGTAATCGCCCTGGCCGCCGATCCAGTTGTTTAAATATACATTCTGAAGGCCAAGGGTGATTCCGTACTGTTTCACCGTATCACCATCTTTAATCAGCAGTTTTTCCGCGCAGTCAGCCATCTCCGCAATGGTCTTCGGCGGTTTTTCCGGATCGAGCCCCGCCTTCTCAAATGCAGTCTTATTATAATAGAAGATCATGGCGTCGCCTGTAAATGGGATACTGTACTGTTTTCCTCTGAAATTATACGTATCCCACAGGGACTGTACCATGTCCTCCTTCTTAAAATCTGCATCCGTCTCGAGAAACGAATCCAGAGGAACGACATTCTTTACTGTGCTCATGTACTCCACATCGCCGGCATAAATAGTGACAAGGTCAGGCATATTCGCTACATCGTTTGCCAGGATCAGCGCTTTTAGCTTACTTACAATGTCTTCATCCTGATAGACCGGCACCACCTTCACTCCAGCCAATTTACCGGCGGTGTCGTTAAACTCCGGAATCAGCTGCTCTTCGATAAACTTTCCGTTGGAGCCGCCCCGGTTGTGCCACATAATCAATTCTTTCTCCTGTGCCGGCGCGTCCCTCTGTTCCCCCGCATTCTCTGTCTGTGCTCCTTCCGGTGCATGGGCATCTGCAGTTTCCTTCCCTGTTCCGGAAGAACAGCCCGCTATCATCACCCCTGCCATGACAGCTGCAAGTACTGCTGAATATAACCGTTTCCTTTTCATAGAAATACCTCCTTTTTTCTTATGCTAAAGCGCTTTAGCAACTTTCCCTCATTATACACCTTTCCTCCTTTTGTTGTCCAGCATTTTGTCGATTTTCTTTAACAATTTATCTTATATTTAACCAGATTTAGGGCATCGCCTGCGGCCAGGCGGAATATAACAAAAATACCTCCTTTCCGCAAAAAACCTTTGATTACTGGTTTTGCCGGAAGAGAGGCATTTCACTTCTGATTTTGTATATATTCTCTAAGGTATGTATTCATACATCATACTTTTTACTTCTTAATATTTATAGATACCCGGCAATCTCATCATCGGAGCCAGCCGGATACTGTTTAAAAAGTTTTATTACTTTTTCCACATACCGCTCATCCAAATCCAGAATATTTGCTATCTGGCTGCTTGATAATTGCTTCTTGTATTGCTTCCTGATAAAATTAATTTTTGTTTTTTCCATTCCCATTAATATGCCCCGTACTTCTCCCCGTACTTCCCCATCCGCAATCAGCTCATCGATCGCCTGGCACATATCCATCTCCTCCTCTCTCTTAGACTCCAGAATTTTCTGCAGCCTCTTCTGTTCTCCAATCAATGCAAGGGCCGCCGCCTTGGACTCACGGTCCATACGATTGATCTCTTCCCTGTGAACTCTTGTATATTCATAGAGTTTTTGTTTGCTTTTATTATATTTTACCAGCCCAAAAACGTGTTGTAAACTGGTCTTATACTGATCAAGTTTCTCTCCTTCCCTGATATCGATCAGGTTAATCTTATAATCAGGAAGACATTTTTTCACCAGTGCTGTCTCTTCCCATCCCTCATCGATTCCCATCATTTCATACAGGCTTTTCGGCCCATCCCAGGCTTCGTTCCCATAGTAAAGGGTCAGGGTCACAACAGGTATGAGTCTGTCAGCCTTCGTAACATGTGACAGAAAATCAGCACCTTCCAGCTTATCCCCTTCTGCTCTGTGCTTTTCTTCGATTTTTCGTATCTGCTCTGTATAATCGAGTGCATCATACATCATTTCCCGAACGGCCATGCCATAATGGACCTTCCCCTGATTCTCACTTGCCACAACACAGAAGTATGCCCCAAACTCTGCTTTCATGACGACATCTCGACGTCTCTGAATCGTTCGTTTCACCCCGTCCTCATCAACGACCACAATTCCCGCTTCATTCTTAAGCAGGCTTAATTTATCTGCTGCCAGCACCTGTTTTCCGTGAAAAACATTGACATTGATAAAATCAGCAAACCTGTCTCTGTCCTCCAGCAGTATTTTCATATAATAATCCTGCTCTGCCACTTTTATCACTCCCTCATAATTTAGTTTCTTTCGTATCATGGAATAAAATTGGCAGACTTGCCAGATTACATGATTATCACAGAATAAGAATTTCTATGGAATGATTATAGTATAACATGGCCTCAGGAAAAACACAAGTAATAAATGTTTTTTTTACTTTCAAACTATTTAATCATAAAAATCTGTCAAAGGTATGCCGGTGCTTTCCCAGTGAGTAATCTTAATATTCTTCTTTGCCTCCCCCTCACTCACTAAGCACAAACTTTTCAATCGCCTCCTTTACCCCCAAATCCCGTTCTCCGGCAGTGACGTAATCCGCCGCCGCTTTCAGCTGCGAATCAGCATTTGCCACCGCCACACCAATACCGGCCTTTTTGATCAATTCAATATCATTCGTATGATCTCCTACCGCCATGACACAGTCAGCCGGTATGGAAAGATATTCTAAGAGTCTCGTAAGGCCTGATGCCTTGGAACAGCCGCCTGCCACTATCTCGATCGAAAACTCTCCATACTGAAAAAAACTGATCTCGTTCCGATAATATTCCAGTTCATCTGCAAAAGCTCCAATGATACCTGATCTCGCATCGTCCAGGACATAAATTTTATGCACGGTCTGATTCCAGACATCCGGCGTGTTTCCCAGAGTTTGATCATATCCTTTATATTTACCAAGGCGCTTCCTGATCCACTCCGTTCTTACCAGAGGACATTCCCGGTCTGTAAAACTAAATATAACCGTAAACTGGGGATTCCTTTCCATATATCGCTGTGTAATCTCCTGGATTATTTTTGCATACAGCATCTTACACCAGATCATCCTCCCCCTGTCATACAAAATACTTCCGTTATTTGCAATAAACGGTACCGTAAGCTTTGCATCTCCTGCATAGGACTCTGCGCGGTAAGGCATTCTTCCTGTCGCCAGCGTAAACTGGATCCCCCGTCTTTTCAGTTCCTCGATTGTCTGAATTATCTTTTCATTTAAGTGATCTTCTTTGTGAATCAAAGTGTCGTCAATATCACTTACCACCAATTGTACCGGAAATTTATTCATTCTAAAAACCTCCTGATTTAATAATACTCCCTCTGCAACAGAAAATCCCGGCAGAATACACATCTGCCGGGTTCTTTATTTCAAAAATGTAATACCGTGTTCTATGTCTTCCACATCCACCTCCAGCCTGATGGCATCTCCAATCCAGGAGGTGACGGAATACTCGTACGGTAAATTGTCTTTTAAAAAGGATTTGCTCGTGATCTGGAGAATCAGTGTGTCATACGTGATCTTCAGCAGTTCTATGTCAGATACCGAAGGTCTTACAGCCTCGATAACATTTTCTCTGCGGTCTATCTTCAAATGATATACTTCCTTCAATGTCTTCGAAAGAGAGCCTTCCACACATAAGCCTTTTTTATCCAGTTCCGGGGTGAAGACCGCAGGAATCCAGATTCGGTTAATGGCAACCGGGTTGCCATCGACGCGGAAAATCCGCTTAATGAAGAAAATATCTCCCTCATAGTTTAATGCACGGCCAATATACTCATACGTCGTGTCAAAATGGCTCAGTTCCACAATCTCAGGGCTCTTGTCAATCTGTACTCTGCCCGCCTGCCCCGGCAGTCCCAGCTTATGAAGAATCGGATTCGGCTGCGATTTCAGGAAAGATCCGCGGCCTCTGTAGCGGACAATCAGACCGTCCTTTTCCAGCTCCGCAATGGCCTGCCGCATGGTAACCCGGCTCACTTTATATGATTCTGCCAGTTCCTTTTCCGCCGGAAGTTTTCCGTTTTCATCTACAAGCTTGTTAATCAACAGCTTGTTTTTCAGATCGACATAGATCTGGTAGTAGAGTGGAATAGGTGATTCATTCATGATACCATTGCTGTTCCCCATTTATTTCATTCCTCTTCTGATCATTTTAGTGAAACACTTCGCCAAGTACTCCCGGGCCGGGCGGCACTCGATCAATTATTCCCGCCGTCTGTGCATCGCACATCCGGCAGAAAACAGTTTTTATACACATTCAGTATATCATAATTTCCCAGATTATGGAACTCCATTGCCTGACAGACAGAACTTTTTCACCGCCTCAATCACCCCACAGGCGCAGGCGGAAGCGGCGACATAGTCCGCCGAACTCTTCAGAATTTCATTGGCATTTGCCACCGCAACTCCGATTCCCGCTTCCCGGATCATTTCCAGATCATTTGTAAAGTCCCCGCAGGCCATCACCTCTTCCATACCAATCCCCATAAGTCCCGCCAGTTCCCGGACTCCCGTCGCTTTATTACACTGTACCGGCCCCAGCTCAACCGCTACATCGGAGTACGTCGTTATCCAGTATTGAGAGGAATATGGCTTTAAAGCCTTCCTGATCCTTTCTATTTTTCCTGTTCTGTGTTCATCCATAAACATGATTTTAACAAATTTTTGTTCTTTCCAGTCCACTGCATGAAAATCCAGCAGCTGCTTAAACCGGTTTCCTAATTTCCGGTGCTCCGCAACGTAATCAGTAACACTCAGAGCGCGCTCCTGGTAAGCGTCGGAACAGGTTACCGTAAGCCCCACCCGGTTTGCGTCACTTATGATGTCCCTGATTGGATCTGCACAGAAGCCTTTCATCAGGACGCAGGTGTCATCCACAAACACACACGCTCCGTTTGCTGCGATATACGGTTCCGTGACATGCAGCTTCAACCGGATATCCTCGATTAATTCCTTCGTTCTTCCGGAAGCGAGAGAAAAATAAATGTGTTCTTTTCTGCACTGATCCACAATCTGAATCAGCTCCGGGATTACGGTTTCCGAATGATCAATCAAAGTGCCATCCACATCGCACACAATTAATTTTACCCCCATGGTTCCTCCTGCTTCTGCGGGCTGCCGCACCTTTGCGGCAGCCATATCTGATTATCACTCATTTAAAATTTCCATACACTGCTTTTCCGTCTTATCGAGAACCTCCTTGGCAGAGACATTCTCGTCCATAAGGAACTCCGTGACCATGTCTTTGATGGCCTTATGCACTTCCGGTCCCTGTTTTGAAATCGGTCTGGCCAGAATGTACTGCAGCTGATCCACCGCTACCTTAAACTGCGGCTTTTCCGCGTAGAAGGCCTTCATGGCATCACTCTCCACAGCACTGTTTGTCACCGGAACGTATCCTGTATTCTGCGACGCATAAATCGTCTGCTCATCCTCCAGCACCCATTTCATGAATTCCCATGCTGCATTGGTTTCCTCCTCGCTCTTATTGGAGGTAATAATTAAATTGGCGCCTCCGGTTGGAATTGCAAACGTTTTATTTCCCGGCAAAAATGCAGTCGCGCAGTTAAATCCGTTGTCCTTTGCCACATCCAGAAAGTAATTGATATCCGCTACTGAAGCAAAAAGCATGGCACAGTTCTGAGATGCAAATTCCGCTTTCGACATATTGCTGGAATCGCTTCCAAAGAGAATGTTAACTCCTCCTGTCTTCTGCAGATCTCTCCAATAATTTAATACAGATTCACCGGCTTCATTATTAAAGTCAAAGCCATTTTCTTCTTTGTTAAAAATGGTTCCGCCTGCCTGTCCTAAAAATGCCTCAAAATACCATTCATTTACGATCGGGAAGCACAGGGCATCTTTCCCCTGCTCCGCCATCACTTCCGCGTAATGGGTAAGCTCATCCCAGTTTTCCGGTCCCTTTGGATCGAGTCCTGCGGCTTCCAGCATATCCGTATTTACGAACATCAGAGGCGTACTGCGCATATACGGAAGCGCGTAAAGCTTTCCGTCCACATAGGAATTCGTCATCAGACCTGTATTAAAGTTGTTCAGATCATACCCGTCCCGGGCGACAAGATCCGTTAAATCCCTTGATATTCCCGACCGGGCGAACGTACCTACCGAAGCCGTTTCGTTCATCGTAATGGCTGGTGCCTCCCCTGCTGCAAAAGCGGCCTGTGTCTTGGACTGCACATCGTCATAGCTGCCCTGATAGGAGGCCACCACCTCAATCTTATCCTGGGACTCGTTAAACCGTCTGGCCAGCTCCTCGTTTGTCTCTCCGATCTTATCTCCCCAGGCATACCAGAACTCGATTTTTACCTTTTCTCCTCCGTTATCGGCTGCCGCTGTCACGTTCTCCGCCTGTGTGGTTCCCTGGGTATTATCAGGCACCGCAGCCGTCTCTTCAACAGCCTTCTTTCCGCAGCCGCTTAAAAGGGTGCCGGCAACCAGCAAAACTGACATCATAGCTAATGTTTTCTTCATCTTACACCTCTCCTTTTCTTTCTGTTTACTTTTCTCCTGTATATGTAAACGCCCGTATGATCTGGCGCTGGGCACAAACAAAGACTATTAAAATCGGCAGAACCAAAATCACATTTCCTGCCATTAATACGTTCCAGGAAGCGCCGCCTTCCGTGTTTTTCAGCATGGAAACACCGATAGAAAGCGTGCGGACCTTATCATTGGTTGTCATAACAAGCGGCCAGAAATAATCGTTCCAGCGGCTGATAAATGTTAAAAGCATCAGCGTGACGATGGTTGGTCTCGCCATCGGAACCATAATGTGCCGGATGATCTGCCACTCGCTGGCCTGATCCAGCCTGGCCGCCTCTAAAAGTTCTTCCGGAATCTGCATAAAACTCTGCCGCAGCATAAATATGCCAAACGCACTAGTAGAAAACGGAAGAATCATGCTGGCATAGGAATTAATCAGCCCCATCCTGGAAAAGATCAAAAACAGCGGCATAAAGATCAACTGTCCCGGTATCATAAGCGTCATCATCGTAATTCCAAACAGGATTGTCTTTCCCCGGAATTTACACCGGGCAAATGCATAAGCAGCCGGAACAACAAAAAGCAGCTGCAGAATCATGCTGGAAAATGTAATAATGGCACTGTTTAAAAAGAAATGGAGAAACGGCCCCGATTTCCATGCCTTTATATAGTTCTCAAAATGAAAATCAGACGGAATAAAAATCGGTGGATTTGTCAGAGTTTCCCCGATGGACTTGACTGACGTGGATACCATCCAGACAAATGGAATAATAAACAGCACCAGCAGTATGGCAAACCCGATATACTGTATCACCGTCAATACTATTTTTTTCAATCGGTATGTCAGTTGCAATCGTTTCACCCCCTATTGGTAATGTACTTTTCTTCCCAGTAAATTAAAATAAATAATCGTCATAATTCCGACCAGTACCAGCAGCACGACTCCCGCCGCAGAGGCATATCCCATTTTATAAAAACGGAAGCCATTCTGGTAGATATAGTAAACCAGTGTATTGGTGGAATTCATTGGTCCTCCCTCTGTCATGATGGACACGGTCTCAAACGCCTGAAATGAGGTCAGGGTATTCATGACCACCAAAAAGAACAGATTCGGCGAAATCATCGGGAGAATGATCTTAAAAAAGGTGACGATTCCGGGCGCCTTATCGAGCAGTGCTGCTTCGTAAATCGACTTTGGAATACTCTGCAGCGCCGATATCAGGATCAGAGTATCGTATCCAATCAGCTTCCAGACAGATACCAGCACCAGCGACATCAATGCCGTGTCCGGCCGCTGCAGCCACATGGAGGGCTTGACGCCAAACAGCCCAAGCAGCCAGTTTAAGAGCCCATAGGACGGTTCCATCATCCACATCCAGATAAAGGACACGGATACCAGAGATATAATGTGGGGACTGAAAATTGCTCCCTGTACAAAAGCAAACATTTTTCCCGGATGGTTTAACCAGACCGCCAGCACAAGGGCAAGTACGATCGCTATTCCAACGGAACAGAATGTATAAATCAGTGTATTGGACAGCACCTGATGAAATTCCGCCTTGGAAAACAGGGTGATAAAGTTCTTCAGGCCGACGAAATCCTTGGTTGGACTTATAAAATCCCATTTAAAAAGACTTAAGTAAATCATGTAGAAAATGGGATAAATATAACAGAACAGAAAAACTGCAATCGACGGCAGAACCATCATATACGGCCGGATCCCATCACGGAATGAGGTCTGTTTCAGAAGTGTCTGCTTTGCTTTCCTCCTGCAAAATGCGTGGGAAGCTTTCCGCTTATCTCTCATATTCTCTACACCTCTCTTTTCCCGCAGTCCATACCAAACGCTTTTCCGCTGCCATCAAAGAAAAAGAGATGTTTTCGTTCTATGATCAGATTCACCTTTTCTCCCGGCTCGGGCAAATACTCTGAATAATTCTTCATCTGAATCTTACCCGCCTCTGACTCGAAGGTATAGACCGCCTCCGCTCCCAGAAGTTCTCTCGTCTGCACGACAGCCGACAGGACCAGCGCCTCGCCGCATTCCCTGTCAAGGCTGATCCGTTCCGGCCGAAACCCCACATACCGGCAGCCCGGCGGACAGCACACCGCATCATGAAGCCCCTCTGCCGCCAGTATATTCATGGGCGGTGTTCCGATAAACTGGGCAGAGAATATATTTTCAGGACAGTGGTATACCGTCATTGGCTTTCCCACCTGCATGATCTCTCCCTGATTCATAATAACAATTTTATTGCCCATACTCATCGCCTCTACCTGGTCATGAGTCACGTAGATGAATGTCGTACCCAGTCTGTCATGAAGCTGAATCAGCTCGCTTCTCATCTGATTACGCAGTTTTGCATCCAAATTGGATAATGGTTCGTCCATAAGGAACACACTGGGCTTCTTCACCATGGCCCTCGCCAGGGCAACCCTCTGACGCTGACCGCCCGAAAGCTCGCTCGGCTTTCTGCCCAGGTATTCTGTCAGCCCCACGATTTCGCTGACATCCCCGATCAGACTGTCACGTTCTTCTTTCGGAACCCTTCGGTTCTTAAGTCCAAATTCAATATTATCTCTCACGCTCATCGTCGGGTAGATCGCATAATTCTGGAAAACCATGGCGATATCCCGTTTTCCCGGCGGAACATAGTTGACACATTTCCCCGAAATCCATATTTCTCCTGAAGTCGGCTGCTCCAGCCCGGCAATCATCCGGAGAATCGTAGATTTCCCACAGCCGGAAGGCCCGACGATTACCGAAAACGCTCCATCCTCGATCGTCAGATCCACGTGCTTCACCACCGCAGTCTCCCCAAAGCTCTTACAAATATCCTTTAGTATAATCTCAGCCACTTAAAGTCCCCCTTCTTTTGGCCAGGTTAGTATGCCGTATCAATAGTGTGCTAACAATTCATGTAAGCATCTGCCTTCCAGTCCTTCCATCTCTACGCCCAGAACTGCTGCAAATGTCGGCACCTCATCCAGAATGCTGCACTCCCTGATTACGATGTTCTCCTTAAAATCCGGACCCTTCGCCATCAAGACCGGCTGCGGGCCTAAGTGAGGCCGGTGCCCATGAGAGGTCTTCACATAATCGTAATCGGAATCTTCCTCGTTGATAATGGCCCTTCCATCCCATTTTGCTGCAAATGCAACGCCGCCTGCGCCCTCGACCACATACTCAAAGGGACCTGACAGCTGGAATTTTTCCTCGGCTTCGCGCCTCGTATAAATCGCCTGAATCCCAAATGCTTCTGTGTCTTTTGCATATTCCAAGATGGCTTCCACTTTTTTCCGGACCTCTGTATCGGCCGCATCTGCCAGCAAAATCTGGGCAGAAAGCCCTGAAGAATGGCAGTATGCCTGATAACTTGCAAGCTCACCGTGATCGTCCGTCTGAATCAGTCCCTCTTCTTTAAAAAGTACATTCAAATTCACCTGCTTATCTACCTTTAAGTGCCCGTGGTCGCTGACAATGATAAAATTGGTTTCGTCAAACCAGCCGCTGTCTGAAACCGCCTGCTCCAGTCTGCATAGCCAGCTGTCCACTTTCCGGATGGCATCGTCAATCGCCGGTCCAAACATACCGTTTCCATGGCGCGCAATGTCAACTGCTGACACATGAATCATGGTTAAATCAGGCTTTTCATTCCGGATCACGTCTTCTGCGACAGATACTCCGAATTCGTCCAGCTCCGGTTTCGGATGCCAGCCCAGTTTAAACCGGTGTTTTTCGAAATATTTGTCAAACAGCTGCGGGGAACAGTTTTTCTTATATATAATTGCAGGATCCTCCCATTTTTGTAAATCCCATACTTCCGGCAGAAGCCAGTCGATGTCCGCCTGTGCCGTCACCGGCCACATCACGGCGTGAGTTTTAAGCCCCTTCCGGTGTGCCGCGTCGAATATGGTCGGAACCCTGCAGTCCCAGATCTGCCAGAACCAGTCTGGCGAAAGACGTCCCGGCATGACGCGCTCATTGTTGTAAATTCCATGATTCATCAGATTTCTTCCTGTCATCTGAACTACATGAATAGGATATGTCAATGTCGGATAGACACTCATGACCTGCTCCACTCTCGCTCCGCCTTCCATAATTTTTTTAAACCCCGGAAGTGTGGAGGCAAGTTCTAAATCTTCGCCTACCAATGCATCCACAGATATGATTACCATTTTCTTTGCCAAAGTTTTCCTCTCCTTTAAGCTATAGTTATTAATGTATTAACATAAATACATTTAATACTAAAAAATAAAACTGATTTTGTATCTCGTCTTTACCTCCGCTTATTTGTTTTAATGTATTATCTTTAATACATTTATATTATACCGAATATGCTTTCATATTTCAATAACTTTTTTAAATAATTTTCATCCTGCTTTCCACACACTGTTCCGTACAAATACCACCGCCTGGAAACGCCGTAACTGGCAGGAGAAGGGTGGGTCCTCCTGCCGTTATCACTATCTGACTTCCTCCCCCCTCGGAATCGACGGCACCGCCCCTTCTCTCGACACCGCGATCCCCGCCGCCCGGGCGGCCATATCGAGCGCTTCCTTCACATCGCCTTCCAGTTCATATGTCCCCAGGAAGTACCCCAGAAACGTATCGCCGGCCGCAGTCGTATCCTTCACTCCGAAGTGACAGGCTTCCTGCCGCAGGATCGTGTCCCCCTGGCAGTACATGGAGCCGTCTTCTCCCAGCGTCAGAACAACAGCCATAGCGGGATACCGGGTAATCAGATTTTTAACTATCTTCTCCGGCTCCTCTTCTCCGGTCAGGCCATATCCCTCCGTCTCATTAATCACGAGCCAGGAAACCGGAGACAAGTCCATATGCAGCACCGTATCATCGATCGGGGACGGATTAAAGGCGATCCGCATCCCCCGTTTTCCCGCCATTTCAATCAGATATGGAACATTGCTGATCTCATTCTGGGATACAAGAATATCTCCTTCCCGGAAATGGGACAGAACCTCGTCGATCTCCGCCGGACTGATCTCTCCATTGCTTCCCGCATAACAGATGATTGCATTCTGGCCGTCCTTATCCTTCTGTATGATGGCGCTGCCGTTCGGCCCTTCGCTGTTTTTCAGCCAGGTACAGTCCACGCCGTTGGCCACCAGGATCTCTTTCAGGAATCCGCCGTCATTTCCAATCCTGCCGGCGTGAAAGACCATGGCTCCGGCTCTCGCCATCGCCACTGACTGGTTTAAGCCTTTCCCGCCCGGGAAATCCTTAAATCCCACAGCGGAAATGGTTTCTCCCGGCCTGACAATGTGCGGAACCGAGTACACATGATCAATATTCAGCGAACCATAATTTAAAATCCGAGCCATGTTCTGAAACTTCCTTTCTCACTCCTTCAATTCCTTCGCCGCCCGCTCGATAATCTGTTCAAAATCCCCCTCATAAATCTTCATGGAACTTCCAAACATCAAATTGGCCGGATAATTGAAATTCTCCACATTGCATCCCGTCATATCCCGGAACTCTGCCGCTTCACCCAGATGAGGAATCTTCTCGATGCACGGCCTTGCATCTCTCATATAGCCAAACAGCTTTTTCCCCATCTCAAATCCCATACCGCATTCAAATCCCACATCATTGGAGCACTCATAGCCGCGGTAATCATTCAGATCAGCGATGACGGCATCACAGCTTCTCACCAGCCGGCAGTAATTCTCCGTCAGCGCAGCCGCCCTCACATAGGGATTGGCGCTTTCTGTCTTCGGGAATCCGTCCGCCCAGTCACAGGGAGTGACAGCCTCCAGACCGTAAGAAGCGCAGAGCTCCTTCAGGCGTCCGTAGACCTCCCTGGCGTCCTCTTCATACCGGATCACATCGGATAAGTAAACTCTCGGCTTCACCGGAGCGTTGACCGGATCATGTGTCTCATTAGTCCGGCCCTGCGCCTTATTGGCCTCCCCGGACGCCTCCGGAACCTGCGCTGCGGCCATGGCGCCCGATCTTCCCTCTGCCTTCCACTCCTCCTCCAAATCTGTCATCAGCATGGCGAGGCAGTCGTCGAAATCACCTTCTACGATCTTCGTCGAACCTACCACGGTTGGTGAAAATGGCAGTTCCCTGTAAGGTGCTTTTTTACCATTTTCATCATAGACAATGCCATCCTTCATCACGTACTTCTGATCTTTCCATGCCAGGGGGCGCTTATCTCTCGTATAGCCGTAGCATTTTAATCCATCCGCATATGCCATTCCGATCTCGTAGATGGTTCCGCTGTCCGCTTCAGAACCGCGGTACGCCTCTAAGTCGGCGATAATGACCGTAGTTTCCTTCATTATCATTTTCAAATCCGCAAAAATACTGTCCGCCCGCTTCTGAAGCTCCGGATTCCCCATGTCCAGCGGATGCTCGTTGGGAAGCGTAACGCCAAAGCCCAGGCTCTCCGCCCTCCGTCTCATTGCATTTAAAATATCCGGTCCGCCCTGATAGAAGCACTCGGGGCCGGCTATATAAATTTTTTCTTTTTCAAACATGTATAAACCTCCCGTTTAAGCCAGCACAAGCTTCATGAGAAGCTTTAAGAATCTCTCATAATCGGCGCTCTCTCCGATTTCCACAACCGGCAGCGATTCCCATACGAAATGGTGTCTCCGGTCCAGCACCGTCATCCCCAGCGTCAAATCACTCTTCGTCTCAATACCCACGTGCCCGGAAATGGTCTTTACCAGGGTAGCATCGATAGCGTATCCCACCGCCATACAGTCAATTACCGCACAGTACGCCTCAAAGCCTTTTTCATTTACAAAATGAACTGCCTGTAAAAAGAACTTTGCCTCCGGCTTATCGCTCGCCTCCAGCATACGGATATCTTCATCTGTCAAATTCACATCGAAATGAGTCGCCACGTCGAGGCCCAGAGCCACCAGCTTCACGCCGGAATTGTATACAATATCGGCCGCCTCCGGGTCCACATACACATTCCATTCGCTCTGCGGCGTATCGCCTGTAGCATTGGTATATGCGTAACGGTTCAGTCCGAACGCTCCTGATATGGCATAGATTCCGGCGATCATCTCCTTGATCTCAGGCGCCTTTTTCATAGCCATGGCCACATTGCTCATCGGGCCGGTGCAGAGTATGTAAATCTCTCCCGGATTTGCCTTTACCGTATCTATAATCAATTCCACAGCATTCTTATCACTCAGCGCAGTCACCGGATCGGGAAGATAATTTTCTGCCTGGCCATCCTTTCCATGGGTAAACGGGTCCTTCGGGCACTTTCTCACCATGGGCTCCGGCATTCCCTTTCCAACCGGAATATCCGTTCTACCGATCAGTTCCAGCACCTTCAATGCATTTTTGCTGGTTACATCGACGCGGTAGTTTCCATTTACCGCTGTAATCGCCTTTACCTCCAAAGCGTTTGATTTACAAGCCATAATAATGGCTATGGAATCATCCATACCCGGATCACAGTCCAGGATTATTTTCTTCTTATCCATTTTATTCTCCTCTTTTCTTAATCTGAATGCTCCTGAAAATTTTTCAGGAACCGGATGTGTTTCTATGCATCCGCCTGAATCTTCACATAAAATTCCCGGTTTCTTGGTCCGTCAAATTCCAGGAAATAGATCCCCTGGGAACCACCCACCAACAGCTTTCCCTCATGCACGATAAAATTCCCGGAAATGCCGAGAAGCGCCGATTTTACGTGGCCCGCCGCATCCTGCGGAGTATCGTGCTGGTGTTTAAAATCAATCCGGGTCGGCACCAGCCTGCGGATCTCCTCGTCCAGATCCAGGAACCCGTCCGGATCCCATGGAGAAAATACCGCCAGCCCCGCTGTGGAATGAGGGTTGTAAACGAGGCAGGTGCCCTCTTTTACTCCGCTTTCCTCCACCGCCTTCTTTACGTGTTCCGTAATATCGTAAACCTCATTATACTTCGTCTTTATTTTAAAGTTTTTCAGCATTTTTCCATCCTCCGCTATTTCAAAACGATCTCATTATTCTGGACACAGAAGCCATTTTCGCAGAAGCTCCATGGTCCTTCACATCCGCGCCCATACTCCTCTCCCAACATGGCGGAGAGGTAACCGGCGAGAAGAGACATCGGAACGAACTGGGTCACCGGCATATTGACCGGATATTTGGGAGACGGCACGGTTACACAGGATACGCCTTCCGTTCCAGCTCCATCGGTGATGACTAACATCGGCCGCCCCAGCTTCTTTCCATAACGAATGACGTCCTTTGTCCTGCTTAGCCCCGGATTCGTGGTATTGGACACCACCACGGTGCCGATGTGTTCCGGGTCCTTGGCGAAACAGTTCAAATGGAACCATTCCTCCGAGTTGATATGCATGGAAAATTTTCCTGTGGCCTCCAGCATCTTCGCCTGGCCAAACCATGCCGCCGCGTAGTCAAAGCCCGCTCCCACAAAATCGAAGCAGGGGAAATCCTTCCATTCTTCCGCCATCTTGGCACACGTTTCTGCCATCTGCGGCAGAAGCGCTTCCAGCAAATCCCCCTGATTTTTCATATCATAGCGGTAGTCCATGGCCTGATCCATGGTGTACATGCCCCGCACCTCACCGATACGGACAGCCAGCAGAAGGAGCGCCATCACGCTGACCATATAGCTTCTCGTTCCCGGCGCGCTCTCAAAGGGCGGAATATCCAGCTTCAGCACCTTATCCGAGTTCTGGGCCAGTGGGGAAGTCAAATTTCCTGTGATTCCAAGGACGAAACAGTCATGGAATTTCGCCCGCTGAACCGCCTCCGAAATTCTGGCCACGCGGCCCGAATTGCTGACCACAATCACCAGGGGATTCTGACAGTCCACGCCCATGTGGCGTTCACTGTAATACCGGCCAAAATCGATGGCTGTCACCACCTCAGCCTGAATCCCCGTCAGCATCTCAAACACATGCTTTGTGGCCATACACGCCGCATAGGAATCCCCGCATCCCGTCAGCACCACACGCTGAATATTAAATATCTCCTGAAAAGACAGGACTTTCCTGGTCTTTGGTTCCAGGTCCTCATACTGGCTCCGAATCAGCTCCGGAAGGCTCATCGCCTGTCTGCACATGGGATTGTCATACTCTTTCGTCAGTCTTTCACTCATATCACTGTTTCTCCTCTGCCTTTTTCTCGTTCTTTTCCTGATCTAACCGGTTTAAGACCGCACAGCCCTCCAGTGCGATATCAATCGCAAACTCATGGCCGCCGCCCGCTTCAAACTTCTCTCCGGTGCAAAGATTATCCGCAACGGAACAGATGGAACCGCCCCTGCGTCCAAACAGCGCGGACAGAGTCACGATCGCCGCTGACTCCCGGTCGCCGTTCAGCACACCAGCCCGGTTGTAGATTCCGGCTGTTTCAATATTCCATGGCTGTAAGTATCCGCCGACGCCAGGCCTGCCTCCGCCCACAAAATCGCTGTCCACAGACAAGGTCACGCCCACATGGTACGGCGCTCCCAGCGCTTCGGCGGCTTCCACCATGGCGCCTACCACCTCATAGTGGCTGACCGCCGGATATCCTGCCGGTATGTACGCTTTCGTCATGGCCTCTTCCCTGACCACACCGCTGGCGATCACCACGTCTCCGGGCTTCACCTCATCACCGATTCCGCCGGAACCGCCGACCCGCAGAAACGTTCCCGCGTCCGTATATTCCATAAAATCGTATAATATCAGTTCCATTTCCGGCGATCCGCTGCCGCCGCTGACCACGGTGATCTTCGCTCCTTTATACGTTCCGGTATAAGAGGTAAACATCCCGGAATTGCCAATCAGCTCTGCATGGTCCAGTCTGTCCGCAATCTTCTTCGCCGGGTCCTCATCATAGGCACACAGGGGATCCCTCACCGTAATCAGGACAAAATCCCCCACCTTTTCGTGGTCAATCTGGGTAAGCGCCGGGCGTCCTTTGATCATGAGCCCCCGTTCCGGTACATTTTTATAGTACTCATACTGCTCGTGAATCCGTCTGATGGATGGTTTCTTTCTGATTTCCTCACTCTTCATTAAACTTCCGTCCTTTCATTGCCTCTAAAAGTCTCTGCGCGGCCTCCCGCTTCTCCGCCCCGATTACCTCAGGAACGCCATACTGCTCCAGACACATGGCGGCCGAAATGCTTCCCATCAGACCGCACTCCTCCGGAGTATGGCCGCTGCACCAGCCGTAAAGAACCGCACCCGACGAGCTGTTGCCGCCGCCTGTAGGGTCCACCACATACGCGCCGTCTGCCGTAGGTACGTACACGGTCTCTTCCTGCGTGATCATCACCGCTCCCTTAGAGCCTCTGCGCAGAAAAACCATCTGCAAATGATTCTGCCGTACAGAGTGACTCGAACTGTCCAGCCATTCCCTGAATGTTCCGATTATCTCGTCCAAACGCTCTGTACCGAATAAATTCCTGGCCTCTGTTAAATTGATCGAAAAGATATCCACACTTCCGGCTGTCCGCCTCACCTCGTCCAGGCATTCCGGACAGGTGGAATCGCTGGCGATCTCCCACAAGGCGGCGGCTTTCCGTTTCTCCATCATGGGAAGGACCTGCTCCCAGAAATCCGGGGAGGTATTCTTGAAAATATAGATCCCCTTTGCCGATTGAAAATACGGTTCCAGCTCGTTTGGCGTCACCTCGATCTTCCGGTAATGATCCGCTCCGTACAGGGCCGTCTCACTCCGCTCCCCATCCTCAAAATACTGGATTATGTTATAAGGCGTTTTCTCATCCTTCTCAATCAGCCCTTCCATGGAAATATGGTTCTTCTGATACCAGTCTCCGAACAGTTCCCCGTAATCCCTTCCCACACCTGTCACAGGCATGACGCTGCTGCACCAGAGCCGGATTCCGCACAGCGCATAGATTCCGGCTCCTCCAGCCTTTTTTACCACCGTTTTTTTATCTGCAAATCTAATCTCGTCAGTCACAACCGTTGATGCTATGATATAATCCATGTCCTGCCTCCTGTTCTGCAATCCGGATATTCTGCTCCGCCGTGCGCCGGAACGTTTTCTATGAAACAATAAAGCTGTCGCAGGTCATCGTTCCCTTCGAAATTGTAAATCCGGCTCCGCCGCCCTGATAGGTGCCATCCGTCACCTCGATTAACGTTTCCCCGTTTACCGAGAATTCCAGTTTCTCCCGGTGGGCCCCAAAGGTAAGCGTATATCCCGTGTCCTCCTGATAAGAATAGGGAACCTCCGCCAGTATCACCCGTTCTCTGTCCTTCTGAACGTATACCACGGCACGGCTGTAATCCATGAGCGCTGCTCCATAGTATCGTTTATGGCCCCTGCTCCTCACAACCAGACCGCCAGCCTGGTGAAGACTGTAAAAGACCGTCGATGACACGGTATAATCTTCCCATTCCCTGGTACCGATCGTTACCAGCCCGTCTTCCTCCACATTGGAGACACAGTAGGTGTGTTTGAAATCAGCCGCAAACTGAACCGCGGAACTGGCAAATCCGGCCAGCCACAGCGGATTGGTATTCCATATGGAAGTCATCAGCATGCCCCTCTGTGCAAAATCCGTGGGCGCTCCCTTCCAGTCGATGCTGCAGATCACCACATCACCGTCGAAGCGTTTCCTGCTCGCAGCTTCATAGCCCAGTTTAAAGATGGACATGCCCTTCGTATCCGGTACGGTCCATTCAAAGGTTTTCTTCGTTTCATCCAGCAGAACCGCATCCCCATACATGGCTCTCACCTGATTTTCAATATCATAATAGAGAATATAGGGGCGCAGAGTCACCTCATTCCGGCCGGAACTTCCGGGAGAACTGACCACCGCTGCCTCCGTCACCACCTTCTGGGAGGAGTACAGGGTCGGAGAAGCCACCGTGGAAAAGTTCTGTGCCAGCTTCGAGAAATCGATAAAGGTCTGGGTGGAAACATTTGCCGTCACTCCGTCCGCCACATGGCGGCAGCTGATCAGCAGCCCGTTCTCCCCCGATCTTTCATTATAATTGGACAGCGTGACGGCGGCCTGGCTGCCGTGGTCATAGTCACAGGGTGCAAAGCCCTGAAGAGAGCCGGGGTATTCAAAGGTGTACCGTTTATCCGACACAGGAACTGATTCCCCGTGCAGGGCACCCGCGGCCTTCAGCACCTTCCTGCTCTCTGACACCGCATCCGATACCACCGATCCGCCATCCGAGGTGACGACATACATCAGATCGGCCACCGGCGTCCGGAAGTCCGCACCGGCGTTAATCCCGTCAAGCCCCAGCCGGATTCCGTTAAAAGCGCCCACATTGCCCGCATTGCAGTCCGTATCCCAGGCAGCCGAGGATGCGATGGAAATGGATTTCTGGAAATCATCTCCGCCCAGCAGGATTGCCGCGATCACCATGGCGTGATTGGGAATCATATGACAGCAGCCCGGAAATACTTCATAGCCGTATTTCGGGTCTAAGTAATCCCGAACCTTTCTCCAGTCAGATTCTCTGCTGCAGATATCCCGGACATCACCGATCATATCCTTTAGAACCTGATTTTTCACATAGGCACCAGCCCGGTCCAGAAGCACGTTCACGTCTTTTTCCGTAAATGCCATCGCCTCCAGCGCCGCTAAATGGCAGGCGGCTTCAACCGCAATGCCGTCGTGGCTGACACTGGCTGCCTTTCTTACCAGGCTGACCGCCAGATCCGGATCATCGGGACACGCCATGGCAATCGCGTCAATGAAAATCTGTGCTCCGATCTGCTCCGCCAGCGTCGTTCCATTTGTCTTGATGGCTCCGCTCTCCGGTGCATTCATGCCGTTCTTCAGATTCAAAAAGGCGGTATGCTCTGTCGACCGGCCCAGGCCGCCCCACCAGAGGATGGTCCGGTTCTCGATAATATAGTTGAGCCACGTATCTCCAAATGCCTTTGCAGGCAGCTCTCTGTCATACCCATTGTCCTCCAGGGCCCGGAAAAACGCGAATGTCCCTGAGATATCATCATCTGCCACAATCAGCGGAACTCCCACTTTCTCGTGAACGTAGTACTTCACCTCATCAAAGGTCTCCCGGATCTTATCGTAACTCCAGCCTTCTACGGGGCGGCCCAAGTAGACACCGATAATCTTCCCCAGCACTCCCGCATAGATCTGTTCTCTGAATTTTAATACACTCACACTTTTTACCTCTCAATCTTTCTCACTTCAAAGCCGTCTGCCAGGATCGCCCCGGAATCTACGACGAAGCCCGCTCCGCCGCACAGATAGCTCTCATCCAGCCCGCTCACCACTGTTTTTCCGTCCACCGCCAGAGAAAGTTCCGGGCCATCCAGCGTAAAGGCAAGCTTCCTGGTATCATCAATCTCAAAATCAAATGCAGCTTCTGCCACCACGGTACGTTCTGCGTCACACTGCTTATAGATCACTGCCTTTTTGTCCTTCAGCACTGCCCCGTAATACCTTCTGTGTCCTTTCGCCCTGGCCACCAGGCCCGCTGAATCCTGCTGTGAAAACGTAATCACAGAACTCACAGTATAGTTATCCCAGTCCATGGTTCCCGTCGTCGCAACACCGTTGGGCGCTGAGTGGGAGATCGAAAATGTGGTCGTATAATCCGGGCAGAAATGATCTGCAGATGAGACAAATGTCTTCAGCCACGCGGTTGTTGTCGTCCACGGGGTCAGAGTCGGCGTCATTTCCATGGATTTTCTCATGCGGTAACACTCCGGAGCCCCCGACCAGTCGAGTGATTTCAAGGTCACAGAACCGTCCAGACGGGAACAGCCTGCCGCTCCGCTCAGCCCTTCCATCGGATTTCCGGGCAGTTCGCCCTGTGCACCGCTTCTTAAGGACAGCCCCAGGCGGTAAACTGCATGGCCTCCCACGTCGGGAATCAGCCATTTTAACTGATTATCCCCGGCATGAAGGCGGAAGGCGCTGCTGGATACAGTCTCCAGCTCATCTTTCTCATTGAAGTACTCAATAAAAAAGGTAAATACCGGATTTTCCCCTTCCCCTGCCGCAATCACAGCCTTCACCTCCTGACCGCTGTACAGGGAAGGCGAACAGAGCACATCAAAATAGCTGGTACCTTCCTTCCCCTTCGGCTGAAGGTCAATAAACGTATCGATGCAGGCTGTCGCATGGACTCCGGGTCCTAAGCCGCGGTAAGAAAGGCGGCAGCCGTACTCACCCGTTTCCTCATAGGGATTGTCGATCCCGCACAGCACCTGTTCTTCCGTATTTTTATCATAGGGAACCACGCCCTGAACGGCCCCCGGATATTCAAATGCCAGACGTTCCTCCGGGAAATCAACCGGTTCAAACTCCAGACGGCATGCCGCCTTTAAGATTTTCCGTGACTCCTGCACCGCATCTGAAATGCAGGAACCGCCGTCGCTGGTAACCACATACAGACGGTCCGCCACGGCTTTCCTCAAATCCGTGCTCCTCTTAAAGCCTTCGAGCCCCAGACGGATGCCATTGAGGCAGCCGACGTTGCCGGAATTGCAGTCCGTATCCCAGCCGGAGCTGCAGGCAATCATACACGATTTGTGGAAATCGTCACCGCCCATGATGAATGCCGTCAGAAGCGTCAGATGGTTCGTGACCATCGGGCAGTTGCCGGGGTACTTCTCATATCCGTGGTTCTCTGCAATCCACTGCCTCACTTCCCGCCAGTCGGAAGCCTTCGCACACTGTTCCCTGACAGCCCCCACAAGACGGATAAATTCCGGATTCTCAATATAAGCGAGCCCCGCGTCCAGAAGCCTGTCGATATCCTTCTCCACAAATGCCATTGACTCCATAACCGCCAGATAAACCGCCGCGTCGACTGCGATTCCGTCATGGCTGACGCTGGCTGCTTCCCTCGCCATCTTAGCCGCACGCTCCGGATTCCCCGGATTTGCCATGGCCCATGTATCGATAAAAATCTCCGAACCGATCTGTTCCGCCATGCTCCGCCCGTTTAGCTGGATGGAACCGCTTTTGGGAGCCCTGATGCCATTTTTCAGACGGAGATATGCGGTATGCTCCGTGCTCCGTGAAAGGCCGCCCCACCAGAGGATGGTCTCATTTTCAATGATATAGTTAAGCCAGCTGTCCCCGATCTGCTCCGCCCGGATCCCCGGATCGAATTTGTTGTCCTCCAGGCTGCGGAAAAACGCGAAGGTTCCCGAGATATCGTCATCCGGAACGATCAAAGGCGCCCCGGTTCTGTGATTTTTATAGTAGTTGATCTCACCGAAGGTGTCCCGGATCGCCTCGTAGGTCCACCCCTCTACCGGCCGTCCCAGATAGACGCCGATGATCTTTCCGAGCACTCCGGCATAGATGTCATTTTTAAAACGAATGATATTTTTCACGTTAAATCCCTCCATTTTCTGTCAATAACAGGCTCTGACAAGTCCAGTTCTTTCATTGCCGGCCTCTGTACCGCCGTGTTTTATGTGTACGTCTAGCCTTTCACTGCTCCGCTCACCATGCCGTCCACAAAGTATCTCTGTGCGCAGAGGAAGAAAACGACGATCGGCGCAATCAGGATTACCGAAGAGGCCATAAGAATGGACATGTTGGAGCCGTAGCTTCCGTTCATGGATAAGAATCCCAACGTCGCGGTAAAATTCTTTTCTCCCTGTAAAAAAGTACTGGATACGAGATATTCATTCCACGACTGAAGGCCGATCAAAATCCCAACAGTAATCAATCCCGGTGAAACCACGGGACGCATGACATGCCAGATCACCTGTCCGGTGTTTGCCCCGTCAATTCTGGCGGCATCCTCCAGTTCCTTCGGCACATTTAAGAAAAATGTTCTCATCAGGAACACTGACAGCGGCATGAACATGGCTGCCAGAATCAGACTGGTCGCCGGAATATTTCCAATCAGGTTAAGCTTTGCAAATGCATAATACAGCGGGAATAAGAACAGCTGGATCGGCACAGTCATCGCCATCATAAAGTAGGTCAGGATGATGCCGCTCCCTTTGATCCGGTACCCCGACAGCACATAGCCCGCCAGAGTGGAACAGACCAGAATAATGAGAATCGTACAGCCGCTCAGCTTGATACTGTTGATAAACCCATGGGCAAATTTACCCGTCGTCCACGCCTGAATAAAATTCTCCAGATGAAGCACTTTGGGAATCGACAATGGATTCCTTACGATTTCAGCATTTGTCTTAAAAGCGTTGATGACCACCAGTGCAATCGGAAGCAGACAGATAAGCAAAAGCAGAATCAATACAACATGAATCAGCACATTGATCCATATTCTTTTCTTTTTCGAAGAAACTCCCATATTCTCCTCCTAATCCATGTTTTCTTTGCGGCTCATTCGCGTATAAATCAGAGAAGCAATCAACCCAAAGAAACTCATAAAGAGACCAACCGCGGCCGCCTTGCCTACTTTCATCTCACTGAATGCAAAGGAGTAGGCGTATGTACCAAGTACCTCTGTCGAATGTGCCGGACCTCCGCCGGTCAGCAGCTTGACGTAATCAAATGCAAGGAAGGAACCAATGACTATCATTACAAACATCAGGTTTACCGTGGACTTAATATTCGGCAGATAAATGTAGCGGAATAACTGCCATCCATTACAGCCGTCGATTCTGGCTGCCTCCACCTGATCGGTCGGCGTCTGTCTTAAGGCCGCTAAGTAGATTACGGTTAAATAACTCCAGTAATGCCAGATATCGACGCCTGCGCAGGCAAATATCGCGCTTTTCATACTGGCAAGAGGCGAGCCTAAATCAATCCCAAAGTTCTTAAGAAAGGATACGACCCCTACAACCGGGCTGAAAATAACGTTCAGCCACAGCATGGCATTTACCGCGGGAGCCAGAACGTAGGGAATTAAAAAGGCCACCTGATAGATGCTTCTCGTCCTGGACCTTGAGAGAAGAAGCATAGCCGCCAGCATGCCGATGCACACCGGTATCGTGATGAACATAATGGTCCAGATTAGATTATTGCGGATTGCCATAAAGAAAATCCTGTCATGAAACAGCTCTTTAAAATTCTGCAGTCCTATGAAATTAAAATTCTGTGAAATACCGTTATAATCCGTAAAGGAATAGACAATGGTCATGATTCCCGGGAGCAGGATAACGGACACGCTGATCAGCAGCGCCGGAGCAATCAAAAGATAATTCCAGTTTATCTTTTTACTCTTCATTGGAAACCTCCTCTTCATTGGAGAAAAATGACCGGTATGCTGATTCATTTCTGCATACCGGCCATCTCCCTTCATCCCTTTTCAATCGCGTTTATCAGTTCATTGCCGGTTTTGGAATCGGAGGTACAAGGCCCTTAGCCAGTGCTTCCGCAAAATCCTTGTCTACCTTATCCAGATAATCGTTTACCGATACCGTATCGTACCAGACATCCTCAATATTCACCATGCTCTGCTGAGTGGAGGCCGGGAAGAATACATTATCATAGTAACCGAAATTTCCTTTATCTACTGCAGCTGAAATATTCTTTACCACATCAACAAAAGACTGTGATAAGTATCCCATCTGACTGGTGTCAATCGTGGATAAATCTTTCAGGGGCGTTCCCCAGTATCCCGGCCATGCAGCTGTCATCTCCTGCATAAATTCCGGCTGGAACATCATATCAATAATTTTGGCCGCTTCATCCTTATGTTCCTGGCTCACATTTGCATTGATGGAAAGCGTGCAGGAAGCACCCAGAGTATACGTTTCGTTAGGAACGGTTTCTGTGGAAGGGAATGGAATAAACGCAATATTTTCCGTCTTATCCCCGGTAAAGAAGGAGGCTGCCCACTGGAACGCGATTGACGGTCCAACAAAGAACGGCGCTTTTTCATCAGACAACAGCTGCAGTGATTCGCTGAAATTCAAATTCACATAATCATCGCCTGCGAGATATCCTTTATCCCACCATTCTTTTGACTTATCAATGGCCGCGGTCACATTCGGATTATTCCATTTTTCTTCTCCGGTCAGACACTTGTACATGGTCTCAGGCCCTGCAACGTGAGTTAAAAATACGGAAGCATAGTTTTCATTTACCGGTTTCCAGCCTTTGTTTCCCGTGACAGAAGCGTATAGTCCTTTTGCAAGGGCATCATCCATAATCTTTTCCATGTCCCCGATGGTCTTCGGTACTTCCCAGCCGTTATCAGCAAGTACTTTCTTATTATAAAAGACTCCCATCGTGCTGACCCCGCTGATTAAACTGTACAGTTTGCCGTTTACGGTGCCTGATTCATAGAAAGGTTTCAGAATCCGGTCACTCCAGCCATATTTTTCCGAGTATTCATCCAACGGCTCCAGTTTGCCTGCCTCCACAAGCGGCATAACGAAAGACGGGCCGGAACCGTATACAATATCTGGTCCCTGATTTGCCGCCAGAGCGGTTGACATATCCGTATCAACGGAAGGTCTGAATTCAATCGACAGCTTATACTGATCCTGAGAACTGTTATACTTATCTGCAAGAATCCGCTGCATCGCTTCCTGCGCGTATGGCTCCGCTCCCCAGAACCACAGGGTAATCTCCTCACGCCCTTTTAAGTCCTGGCCTGCTGTCGTCTCCTGGGCCGCCGAAGCTGTCTCTCCTGCAGCTGTTACCCCCGATGCATCACTCTCCGGTGTGCTGGTGGTAGATATGCTGCACCCCGATAAAAGAGTTCCTACCATAGCCGCTGATAAAGCTGCTGCAAAAAGTCTTTTTTTCATTTCCTTTTCTCTCCTTTTTCACTGATTTTTTCACGATACCCGTCGACTTTTGATAAATTTATGATAAATATTTGTGTAATTTCATTATATCATTTTATCTACTTTTGTCAATACGAAAAATAAATTCAGAATTTTCATATTTATATGGATTCTAATTCGTGTTTTATTCTTATTTATCAGTCTTTTATTTATATTTTTTGTGCAAATAAGCCAAATACACTCAGATAAACGCAAGTTAAATCACATTCTTTATTTTCATCCTAGTTTTCACATTTAATTCTCAAATGAAAAATTCCAAAAAAAATAAAGGCGGAAAACGATGCTGTATTCTTCGTTTTCCGCCTTTATGATGTATGATATTTATCTTTTATTTATCTTTTTATTTATCTTATCTGTTTATTTTAATCTTCCCACCGAATCACGCTCCACCACAAACGGTGTGAAATAATAGTTTCTGGCCGGCTCCGGTTCATCAGAGGCCGGCGCCTCGATTCTGCGCAGCAGAACTTCAACCGCCTTGGAGGCCATTGTATCCGTATTCTGGTCCACGCTTGTCAGGGGCACATCCATGAGGCCGCACAATTCCGTGTTATCGTAGCCGATCACAGACAGGTCGCCGGGTATGGAAAGCCGGTGTTCCTTTGCAAAGAGATAGACACCGTAAGCCATCAGATCATTTCCGGCAACCACTGCGGTGACGCCCTTCTCCCACAGAACCTCCATCCCGGCCCGCCCTGACTCTATGTCATAATTTCCATAATACACAAGATCCTTGTCAAAAGGGATCTTTGCTGCAGCCAGCGCTTCGCGGTACCCTTCCACCCGCTTTCTGGAAGTATAGACATTCATCTCACCGACGAGACAGCCGATTCTGGTATGGCCGTGTTTTATTAAGTACTCTGCGGCAATCCGGCCGCCGTGTTTATTATCCGCCGTCACGAAATCGCAGAAAACCGCATAGGCGGCCCGGTCCAGCAGTACCATGGGGACTCCGCTTTTCTGAAGGGATTTTAACAATTTTACATTCTCTTTATCCATCGTTCTGGGCGGTATGACAAGTATCCCATCCACATTCTTGGCCATCAGCCCTTCGATTGCCATATAAAAGCACTGGATATCATCATTCGTATAACACTGAAAGACCGTGTATTCCTGGTAAAACGCATGTCTCGACGTCTCCTCCGCCAGCCTGTGATAGAAGGAACTCATCACATCCGGCACCACCATGCCAAGCGTCTTCACCTTCTTGAATTCCGAAAAGTCAATCTCCGATTCCTTCTGAAACTGCATTTCTCTGGCGACACGGAGAATGTGCTCCTTCGTGTCCTCCGCAATTCTGGAAGGGCGGTTATTCAAAACCAGCGACACCGTGGTAGGCGATACCCCTGCCGCTTTTGCAATGTCTTTCACTTTTACTTTCAATGTTATCCCTCCCAATGGTTAGTTGATAAATATATTTATCAATAATATATAATATTTATCAGGTGGCGTCAACTGTTTTCTTCTTTTCTCATAATTCTTTCATGCAAAGCGAAACTATCCGGTAAATCTGACTCATCAGTATTTACCGGATAGCATAAGGCGCACAGCAGAAGCATTCATTAAATCGACATTTCCATACCTGCGCTGCTTCCCTTTTTCCAGTTTCGGCTGTTGATAAAAAGTGCAACCAGGACTGCAATATAAGGAAGCATATCCGTAATTTGATTCGGTATACTAACCTGCTGCAGCGTAAGGCCAATGCCCTCCATCATGCCAAAAATCAGACAGGTAACCAGAACTTTGACCGGGTGCCCCTTCGAGAGAATAATGATAGCCAGGCTGATCCAGCCACGTCCATTGGACATGTTCTCTGTAAACATTCTCATAATTCCCAGGGACAGGAACGTACCTCCTATACCGCACAGAAAACCGCATATTAAAATAGAAATAAACTTCAGAAGTTCAGATTTGATTCCCACCGAGTCAATTACCTTCGCATCAAATCCCGAAGCCCTGAGCCTGAGGCCGAAAGACGTCTTATAAATCAATATGTACACAAGGGGAACAATAACAATCAGGGTAATATAAAGAGGAAACGCATGGCCGCTGACAATCTGTCCCAGCACAGGAATGTCTTTAACGAACGGAATATTCCATCGCGGAAGCGCTTCAATTCTCGGGCTGATTAAAGATCCCTTTACCTGAAAGAGCTGCCGCAGGAAATAGGTTGTCGCCCCGAGCACAAACGTATTAATTGCAATACCTGTGATAAATTCACCCGTTTTCATCTTTAATACAAAAAAAGCAAATAACAGGGAAATCAACATACTTCCCAGAATTCCGAACAAAAGTCCCATAGCCCAGGATTCGAACATGTACGATCCCACAACGGAAGTAAACGCGCTGACCAGCAGCATCCCTTCCATAGAAATGTTAAATACGTTAGCATGCCAGGTAAACAGTCCTCCAAGAGCAGCAAGCAGCGCCGGTATCATGGCCGGTAAGGCCGATTTTAGAATTTCAACGAACAGATTCACTCTGATTCACCCCCTTATGTAAACTGCGTGTTTTCTTGAATGCAGCCAGCTTATCCAAAAAGATTCCGGAATAGGAACGGAATGCCACAACCGACAGAACTGTAATTGCGATAAGCATCTTTGTGAATTCTGATGGTACTCCGGTATCCAGCTGCATCCCCGTAGATCCCGACTGGAAAATCGAGAATATAATTGCATAGATAAACACACCCGTGACCTGGTTGCCAGACACGATGGATATCATGAGGCCGTCATCAGCATAACTCTGCCCAAGGCCGCCCAGGAAACGATGCTGCTGGCTGGCTCCCATTATCATCATGACTCCTACCAGCCCTGCCAGAGCGCCGCTGCTTAACATCACCTTCATAAAATTTTTGTCGGTTTTGCACCCGCCAACCCGGGCAAAAAGCCCGTTTTTCCCCATGATCCGCATTTCATACCCTGTTCGGCTTTTTTTCATATAGAACACTGCAATGATGTAAACGGCAATCATAATAAATGCAGCACAGTCTATCTTTCCCATCGCCGGTAAAATCGCACCTCCCGGCACAACCGGGCTGGCAGGCCAGGATGCCCCTGGATCCTTTAATGGATTTGTAATCAAATATCTGGTAAAATAATCTGCAATAAAATTAAGCATTAACGTTATAATAAATTCATTCATTCCAAAGCGCTGGCGTCCGAGTGCTGCAAGACCCGCATAAAGCGCTCCCGCTGCCATCCCGCCAATTATCATAAGCGGAATCAAAAGCCAGGAAGGAAGCGGTACATACAGCCCGATCAGTGTTGCCGCCATAGCCCCCATAAGAAGCTGGCCAAACTGACCAAGATTTGAGGCTCCCGAGCCAAGGGCAATCGACGCCGATGCCCCCGCTATCAGCAAAAATACTGCCCGGTTAATTGTATTGGAAATTCCCACGCTCGTGGATAAACTGTATTTCAAAATGCTTGCATAGCTTTCCATGGGGGAATATCCCTGAGACGCCAGCATCAGCATACCGATTACAATCGCCGTCACTACTCCGAGAAATACCGTAAACCCCTTTTTCACTTCCGGCGATGCAGTAATCCTTTTCGCAAAGCTTACATTCGTCTTATTCTGTTCCATTTCAGTCACTCTTCACCCCCAGCATGTATTCGCCGATCTCTTCTCTGGTCGTTTCCGACGCCAGCTTCTCCGCAGCGATCTTTCCCTTGTGCATAACCACTATACGGTCAGATAAATTAAACAGCTCATCAAGGTCTGCAGAGACCAGAAGCACTGCCTCGCCCTCGTCCCGCTTATCAACAATTTTTCGGTGTATGTATTCGATCGACCCGACATCCAGGCCGCGTACCGGCTGGTCAACTACCAGGAGAGAACTGTCAAGTTCAAACTCCCGTCCGACAATTACCTTCTGCTGGTTTCCTCCCGATAATGCGCCAATCGGCATTCGGGGGCCCTGGCAGCTCACCTGATATTGACTGATAATCTGGTTTGACAGCTGGCGACATTTCTTTTTGTCCAGAAGGCGTGTTTTTCCTACCAGCCGGTCACTGACGTAGTGATGTGTCATCATAACATTTGTTTCAATACTGTCTTCCAGAGAACTACCGCTGATCTTCCGGTCCTGGGGTACATAGGCTATGAGACGTCTTCTTCCATGGACATCCATTTTCGAAATATCTTTCCCCTCCAGCAGTACTCTGCCTTTCGATTCCATCAGTCCCATTACCGCCTGAACCATCTCATACTGGCCATTCCCCTCCACACCTGCAACACCGACAATCTCTCCCTTATGAACCGTCATGGAAACGTGGTCTAAATCCATCTTCCCTGGTATCCCCGGATTTTCAACCGCCAGATCTTCAATCTGCAGTACAGCTGTTCCCGGTTTTGCAGCTTTCTTATCTATGGTAAGCATGACTTCCCTTCCTACCATGGCACTGGCCAAATCAGCCTTTGTAAGTCCCTCATTCTTTCTGGTCCATATCAGTCTTCCAGCTCGCATAACTGTAATGCGGTCAGAAATACGCAGTACCTCATCCAGCTTATGACTGATAAACAGAATCGTACAGCCCTCCGACTTGATCCGGTCCAGAAGTCCAAAAAGTTCATCCACCTCCTGAGGAGCCAGCACTGCGGTTGGCTCATCAAGAATCAATGTTTCTACATCACGGTAAAGCAATTTTATAATTTCAATTTTCTGTTGTGCCGCGATCGAGATATTTTTAACTTTTTCATCCAGAGGAATATCAAACTTAAAATCAGTCATAATCTTCTCCAGCTTTTTTCTCGCTGCAGACAGATTGAGCAGTCCATTCTTCGTAGGTTCATTCCCCAGCACAACATTTTCCAAAACTGTATATTCGCCAATCAGCATGAATTCCTGATGCACCATGCCAATTCCTTTTGCAACGGCTTCTTTAGGAGAACCAATGGCGGTTTTGCTTCCATTTATTGCGATTTCCCCTTCATTCAATTTTTCCATCCCGAACAAAACCTTCATCAGAGTTGACTTTCCTGCGCCATTTTCTCCGATAATCGAATGAATCTCCCCCAGAGTAATATCCACGCTTACATCCTTTAAAGCCACATTATTCGGCGGATACACTTTAACAATATTCCTCATCTCAATATAAGAATCAGCCACAGTGCCCATACCCCTTTCACAAATCTATTCTGTATTAATTACTCTGTATAGCGTTCTACGGTCACCTTTCCATCTACGATATCATCCTGTACCGCATTGATCTCCGTGATCATTTCAGGAGTCAGAATCTCTTTGGAGTATTCGTCAATTGCAAGATAAACGCCGGAAGGGCCTGCACCTTTCGAATAGACCGTACCCTTTTCAAATGTTCCGTCCTCTATCTTCGAAAAGGTATCATAAACCGCTCCATCCAGATCCTTGATTACGGAGGCAACAACATGTCCCGGATATAAACCGTTCTGATTAGAATCTACACCAATCACATACTTCTGTTCTTCATTTGCCGCTTCAAGAGCCCCATTTCCGGAGGTTCCTGCCGCCTGGAATACAATATCCGCCCCCTGTGCATACAGCTGTTTCGTTGCTGTCTTGCCTTTTACAGGATCAAAGAAATCCCCTACATAAGAAACAAGAACTTTGATCTCCGGATCTACAAATTCAACTCCCTGTTTAAATCCAGACAAAAAGCCTTTGATTACCGTTATTTCCTGTCCTCCTACGAATCCAACCGTTTTCTCCGGATTTGCATAAGGCAGATCGCTGGTTGTCACTTTCGCAGCAAGCACACCAGCCAGGAACGCACCTTCTTCGCTGATAAAGGTATAGCTGCTGACTGTCTTATTGGAATTTTCGATGACAAAGTCCAGATTTACCATCGTAACGTCAGGATACTGATCTGCATATTGTGCAAACAATTCCTCAAATCCATATGCGTCTGCAAACACCACATCAGGCTGCCACTGGAAACAGGCCTCCATGGACTCTGCATATTTTGCCGCATCATTATTATTCTCTATCACCGTAATTTCAGCGCCAAAATCATCTTTAATCCGGTTCATGCCCCGTACCACAGAATCTGTAAAACCATTATCTCCCTGCGCACCTGCCGTCACATAAGCCACTCTCATCTTCTTTGTTTCTTTTGCAGCCTCAGTCTGGCCTTCCGCCTGGCTTTCCGTCTTAGCCGGCGTTGTGTCTTTGCCTGTCTCTGTACTCGTTGTCTTCCCACCGCAAGCAGTAAGCGTCATAGCCGCCGCCATAAGTAACGCTGTTACCTTCATTAATTTTTTCATGTTTTTTCCTCCAATCATTATTTTATCTCAATACATTTACTATTTTCCAAGGATTTCCTTAAGCATCGCTGCAAAAAGCTCTTTATCCGCTCCCAACGCAACCTTTGCATTAGGGACATCCCTCTTATTTCTCTTTCCGACATCGCAGATACACTGTCCATCGGAAGCACCCCCATTTATATCCACATCAACATGAACAGAGACCACATTTTTCAAAACTGCCGGATTAATTACCGCGCATACAGCGAGCGCGTCATGAACCGGCACTGTATTGATATCATCCATCGGCTGCCAGTTCTTATAAGCGCTCCACCGCCGTTCAATAATGTCGGCAGAGACAACAGAAGCTTTTGTTCCCATGCGTCTTAACTCTTTTGCGTCCTCAATAGAAACCGCGGCCGCATGTGTTGCGTCCAGAGGCACAATCGTGATATCGCAGCCGCTGTCAATTACAATCTTTGCCGCCTCCGGATCAATCCAGAAATTAAATTCTGAGGTAGGAGTAATATTCACCTCCCTGCAGCCTCCGCCCATCAGGACGATCCGCTTAATCTTAGCAGCGATGGCTGGTTCTATCCTGAGTGCCATCGCTATATTTGTAAGCGGCCCTACTGGTATCAGGGTAATATCCCCAGCAGATTTCATCAGGGTATCCACCAGCCATGACACCGCATTCCCCGGCGCCGCACTGATCGTCGCCGGCGGCAGCTCCACATAATCTCCATGAACGTTATCTTCCGGATCCTCCGGCCCCGTATATGGGATTTCCTTCCTGCGTCCCGGCGTCAACGACACCACCATCGGAAGCGAGCAGCCTTTATGTACCGGTACATCGCACGCCCCCATATACTCTACTACCCGCAGAGTATTTTCCGTGGTAAATTCAATACCGCGGTTACCGTTTACCGAACAAATGCCCATAACCTCCAGTTCCGGTGACTGCAGGGCAGTCATAATGGCAATCGCATCATCCGTTCCAGTATCAACATCGAGTATCACTTTCTCCATGATTAAATCCTCCTCTTTTTTAAACCGCCAGCACATCCCCCAGATAATCCTTCAATTCTTCTCTTGCAGGCAGTGATTCCTGTGCTCCTTTTCTCGTCACGGCAATAGCCGAAGCTGCATTAGCAAATCCCAGCGCGGCACCTTCCTCCATTCCTTCCGCAAGCGCGGCCGCAAACGCTCCGTTAAAGCAGTCTCCTGCTGCAGTCGTATCAACCGCCTTAACCTTTTTGGCAGGGTACAGACACTCCTCACCTTTTTTAACGAGAAGCGCTCCTTTCTCACCCAGTGTAACAATAACGCACCCCGCTCCTTTTTCCAAAAGTATCATGGCTCCTTTTTTCATACTGCTTACGCTGCAGTCTGTCACGCCGCTTAATTTCATCAGCTCTGTTTCATTGGGTGTAAGATAATCAACGTTCCGGCACAATTCCTCCGGCAGTTCATCAGGCGCCGGGGCCGGATTGAGAATCACCGTCTTCCCCGCTTCCTTAGCCATCATCGCTGCACAAAGTACGGAATCATACGGAATCTCCATCTGAAGCACAACATAATCGCACCACTCAAACAATTCTCTCTGTCTCTTCAAATATTCCGCGTCACATTCTTTATTAGCGCCGGGAATCACAACAATATTATTATCACCATGGGAATCCACACAGATAACCGCAGTTCCTGTAGGCTGATCGTCACTTTTTTTCAAATAAGATGTGTCAACCCCTGCCTTTTTTAGATTTTCTATCTGTTTTTCACCAAATTCATCCTTCCCAACGCATCCCAGCATCCTTACTTCTCCTCCCAGCAGGCCGGCAGCACACGCCTGGTTCGCTCCTTTGCCTCCAGCTCTGTAAGACAAGTCATTTCCAAGGACCGTTTCACCGACTGTCGGAATTTTTTCAAGGTTTACAGACATATCCATATTCAGGCTTCCCACTACCAATATGCCTTTACTCATCTCTTCCTCCTTTTTAAGTCATTTTGCCAAGGAAAATGTTTTCCTAAATCTTTTTCTTAGTTTTATATTATCATACTTTTTTATCTTGTCAATACTTTTTATGCATTTTATTTTACAAAAATATTTTTGTAAATAGTTTTCTTGTATATTTTGTATATCACATTTTTACTTTAACATTGACAAAGCTTATCTTCTATACCATAATAGAGATAAATCATTGCCAGAAAAAGGCAAATATTGTAAATGACTGAGAGGGAGCTTCATGACGATCAAGGAAATTGCCCAGTTGGCCGGCGTATCTATATCAACCGTATCCAAAATTGTTAATAATAAAGACGAGAACATCAATGTCGAGACAAGAAACAGAGTATTAAAAATTGTCAAAGATTATAATTATACGCCCTATGGCACTGCAAAAAACACTTCTGAGGCCAAAACGTTTATTCTTGGCGTACTGTTAAAATCAACGCCAAAAACAAACCTGTTTTTAAACGGAATCATCCTCGCCGCGCAAAAAAACGGTTACAGCATTCTTTTATATGACAGCGCAGAGAGTACTTCTGTTGAATTAAAAAATATCACATCTTTATGCAAGAACAACGTTGATGGCGTCATCTGGGAGCCGGTCAGTCACCTAAGCCTGGAATACGAGCGTTATTTTAATGAGCAGGGCATCGAAACCTGCCGCATCAATGGACCCGATGATCCAGCCTCCTACTCCATTGATTTCGCGCAGATGGGATATGAAGCAGCTCAGATCCTGATCCGCCACGGCCATTCAAAACTGGGATGTCTCACCAAACAGGACAGCGCCCGTTCCGCCATGGTCTTTGACGGTTTTAAAAAATGTCTGTTTGATCATGGCATCCCGTTTTACGACACGATGAATCTTCCTGTGGAAAAAGATGACTGGTATAATGCCATGCTGTCCCACACTCCAACCGGAATTGTCAGTACCCACTATGCCTCCTCTCTGATTCTGATGAAGCAGCTGGCAAAAATCCAGTTTCTGGTTCCCTACGATTTATCGCTCATAAGCCTCCGGGATGATGTAAGAGAAAATCTGACCTTTCCTGAAATCTCCAGCATCAAGATACCCTACTATGAATTCGGTTCCTTTGTCTGCGAACGCCTCATTGAGAAATGCGAAAAGAAAGGACCGTCCGCTACCGTATTTTCCACCGCCTATCCATTGGAAAACACCAGCAGTATCGATGTTCCATTTTCTTCCCATGCAAAGAAAATCATCGTCGTAGGCAGCATCAATATCGATGTTACTCTGAATGTAGATGAACTGCCCCAGCCAGGAAGAACAGTCAGCACAAGCAAACACTCCGTAATACCGGGAGGGAAGGGGGCCAATCAGGCTGTTGGGGCTGCAAAGCTCGGCAATGAAGTATCCCTCATAGGAAAGGTTGGTAATGATTACGACTCCACCATCGTCTACGCATGCATGGAGGAAAATCATGTGGATGTACAGGGTATCCGCCGTGATCCCCATTCAGAAACGGGCAAGGCCTACATTCATGTACAGAATGACGGCGAAAGTATGATCACCATCCTGACCGGAGCAAACCAGCACCTGATGCCATCCGATATCACTCCCTATGGCAAACTTTTTGAAAACGCCGGTTACTGTCTTCTTCAGACAGAAGTTCCTGAAGAAGCCATAAAAACGGCAGCTCTCCTGGCCCGCAGCCATGGTGTCTGCAACATTTTAAAACCGGCTGCCATGAACCGCATCAGTGATTCCCTCATGGAACTCATTGATATTTTCGTTCCAAACAGGAAAGAAGCCGAACTTCTCTGTCCTGGAGTTCCGGATATTGAGGGAAAAGCCGAGGCTTTCTTAAAAAAAGGAGCGAAGACCGTTATCATTACCCTGGGGCATTCCGGCTGCTACATCAAGGCCCCTGAATTTACAGGTTATCTTCCGGCTGCGGATTTTACGCCGGTTGACACAACCGGTGCGGCAGACGCTTTCATTGCAGCTCTCGCCGTCTATCTGTCTTCCGGACATACGATTGCAAAAGCGGCCAAGATCGCTACCTACGCAGCCGGTTTCTGTGTGTCACGGCAGGGTGTTATTCCGGCGCTTATTGACCGTAATTCACTGGAAACCTATATCAAACGGATAGAACCGGATATTCTTTAGCCTATACCTCCTGGCAGCTGTCCAGCACAGAAGCAGCGCGTCTCTTCTTTTCACCTGACCGCCACGATATGAGAAACCGTCTGAGTCTGGAATCCCGGATCAACTGGTTCCCGCTTCCCTTATCCATGTGCTGCCTGGATAAATGTTAGAACAGGAAAAAGACAGCTATTCGCTGTCTTTTTCCTCATAAACTTCCCTGTTCTCTTCATACCTCAGTGTGTTGGGTCCCAGAAAATGGCCGGTTTCCCAGTGGTTATTAAAGGTATCAACTTCCTTTGCAACCTCTTTTTCAAGTTCATGACTCTCTTTCTCCATCTTATCACCTCAGGGATAGTATGGACAGCCAGGCGTCATTTTATATCAGAATACTGCGCATCATGATAAATTATATTTTAATCTGTCATCTGCTGTTCGAATACAATCCGATACCTCCCCGAACCGGTATTGGCCTCCATGAATCCTTCCATAGCCCGAAATTCCAGTCCATCGGCTTCCTCCACACGAACTGCACGGTCGAGGCGTATGGATGCACTGGTGTTGGCCGGGATTTCTGCAAGCAGCGAAATCCTGCTGCCCTCTGCCTCCCAACGGACGCGGACCGGACCATATACCGTCTCATGAACGGCATCCGTATAGCTCAGTCCTCCGCCCATGCGCGGCCAGATCACCAGGTGCCGGAATCCGGCTCCCTCCTCTGCTTCATCCGTATCAATTCCCGCCATGACGCGGTACATCCATTCACCGATGGCGCCGTAAGCATAATGGTTAAAAGAATTCATCCCCGGGCTCCACATGGTTCCATCCGGTTTGATGCCGTCCCAGTGTTCCCAGATCGTGGTGGCTCCCATTTTTACCTGATACAGCCAGGAAGGGTAATCTTCCTTCAGGAGCAGGTCATACGCCTCTTTCAGACAGCCATTCTGACTCAATGCATGGCAGAAATACGGGGTTCCGATAAAACCGGTCACAAGATGGCCGTTTTCTTTCTCCAGAAGCCGTTTCAGGCCATCGGTAACCGTCTCCTTCTTCCCCTCCGGCACCAGTCCGAAGAAAAGGGCCACGATGTGGGCCGTCTGTGTCTGAGCCGTCATCGTTCCGTCTTCATGGAAAAAGGTGTCCTGGAATTTCTTCACGATATGGCCATATAACTCTTCGTATTCCGCCGCTTCCTCTTTCTTTAATATGGCCGCAATTTTAGCAAATAAGCCGGTGGAATAGGCAAAATAGGCGGTGGAGGTCAAATCGGTAGGTGTGGCTCCGAAAAAGCTTCCCTCCTCGGCGTCAAGCGCAACCCAGTCGCCCAGCTGGAGCCTGTAATTCCAGATGTAGTCCTCCGAATGCTCCTTCATAAATCCAATCCACCGCTTCATACTGTCATACTGACGCTCCAGTATCGCCGTATCGCCGTACATCAGATACATGGTCCAGGGAATGATCACCGCCGCGTCTGCCCAGGCCGAGGCGGAATGCGGTCCCTGCTTTAACAGCCAGTTCCCCTCCGCATGTTCCTCCTCGATATTGGGGATTACGTGGGGCACTCCGCCTTCCGGAGTCTGGTCTGCCTTTAAATCCCACAGCCATTTCTTATAAAAGGTATACGTATCCATCAGATAACACGCTGTCCGGCAGAAAATCTGGGCGTCTCCCGTCCAGCCAAGACGCTCGTCCCGCTGCGGACAGTCGGTGGGAACATCCAGGAAATTGCCTTTTAAGCCCCACAGGTAATTGTGGTGAAGCTGGTTTAACAGCGGGTTGGAACAGGTGATTTCTCCCGCCGGCGCCATTTCCGAATGAAGGGTTTCCGCTGTAAACGCTTCGGCAGTCGGAGTGCCCGGATAAGAGATTATAAGGGCGTAACGGAATCCCATATAGGTAAAGTACGGATGATATGTAATCTCCCCATCTTTCCCGAACACATACTTCATGGTCGTTTTTGCCTTCCGGAGGTTGTCCAGATAGACATTTCCTTCAGCGTCCAGAATTTCAAAGCACCGCAGCTCGATCACATCGCCCTTCCTGCCGCATCCGGTCACACAGATTCTGCCGGCCATATTCTGGCCGAAATCAATGACCGTCTCTCCTTTCGGAGTGACAAATACTTCTTTTGCCGGAATCCTGTCGATGACCGTTACTCTTGCTCCTCCCTGCGCATGGAGGACGGAAGCGTCGAACGGAACGATCTCCGTCCTATGCCAGGTCTCCGGGTCTTCGCCGCGCCCTGTTTCACACGCCCGGTCCTCTCCCGCCTCTTCACCGCCGCACCATCCCGGGATCTCCAGGGCGGCGTCATACGTTTCTCCGTGGTATATCTCCGAAAATACAACAGGTGCATCCGCACCCTTCCAGTCCTCTCCGGTACGGATCACCTCTTCCCGGCCATCATCGTATCTTAACACCATCTGCATGGCAAATGCCGTCTGGTCCCCATAGTTATTGCGGGATCTCGTAAGCCCCATGACGCCTTTATACCAGCCGGCCCCAACCATCGCGCCCGCCGTATTGATGCCCTCTTTCAGGCAGCCGGTTACATCGTATGTCTGATAAAGCAAATGCCTGCGGTAGGAGGTCCATCCGGGTGTCATCTCATCCGTTCCCACCTTGCTTCCATTTAAGTAAAATTGATATAGCCCCAGCGCGGTAGTAAAAGCATACGCCTCAGTCAGGCCTTTTCCAACGGAAAAATCCCCTCTTACGAGAGTGCCCCTGGACTCCTCCCTGCAGGCCGGTGCGGATTCCGCAGATACAAACGGCGCCTTCCACTCCCCGTTGTCAAGCAGTGCTGTCACAAATTCGCCGCAGCACCAGCCGCTTTCCTCTTCCTCCGTCCATACGCGGACCCGGACGTAATACCTGACTGCTGATTTGAGAATTGCGGCAGAGTCCCCTTTTGTCCCTGCCGGGCGGACGTGGGCAGATTCACTGCTTTCGACCCTTCCGCTGTCATAGACAGGCGTTTGAAAATCCCTGTTTTCTGCAATCTGAAGGCGGTATGCGCTCTGAACCACGTTCCGCTTATCCGACTTCAGTTTCCAGCTAAACTGAGGCATTTCTTCTACGCCCACCGGGTCCTTCTCATAATCCATTAAGACTTTTACGATCTCCAACATGATTGATCTCCTTCTCCGGAGGCCAGCACCATTTTTACAGCCGCCGTCCATCCTTTCAGCTTTTCTTCCCGTTCTTCCGGCCCCATTGCAGGTACGTACTCCCTACTTCTTAAGTTTCCAAACAGGGATTCGTCATAGATACCGGCTCCCAGCCCGGCCGCATAGGCGGCTCCCAGCCCGGACAGTTCTTCTACCTCCGGCACCCTGATCCTGCTGTTAAGTATATCACTCTGAAACTGCATGAGGAAGCTGTTTTTTGTAGGACCTCCGTCTACCCGCAGTTCTACCTCATGGATTCCGGAGGCCTCCTTCATCAGTTCCACAATATCCGCGATCTGATAGGCAATGCTGCAGAGTCCCGCTTTTACCAGCTCCGCCCGGCCGGTGGTCCGGCTCATACTTATAAAGGCCGCCGACACATCGCTGCGCCAGTACGGTGCTCCCAGCCCTGAAAATGCCGGAACCAGATAGGTATGATCCGCCGGATTGGCTCTTTTCGCCAGTTCTTCCGACTCTCCCGCACTCGCAAGCAGCCCCAGCTGGTCTTTCAACCAGGTAATCACGGCTCCCGTATAATTGATGTTCCCTTCCAGTACGTACTGGACCCGGCCGCCTGTCTTCCACGCCAGCGAGGTCACAATTCCCAGGTCTGAAAAAATGGGCGCTTCCCCGATATTCATCATAATCGAAGAACCGGTTCCGTATGTAGTCTTCATCATCCCCTTCGAAAGGCAGCCCTGTCCGAACAGCGCGCCGTGGGAATCCCCCATCACGCCATGGATCGGCACCTCTCCCGGCAAAATCCCCTCGAAATCCGTCATTCCGAAAAATCCATCCGAATCGGTTACGTCGGGCAGGCAGGCGCTCGGAATCCCAAATATCCCGCAGAGGGTTTCATCCCAGGCTAACTCACGGATATGAAACAGCTGGGTTCTGGAGGCATTGGAATAATCCGTTCGGAACTCCCGCCCTTTCGTCAGCCGGTATACCAGATAACTGTCCATCGTTCCACAGCAGAGTTCTCCTCTGGCGGCCAGACTTGCAGCTTCTTTTACATGCTCCAGAATCCAGGCCAGCTTTGCGGCAGAAAAGTACGGGGACAGTCTAAGGCCCGTTCTTCTTCTCACCTCTTCGCCCGCGCCGGGATTTAACTGTGTGATCCGCTTACAGATCTCCTCTCCTCTGGCGCACTGCCAGACAATCGCGTTATACACAGGCTTTCCGGTGCTCCGGTTCCACGCCATGGCCGTTTCTCTCTGATTACTGATTCCCACACAGGCGACTGCGCTGGTGTCCACACCGCTTTTTTTCATCAGTTCTTTTACCACCAGAAGTGTATTCTGATAGATTTCTTCCGGATTGTGCTCCACCCAGCCCCGTTCATCGACCAGCTGGGCATGGTTTTTGTCCGCACGGCATAACAGAATTCCGTTTCCGTCAAACAGCATTGCCTTCGTCCCCTGGGTGCTCTGGTCGATTCCTATGATATAGTTCTGCTTCATGCCAACAGCTCCATCGCCTTTGCCGCAATTCCTTCTGCGTTCAGGCCGTAATAGTCGAATACTTCCTTTGAGGTACCTGTAATCACCGGTGCATCCGGTAAGGCAAGTATGCCCATTTTTCTCGGGCAGTTCCTGCCAAGCACCTGGCTGACCATGGAACCAAGACCGCCGAACGGCACATGCTCCTCCACCGTAATCACAGCCCGCACTCCTTCTGCCGCCGCAATGACAGCCTTCTCATCCAGCGGCTTTAAACAGTACATATCAAGAACAGAGGCTGAAATTCCGTGCTTCTTCAAAAGCTCTGCCGCCTGTTTCGCAGGACGCACCATCTCACCACAGGCTATTATGGCGATATCTGTTCCCTCGCAGACAGCCGTCGCGCGGTCCATCTCGAACGGTACCCGGCCTTCTTCGTAGATATCTTCCACCGGATTTCTGCCGACACGGATATAGGCGGGTTTCTCATCCTGAACCAGTGCTTCCATCAGTTTTCTCGTCTGATGGCGGTCGCTTGGCACGTAGACCCTCATGTTCGGAATCGCGCACATGGCCGCAAAATCCTGGGCCGAATGATGGCTCATTCCCAGGGCCCCGTAGCTGATTCCTCCGCTGATTCCTATCAGCTTCACATTTGTGTTGGAGTAGGCCACATCCACCTTGGCCTGTTCATAGCTTCTCGTACTTAAGAAGCAGGCCGGAGATGCCGCGTAAGGCTTCTTTCCCGCCTTCGCCATACCGGCGGATATGCTGACTAAGTTCTGTTCCGCAATCCCGGTTTCCACAAACTGCTCCGGATACGTTTCCGCAAACGGCGTCATGGAGGCGCTGCCTCTGGAGTCACTGCACAGGACCACGATATCCCTGTCGCTCCCGGCCCGTTCCATCAAAACATCACAGATCACCTGTCTGTTTGGTATTTTATTCATCACGTAAAACCTCCTTGTTATGAGCACTCCGCGAGTGTTCACCGGCTTCCCGTTGGCTCAGTTCTCTGACAGCCGCCTGATACTGTGCCTCATCCGGCACCTTATGATGCCATTCCGCACGGTTCTCCATAAATGATACGCCACAGCCCTTCGTTGTATTGGCAATCACAACGGTCGGACAGCCTTTCGTTTTCTTTGCCTGTTCAAACGCCTCCAGCAGGGCGTCAATATCATTGCCCGGCACGCTGAGTGCATTCCAGCCAAACGCCGCAAAGCGGGCAGCTAGATCGTCGTGGTGCATCACGTCCTCCGTGGAGCCGGATATCTGCAGTCTGTTTCTGTCTACAACCGCACAGAGATTATCCAGTTTATACTGGGACGCAGCCATTACGCCCTCCCAGACAGACCCTTCCGCCAGTTCTCCGTCCCCCATAACCGTATAGACACGGCTGGGGCGTGCATCCATTCTGCACGCCTTTGCTATGCCCACACAGACCGGAAGCCCGTGTCCTAAGGAACCGGAATTCATCTCGATTCCGGGCAGTTTATTGTTGGGATGGCCGATATATCCGGAACCGAATTTGGAAAAATTCTGAATGACATCCCCGATATCCAGAAATCCTTTTGCAGCCAGAACCGAGTAGTAAGCTTCTACGGAATGGCCCTTGCTCATTACAAAGTAATCGCGGTCCGGATCGTCCTGATTTTCGGGGCTGATATTCATTTCCTTCATGTATAGGCTGGTCAGAATTTCCATCACGCTGAAATCTCCGCCGATATGACCGGTCTTTGCCCGGTATACCATGTCCAGCACATTTTTACGAAGCGCATACGCCAGCGCTTTTAACTCTTCATTCATTGCCTGTTCTCCTCGCTATGAGCACCGGCCAACGCCTTTCGGGCCGCCTGCGTGCGTAATCCATTCTCCATGTCTCGCCAAACGTTCCGCTCTATTTTCCGGATGGGCTGTATATGGCCGCTTTTACCTCTTCCTCAATGGGGTCATACAAATCCGGGGCAACCCCTATGTATTTACACGCTTCATAGAGCACCGGCACCACATCCTTATGAATCCCCACGCAGTGGTGGATGTACGGCCCGCAGACCAGCTTGTTTTCCAGCCGTTTTAAATCTTCCACCTCGACCCACACATACGTGCCCTTGGTATACGGCCCTTCCACGCCTTTCGCATGCCCCAGAAGCAGAGAATACTCCCCATTGTCTCCGTCAAACCGGCACAGCGTCATATCCCCGTGCTTTGCTTCCGCTTCCACTGCTCCCGGATAGTCGAAGGCCAGAGGATAACCGATGGCTGGTTTTTCTTTTGCCACGGAAACCGGCCACGGGCCGCAGTGCTGAAGCAGCTCGCCGTTTTCATTGTCCGGATGGCGCACCGTCCAGTCCGCAAAGAAGGTTCTCGCCTCATCCATACCGGCCGCTTCAGCCATAACAGCCGTGACGGCTCCGTGAATGTCCGTCTCACAGACTACAGGAATTCCTTCCTCATTTAATAAAGAATTGGCCGCACACGGCATGATCCCGATTTCTCCCTGAAGGGCATTCCAGCACTGGATGGCAATCGCATTGCAGCCGTACTTTCCGGCCAGACGCTTCATGGCGACCTTTAAGGCAGCCACATTTTCCAGCTGTTCCTCATTGATCTTCACGCACATACTGCTTTTGCAGTACTCCATCACGGCCTGTACCTCCGCGCCTTCCGCCTTCGCCCGCTTCATCTCAGACGTCAGCTCCGGAATCGGAACCGGAGACAGCTGAATGTTAAACTTCTCCAGCAGCTCGCCTTCGTTGCACATGGTAGACCAGAAGTCAAACGGTCTGGGCCCGATCTGAAGAATTCTCGTATGGCGGAATACCTTTACCACGTTGCAGACCGCCAGGAAATTACGAATGCCGTTCTCGAATTCTTTATCTTCCAGACGGCAGTTTGTTAAATAGGTAAACGGAACCTGAAATCTGCGAAGAACCTTTCCGGTGGCAAATAAACCGCACTGGCTGTCTCTTAAGCGGATTCCGTTCTCATCCGGCCGCTCGTCTCTCGGCCCCCATAAAAGCACCGGCACGTTTAAACGCTTTGCAAGCCTTGCACAGACGTATTCCGTTCCAAAATTACAGTGAGGCAGAAACAGCCCGTCTACCCCGGCTTCCTCAAAACGCTTTACAACGGCCTCCAGATCATTGTCGTCATATAAAAGTCCCTCTTCATTGATCCCGTCCAGACTTACAAATTCTACTCCCAGCTCTTCCAGGCGTTTCTTCGTTAATCCTGCAAATTTCAGTGCATCCGGTGCGCTGAAAATACTTCTTCGTGTAGGTGCAAACCCCAGTTTGATCGATACCATATGCTTCCTCCTCTTAAACTGCAATTAAATTGTATTAAATTATATCTTTATTATTAACTTAATTATATTAAATTTCATTTGAAATGTCAATTGAATTCAACTTAATTTTTTTAAATATTGTATGAACTATCTATTGACGAATTCAATGAATTCCTGTATGATTAAATCATATATATAAAGAAGATTTTCGATCATGAACCGGAATGAAAAGGATCAGGAGGGCCAAGTATGTCAATATCAGCAAAAGAGCTGGCTCAGAAGTTAAATATATCAGCCGCTACAGTTTCCATGGTATTAAACCGCAAACCTGGAATCAGCGAAAAGACCAGGAATCTCGTCCTGGAGGCTGCCAGAGAATACGGATACGATTTTTCAAAGAAATGGGATGCAGGCGAAGAAAAAGGCAGTATCCTATATGTTATTTATAAAAAGCACGGAACTGTCGTCGCGGACACGCCGTTCTTTTCCCTGCTGACCGAAGGCATCGAACAGGCCTGCAAGGGGAAAGGCTACGAACTCCAGATTACCTATTTTTATGAGCACAAGGATATCAGTTCTCAGATACAGGAGCTTTCCGAGAAAAACTGTCAGGGGATTATCCTGCTGGGTACAGAGATGGGTGTGGAATACTTCCAGCCGTTTACCAGGCTGAAGGTTCCCATGGTTGTTCTGGATACGTATTTTGAAGAGCTTGCCTGTGACTCGGTTCTGATTAATAATGTGCAGGGCGCATATCTGGCGGCCAACTATCTGATCGAAAAAGGGCTGAAAGACGTCGGTTATCTGCGCTCCTCCTACCCCATCGGCAATTTCGAAGAGCGGGCAGATGGATATTACAAGGCGCTGCGCCATCACAACCTGCCCACAGGCCATCCCTACGTCCACAGACTCACCCCTTCCATGGAGGGCGCGTACACCGATATGGCGGAACTTCTTCGCGAAAAAACGCCGGTCGCCCCGGCCTACTTTGCTGACAATGACTTAATCGCCGCCGGCGCCATGCGGGCATTCAAGGAATTCGGATACCGGATACCGGAAGATATCTCCATCATCGGCTTTGATGACACTCCCATCTGCGATTTCCTCGAGCCGCCCCTCACCACCATGGAGGTTCCTAAAAAGCGCCTCGGTGAACTGGCAGTCTTACGGCTTTTACAGAAGATTGGCGGAGAGACGAAGGTGATGATTAAGACGGAGGTTTCCGTGAAGCTCCACGAGAGGAAGAGTGTTCGGGAATAGGCGCAGAACAGGACAGAGAGTTGAATACCGAAATAAATACTGATTAAATCAGCCGTCCCCGGAAGTTCCGGAGGGCGGCTTTTTGGATCTCCGCAAGTTTATATTGACATTCCCTCCCCCAGCACTTAAAGTATAAGGAAACCAACAGCAAATTCAGCAGCAGTGGCGTGCGCAGTTTGATACAGCCATACCGGAGGAACCATGCAGATCAACGAACAATTAAAACTTCCCATTAACGGAGTATTGCAGTACGTATCCATACGGGCAGAAGAGGCCGGACTGCCTCTTCTGCTTTATCTTCACGGAGGTCCCGGGGATGCCGCGCTTCCACTGGTCTTAAAATATAACCGCGAGCTGGAAAGCCATTTCACGGTGGCTGTATGGGAACAGCGCGGAGCCGGAAAATCCTATTACGATTTTGGGGACAGCATCATCACAATCGACACGTTTCTGCAGGATCTTCACTCCCTGATCATGCTTCTCACCGACCGCTTTCATCAAAAAAAGCTTTTTCTGCTGGGCCATTCCTGGGGAAGTGTGCTGGGGCTCACCTACGCCGCAGACCACCCGGAGATGCTGCACGCTTATATCGGCTGCGGCCAGGTCGTAAACATGAAAAAATCCTGCCGCCTTTCCTATGATTTTGCGGCAGCCCACGCCGGCCCCAGGGCATTGGAACGGCTGAAGCACACAGACTGCACCTATACCGGAGAAAACTGGCTGGACGATCTGCTTTTCGTGACGGGACAGGTTGTGAAACACGGAGGCTCGCTTTATGGAAGAAACAATTATAATGATCTGATTATCCCCTTCCTGTTTTCCCGCTATTACTCGATACCGGATTTAATCCGCAGGCAGAAGGGGAGTCTCCAGTCCATTGAACGCTTATGGCCGGAGCTCATGGGGATCAATTTTGAGGAAAAAACCATATACAAAGTACCGGTTGTATTGATAGAAGGAAGACATGACATGCATGTCTCATCGGAATTGGCAAAAGAATATTTTGACACCATCGAGACGGACAAACAATTCTTCTGGTTTGAAGAGTCGTGCCACTTTCCGCAGTGGAGTGAAAACAGACGGTTTCATAAACTTATGACAGAATTAAAAAACAGGTAAGCCGCAGCAGTAACCGGAAGCGGAGTCTGAACGGCTGCCTTAAATTTAATAAAATCCACTACCATGCATTGATAGTGGATTTTATTATTCTCCAAACAGATCATCCGGAGGTCTTTCGTCTAATAAGGTTTACTTCTCTAAATAAGCCCTTTCGGATGCTTCTCATGAAACAACGCCAGCTTCGCAAAGAAATCATCCAAAATCAACCGGCTGTCAATGGAATGGTAAATACGGATCGGCCTGTTCAGCTTCGTATGAATGTAAGCCATATCCTCCGTCACCAGCGGAGCCTCTAACCAGTCAAACTCGAACCGGTGTTCATATAACAGAAGCCCCACGGCCGGACTGTCCCCGACCACCCAGGTCTCGCCGGTACGGAATGCGCTGTTTCTCGGCCCTTCCTCCTGTGCGTGCTCATCGAGCTGCTGCAGTAAATACTCACCGATCTCTCCATAAGGGGCCACCTTATACTCCAGTTCCGCCAGTGACAGCGGCATCATCTCGTAGACATTCTTCGGAACCTGCCAGATCTCCATTTTACTCTGGAAGACCACATTGGCCGCATGGATATCATTTCCCAGATTGAACTCAGGACCCCCGGCCGGATATCTTCCGCCGCCGATCCAGATCGCTGTCATTCGGGCAGCAATCCGCGGCTCCATGAGAAGGGCGCTTGCAAGATCCGTAAGCGGCCCCAGGAAAATGGCAAACAGCGGCCGGTCATCCTCCTTCATGGCCTCTCTCACAATCAGCTCTGCACCCTCGCTGACGACCGGAGTCGTCTTATCCGGTATTGCATGAGGCGCACCGTGGTAAATCATGCCTTCCTTCGGGAAATGCATCTTGTCAAAGATAACCTCCAGCTCCCGGTAACTGCGTTCCATGGAATCTGCGTGTCTCGTTCCATAATGGGCCGCCACCATTCCCACATTCTCAAATTTGGGACTTAACAGAGCCTGGACAATGGCAAACTGGTCATCCGCCTCGTTTTTGGCATCCGTATCTACGATCAGCCGTACAATCTTCTCTTCCGGCACATGAAACTTATAATCTGTGTATCTCATCCGAATCACCTTCCTTATTCTGTTATTCGTCTTCGGTAATTTCCATTCAGCAGTTTTCAGCCGTTTAGCTCCGGCAGCCCTGTTACCCCTTCACGGCCCCATTCGTCAGACCGGACACAAAGTACTTCTGGAAATAACCGAACACCAGCATCAGCGGCAGCGTGACCATACAGATACCGGCCGTATACTGCCCCCATTCAACGCCCATCTCAGTCTTAAAATTTAAAAGTCCCACAGGAAGCGTCTTAATCAATGCGTTGGAAGCCGTCGTAATATTGGCCCACATCAGTTCGCCCCAGTTTCCGATAAAGGTAAATACGATAATGGTAGCGATCGCCGGCTTCACAAGCGGAAGCATGATATGGAAAAACGCCTCAAACTCCGTACAACCGTCGATACGACCGCTCTCGATCAATTCCTCCGGAATCGTCTCAAAATACTGCTTGATGATATACATGGAAAATGGAATCTGCCACGCAATATACGGTAAAATCAGGCTGGCTCTTCCTCCGGTCAAATGCATCTTGCTCATCATGGAATAGAGTGAAATGTAAATGGCAATTCCCGGAATGAAATTGAACACCATAAATGCATCCATGATCATATTCGCCTTCGGAATATATAATTTAGCCAGAGCATACCCGCCCAGCAGCGAAACGATGGTGGTAACCGCAACAGACACGACGGTTACGAACACACTGTTTCCAAAATACGTTCCCAGCTTTCCCACACTCCACGCCTTCGCGTAGTTCATGATCTCCACATTCTGCGGAAGACCGAATAAGTTCACGAAGAACTCTTTATTAGACTTAAATGAAGTAAAGAACATGAATAAAATCGGGTAGGCAACCACGATTGTATAAGCGCCCAGCACTGCGTAGGCCAGCACCTTCATACCTTTATTCATACTGAACATTCTATCGCTCATCGTTACCTCCTTTTATCAGCTTCTTGACCAGAATCATGCCGATCAGCACGATCAGCACGAAGATCATACTCATCGCGGAACCGTAGCCGTAATTGTTAAATGAGAAAGAGTTCTGAAGAATCCATAACGGCATAACCGTGGTCGCCTTGGCCGGACCGCCGTTGGTCAAAGCCACAACCGTATCGTAAATCTTCAATCCGCTCATAACCGCAAAGATTGTTGACAACTGAACAAACGCCATAATCAACGGCAGAATAATCTTCTTGAATATCTGGAAATCGGTTGCCCCATCCAGTCTGGCAGACTCAATCAGCGAGTTGTCGATTCCCTGCATACCGGCGAAACAGAGTACCATGGTAAGCCCCACCTGTTTCCACGCCGAAACGAACAGAATACAGTTTAACGCGGTTCCCTTGTTGGTCAGCCACGCGTGCTGTAAATTTTCCAGGCCGACAGCCCCCAGAATATTATTTAAAATACCGATTTCCGGTTCATACACGAACGCGAAGATCAGCGCTGTGATAACCGCCGGAATCATACTCGGGGAGAATAGAATCGTCCGGAAAAAACCGCCCCATTTTTTCCCCACATAAAGCAGCAGCCATGCCATCAGGACACCGATGATGACGCTGAAAAAGGCCGATGTCACACCGAGATAAACGCTGTTTCTGATGGCCATAAGAAACGTTTTATCGCGGAATGCGGAGATATAATTCTTGAAACCAAGAAAGCTTCTCGGCCCGAAACCGCTCCACTCCTGGAATGACAGGATAAAGCTGTCAAAAAAAGGAATGACGGCAAATATAAGATAGATGACGATGGCGGGCATCAGGAACGCAAATCCCGCAACCATATACTTTTTCTCGATACTGCTCATTTTTCTCTTTGATTTCTGCATATTTTTTACCTCTATGTAAGGAAAAGGGGGAGCGCCGCCAGCACTCCCCTCTCAGCGCATGTTTCCTGCTTCTTCCTTATTCGCCTTTCACGGTTCCCTGCCTTAAATCTTCCAGCTGCTGCAGTGTGTCTTCCACACTGGTGCCGCTGCAGACCATGCCGATCATATCATTCTGAAGGAAGGAATTGATCTCAGAAGAAAGTCCCTGCATCTGCTTGTAACCCACTACGTTGTCGCCTACAGTTGTGGCAAGAAGGTCTTTTAAGATCTGGCTGTCAACCTTATCCTGCATGGAAATGGTAGCAGGCAGTCTTCCGCTCTTAATGATCTCTTCAATTCCTGCATCACTTGTATAATACTTCATGAATCTTACCGCTTCCTCCGGATGCTTTGCATTGGCCGGAATAAACAGTGCGTTTGTTACTGTGTTCAGAGCGTATTTTCCGCCTTCTGCTACGTACGGGAACGGAAGGATTCCAACTTCAAATTCACTGTTCTTCGTATATTCGCCTGCGTTGGAGCCTGCGTCAAACATCATGGCAACCTTTCCCTGATACCATGCGGCCTGTGTCTGATCCTTCGTGGAGGTTAACGCGCCCTCGCCCGGATACCAGTATCCTGCATCGTATACGCTCTTCCAGTTCTCAAGACATTTCTTTAAGCCTTCACACTGTGTAAAATCGCCTTTGCCGGAAACAAACTCTTCCAGGATTCCGTCGTTGGCCATATACTGATAGGCGAACTGAAGAAGCTGATGGTTCTGGCCGTTCCAGTTGCCGATACCGTACACGCCGTTATCCTTGAACACCTTACATGCTTCCACCATCTCGTCCCAGGTAGTCGGAAGCTCTACGTTATACTGGGTAAATAAATCTTTATTATAGAAGATTGTCTCAATAACCGGCTGGTAGCTGACTGCGTAATACTTTCCATCCACCATACCCGCATCTATGTAAGCCGGAACGAAGATATCCTTCCACTCGTTGTTGTTCTCTGTTAAATATGGAGTTAAGTCATACGCCATGTTGTCCTCTGTAAACGCATTGATCTGGCTGCCCCAGAAGAAGCTTACGTCTACCGGATCGCCGGAGGCAATACCTGTCTTGATGACCTGCTCCGCGTTATCAAAGTCTACCGGAACGATCTCTACCTTAATGTCCGGATTCTCTGCCTGGAATCCTGCCACGATATTCTGATTATACTCGGAATCAGAGCCATAGAAACGAATGGTGGTCACCTCTCCGCTCTTTGCCGCTTCCGTTGCTGCTGTAGTATCTGCTGCGGTGGAATCTGCCGCCGCAGTCGCTGCGCTTTCCTTTGTCTCTGTACCTGAATTCGAACTGCCGCACCCCGTCATCATCATCCCCGCCGCCAGGGCAACTGTAAGAACTGTTGTTAATTTCCTTTTCACGATTCTCCTCCTTGTTAAACACTATTGAATTTTTATTTAATTAGTAATTAAATTATATCTAAAATATACACCAGTAATTAAGTTTTGTCAATATGATTTTACTAAATTTTGTAATATTTCTTTTGCATTTTCGTCTATTCCTTATATAGGATCTGACACGAGCCTGAAGGCTTCAGGATATGGGCTTAATATTATTAAATTTTTATTTAATTTTTTCAAAAAAAGGTGGTATAAGCCCATATATCGCTTATACCACCTTTCACGAATTTTACGTGAATTTGTATTTCACTTCGCAGCCGTAGGATACCTTACTGCAGATGTTTACCACCCGGTCCATGACCGTGCTGAACTCTGCCGCCTCCGCATCAATCTTTAACTCTCTTAAGTCCTCAGAGATATTCACCATTTTCACCCCTGCCACTTTTCCGATCTCGCTGACAATCCGCTGTGCCTTCGAGGGATCTGACAGGGAATACACAAGGTAATGCCTGCTCATGCTTGTTTCCTCACTTTCACCTGCTTGTTTTTGATATTCGTTTGATAGTAACAAGTATTGGCAGAGAAAGGAAATTTTAAACACGGCATCCCGCTGTTACTTCAGATACTTATTGATCTCCTGCGACAGCCCCTCATAATCCAGGGGCTTGGCCATATGTCCGTTCATACCGGCAGCCTTTGCATTCTGAATGTCCTCTACAAAGGCGTCAGCCGTCATGGCAATGATCGGCACGGCTTTCGCATCCGGCCGGTCCATCGAGCGGATTGCGCGCGCGGCCTCGTAGCCGTTCATCACCGGCATCTGTATATCCATTAAAATCAGAGAATAATAATTGGGCGGACTCTCCTTAAACCGTTTTACAGCCTCTTCGCCGTTGACCGCAGTCTCCATCCCGGCTCCCATATTGCCCAGAAGCTCCAGTGCAATCTCCCGGTTTAACTCATTGTCCTCCGCCAGCAGGAACGTCTTTCCGCTGAAATCAAAGGACATCTGCTGATGCTCCGATTGCTTTTTGCCGTTTAGATGTTCCAGGAGACACTCCTTTAACGCGGAGCGAAACAGCGGCTTTTCTACGAATCCGCAGATTCCTGCGCGCATCGCCTCTTCCTTCCTGTCGTTCCAGTCATACGCGGATAGAATAAGGCGCGGCCGGCTGCCGTCTCCGGCCTCCCGAATCTTTCTTACCGTCTCCAGCCAATCCGGCTCCGATAAATCCAAATCCAAAATCACGGCACTGAACTCGCGGCCTTCCCTGTGCCGGGAAAGTACCAGCCTGGCCGCTTCTTCACCGCTTCCAGCACCTTCCGCCTCTGCTCCCAGCGAAGAAAGTGCCTGGCAGCCATACTGAAGGACTGCCGGATCATGATCGGCCAGCAGAACACGGACTCCCTGGAATGCCGTCTCTTCTTCCTCCTGGACAACCGCCGCGGGAAGTGTCACCTGGAACGTGGTTCCCTTTCCCGGGCAGCTGCTGACGGTAATGGTTCCCTCCATCATATCCACCAGCCTTTTTGTGATGCACATCCCGAGACCGCTTCCCTCAATCTGGTCTGTCCTGCTGTCCTGCTCGCGGGTGAACGCTTCAAATATATGTTCAAGGAACTCCGGACTCATTCCCGCGCCGGTATCAGAAACGGTAAATATAAGCGCAGTTCTGTCCTTCTGCTCCACTTCAAAGACGATCCGTCCCGACACCGGCGTAAATTTGCAGGCGTTGGACAGCAGATTCAACAGGATCTGGCGAAGACGGAGTGCATCACTGTAAAACTGCTCATCCTCCAGGTTCACCAGATGAACGTCGAAGATCTGAGCCTTCTCGCGGATTCCGGCCAGCGTAATCATAATCACTTCTCTTAAAACTGCCGGGAGCGAAACAGGCACCATATTAATATGGAAATTCCCGTTTTCAATTCTGGACATATCCAGAACGTCATTGATCAGACCAAGAAGATGGTGGCTGGAAAGGCGTATCTTCTGAAGGCAGTCCTTCACGCGTTCCGGCTCATATACGTGAGAACCGGCTATCTCTGTCATACCCGCTATCACGTTCATCGGAGTGCGGATGTCGTGGCTCATACGGGAAAGGAAATCCGATTTGGCCTCATTGGCCTGTTTCGCTTCCTCAAGGGCGGTGTTCAGCATAACCGTGCGCTCTTCCAGCTTGCTCTGCAGCTCCCGAAGTTCCGTTATATCGGTAATATCGATAAAGACAGTCAGATAGACCGGATCATCCGCGACGAAATCAATACACGCACAGTGAATCTGAAACCAGCGGTCCCGGCCATACTTATCCTTCACGCAGATACTTCCCTCAAAAGGTTCCCGCCTGAGAAAGCTGGGGTGATTGGCCTCCAGCACCGCTCTGCTCTCCGGCTGGAGAATGGAGTAGCAGTCCAGGGCCGAAAGACGGCTGAGATCCACATCGAAGATATCCGTGATGCGGTCACTTGCCTCAATCATTTCAAGCCGTTCCGGAAGAACCCGGTATTTGACAATAAAACCCGGGATATTATCGTAGGCGATGGTCTTTTCCTGCTGAATCTGTATCATATCCGTGACATCGACCATGGTGGTGTAGGCCAGCTGCTTTCCGTCCTGACGGGCATCTGTAAAGAAGCCCACCATTTTAACCCAGCAGGTAGAGCCATCCGGTATCTTAAGGGGAAGAAAGACCTCATAGCTCTTTTTCCCATTCTCATACATCTGGTTAATCTTGCGGTGAATCGCGTTCCAGCTGTCCTGATTGTTCTGAAAATATTCATCGCAGTGGTTGTGAAACAATGTTTCATACTCCTGCTTCGAATACCCAATCAGTTCGTAATAAAAATGATTGGCCCAAAGCACGGTAAAATGTTCATCCACCAGATGCCTGCTGACGCTGACCTTCATCGTTTTCATCAGCATCTCCTGCTCATCCTTCATATGTACCAGTTCCGTCACATCGGTCATAACGGTATAGGATGTGCGGATGCCGTTGATATATTCGTCTGTGAAATAGCTGAACACCTTCACCCAGTATCCGGTTCCATCCTTATATTTCATGGGTATAATCAGTTCATACTGGTCTTCTCCTCTTTCCAGAACGGACTGAACCTTATTCGCAAGCATTTCCCAGCCCTCGGGATTATTTCTGTAATATTCATCGGCATGATTGTGAAACAGTGCCTCGTACTCTGCTTTCGGATAGCCGATCAGTTTATAGTAATGCTCGTTGGCCCAGACGCACGTAAAATGTTCGTCAATCAGATGCTTGCTGACGCTGACATTCAGCGCCCCCATTAACATCTCCTGCTCCTGCGTCACTTTCTCGACGACCTGCTGCGTATACTCCTGCTCCTGGCGCGCCAGCACCATCTCAGTCACATCCGTCATCGTAGTGTAGGCGACGGGATATCCGTCAATACACTCATCTGTAAATACCGACTGCAGCTTGACCCAGAATTTTTCTCCATCCGGATAAATCATGGGCAGAAAGATTGTGTACCTCTTCTCCTTTTTCTCCAGCGCAGAGTTAATCTTTTCCGTGAGCAGCTTCCAGCCTTCCGGGTTATTATAAAAATATTTATCACAGTGATTTTGAAACAATGCTTCGTATTCGGGCTTGGAATAATGGATTAATTCATAGTAATAATCATTCGCCCAGATACAGGTATAGTGTTCATCGATCAGATGCTTGCTGACACTGGCTCCCAACACACTCATCAGCATGCTGTATTCATCATTCAACTGGTCATAGCTTAAATTCACTTCCATCCGTTTTATCCCCCATAATCTGTCAGATACAAAGCTTGTTCATATACGACTCTTTCAATTATAATTCAGTTTTAAAGAAAACACAATACTTCACAGTGAGAAGCTTTCAGGCAGCTTCCGTATCCTCCGGCAGGGGCTTCGGCAGCACAAAAAGTCCGGCGGCTTTGAGCCTTCACTCAAAGCCGCCGGACTTTCCCCGGTGTTTTCTGTTACGCATAGGAATGGTGGCGGGGTTCCATATTCTGCCCGATCTCTCACACCTTCCGATCATTGATATCCGTTAATCGAAACTTACCGGCCAGTTCCTTTAATAACTGTGCCTGGGAAGCCAGCTCCTCGCTTGCGGCGGCACATTCTTCCGCCGTGGATGAGTTTGTCTGAACCACATCGGAGATCAGATTGATATTCTCAGTGACCTGCCGGTTCGCGTCAGACTGCTTTAATGACGCCTCTGTGATTTGGTGCAGCAGCTCTGACACCGTTTCAATCCCCTGGACCACTGCCGTCAGCGCCTCACTCGTCTCATTGGCTATCTTTCTGCCGTTCTCTACCGCCTGGAGAGAACTTTGAATCAGGGCTGCGGTATTTCTGGAAGCAGCGGACGACTGGCTTGCCAGACTCCTCACCTCATTGGCCACGACGGAAAAACCCTTGCCCCGGTCCCCGGCACGGGCAGCCTCCACCGCCGCATTCAGCGACAGGATGTTGGTCTGGAATGAAAAGTCCTCAATCGTCTTAACGATTTTTCTGATCTCATCGGATTTATCACTGATCTCTGCCATTGCATGCAGCATCTCCTGCATACAGCGGCTGCTTTCCGCCGCATTGTCTCTGACAGTCTGAGTTTTTTCACTGGCCTCCTGTGCATCCCTGGAATTCCGGTACGCCTGATCCGATATTTCGTTCATCATTCCGGTCAGTTCTTCTACGGAAGCAGCCTGTTCTGTGGCTCCCTGGGCCAAATTCTGCGAACTGGAGGATACCTGTTCTGAACCGGCCGCCACGCTGTCTGCCGACTGGCTGATCTGAAGCAGAAGCGCACTTAATCCGTGATTGATCTTGCGCATGGAACACAGAAGCCGCTCAAATTCCCCGATATAGTACTCGTCTTTGCCGCTGCGGACACTGAAATTCCCTTCTGACATCTCATTGAGCATCTGGGTTTCGCTCTGAAGGACATTCGCCAGAGTATCCACCATGCTGCGAATGCTGAAAGCAAGATTTCCCAGTTCATCTTTGGATTCGTATTCGACACGGACAGTAGAAAACTCTCCCCTTGCCATGGCAAGAGCCGCCTGCTCCAGCTCCCTGACCGGCCGTGTGATCCCGCGTGTTATATAGATCCCGAAGACGATACTGACCGCCATACTTGCACTTCCCAGCAGTATCAGGCTAACCACGGCCCGCGCCTGTTTCTCTTTCAATCCGGAGACCAGGCTCGCTCCCATCCGGTTTCCGCTCTCTATTAACTGATTCAGCTGTTCCTGTGCCTCATGAATCACAAGGATGTTGTTGTGTTCCATATAGTCCGCCGCCTCGGCGTTTTTATTCTCTGCCGCAAGGGAAAGAACCGTCTCTCTCATCGGCTCCAGTTTCTCCAGCGCAGCCTCCAGCCGGTCTATGATCTGCTGATCGCCCTTAAAATGCGACTTAACAACCGGTACCTGTTCCTGTATGGCAACCGCGCATTCCCTGGCATTGGCAATCGCTTCGCTTGTAATCTCAGGATCCGTATTGGAAATGGATCTGTAAACAGCCTTCTGCATCCGTTCAAAGTTCGAGTTGATGATACTGGCGCTCTCATTTACCGTAAATGGTCCGGTATAGAACGCCTCGATCTGTTTCCCCAGACTGACAAAATCAGTAATACTCACAAAACAGCTTACCACAAACAGGATCATGATGGCTGCATATGAGATAAATAGCTTCTTTGATACTTTAAAATCCTTCATCGCGCCCCCGCCTCCGCTTCCTGAATTATCATTCCTCATTCTCTTCTGTTCTCTCCAGATACCGGCTCAGCAGCATCTCCAGCTCTTTGACATCGATCGGCTTGGAAAAATGGGCGTTCATCCCCGCACGGAGCGCTTCCTGCCTGTCATCCTCAAATGCATTGGCAGTCATGGCAACGATGGGAATCCTCCCGGCATCCCGGCGTTCCAGCTTCCGTATGGCTTTCGTCGCCTCGTACCCGCTCATGACAGGCATCTGCACATCCATCAGAATCAGGCTGTAGTATCCCTCTTCCGAAGCGGCTACCTTCCGAACCGCCTCCGCACCGTCACATGCATCTTCCACAGATGCTCCCATCTCTTCAATGAGAGTATGGGCAATCTCCCGGTTCAGCAGATTGTCTTCCGCCAGCAGGACGCGTCTGCCCCTAAAATCGTGGCTGACCGCAGTCTCCTTATCATCCGCCGGACTCTTTTTCTCCTCCAGTTCCCGGAGGAGATAGCAGATCTTCGAGCGGTAGAACGGTTTCGCCAGGAAAGCCGTCACTCCCGCCGCTCTGGCCTCTTCCTCAATCTCGGACCAGTCGTATGCCGTCAGAATGATGATCGGCACTTCATCTCCCGCTGTCTTTCGAATGCGCCTCGTGATCTCCACTCCATCCATATCCGGCATCTTCCAGTCGATGATCATCAGCTCAAACGGGTCCTCACGTTCCATGGCCTGAGCCGCAAGGCTGACCGCCGTGACTCCCTCTGTCGTAAATTCCGCACGCATCCCGATATCCTCAAGAAGCTCCGTGACACTTTTGCAGGTCTGCACGTCGTCATCCGTAATCAGACAGTGAATGCCCAGCCATTTTGAAGAAACCTCCTCCGGCGGAACATTCTGTAAACGGAGCGGCAGCGTCACGGTGAATGCAGAGCCTTCTCCCAGTTCACTCTCCACCTGGATATCGCCGCCCATCATATCCACAATATTCTTCGTTATCGCCATACCCAGGCCGGTTCCGGTTACCCTGCTGTGGGTGGAATCCTGCACCCGCTCAAACGGCAGAAAAAGCTTATCCAGAAATTCCGGACTCATGCCAAGGCCGGTATCCGAGCACTCAAATATAAAATTCTGATACTCTCTTCGCCCGCTGTCCCTCTGATACAGCCTCACGCTGATGTGACCGCCTTCCGGCGTATATTTTACGGCGTTGCTCAGAACATTAAAACAGATCTGACGGACCCGGAGGGGATCTCCAGCTACCAGTTCATCTTTTAAATCCATCAGACTGAGGTTCATATCCAGGTGACCCGCGTCAGCCTGAGGGCGTATCAGTTCCGCCACCTCTGCCACCAGCTCCGCAAAGTTAAACGGTTCGTCCCGCAGGGATATCTTTCCGCTCTCAATCTTAGACATATCGAGAATATCATTGATCAGGCTGAGCAGATGGCTGCTCGACAGATTAATCTTTCTCAGGCACTCCCGCACCCGCTCCTGATCGTCCATATGTGAGGCTGCGATCGCAGTCATTCCCATAATGGCGTTCATCGGCGTTCTGATATCATGGCTCATATTAGACAGGAACCGGCTCTTTGCCACACTGGCCGCCTTTGCACTCTCCAGAGCGCTCTGAAGCGCCTGGCGGTGCTGTTCCTCCTCATGCTTCTGTTCATCAATCCGGCGTGATAAAAGAATCGCCAGCTGGTCGCCGGAATAAGGATTTTCCACGTAGATAATCTGGGTGGAGGTCCAGTGATACCGGCCATCCGTCAATAAAATCCTGGCCTCCAAAAACACTTCCTGCCGGCTGCTGCCCAGTGTTTTTTTCAGATTTTCCGGTGACAGACGATTCCGGAAATCCTCCTGGAAGTCCGGATGTACCGCCTCCATGAAATCCTGGTACAGTCTGCTGAAGGATTCCTGTCCGCCCATTTCAGCCAGCAGGCCGGGCTGAAGATAGATAAAGTTTAAAGTATCGCTGGTTAAATTCAGACTGATAATGACGGGGAACACGTTGGAGATCGCACTGATCAGCATCCTGCGCTCCTGAAGCTTCTCCCGTTCCGCCTCTTCTTCCGCCAGCTTTTCCATGGTAATGTCATGAAACGTGGCGATCAGGATCGGCGTTCCGTCTTCGTTCAGCGTTTTCTCCACCAGGCCGCCTGACCAGAAAAAGCTCCCGTCTTCCCTCACGACACGGTTCTCAAAGGAGTGCTTCCTGTCATCTCCGGCCGCCGCCCGGAAGATATCTGCAGCCATCGGATAATCGTCCGGATGGACGAAATCGATCAGCTGCTTTCCATTGGAGTTCTCCTCCTGAACATGCAGCAGCCGCATTCCTTCCCGGTTCAGCTGCAGCAGGCGGTAAGGCGCCTCCACTGACATCAGCGCGATCCCTTCCGGTATCGCATTGTAAAGATGCGCGATATAACCGGCCTGGCTCCTGAGCTTCCGGTTCATCTGATTGACGTACCGTAAGTAAACAGTCACCAGCACAGCCAGTCCGATCAGAATAAACGCAATCAGAATAAAGGTGCGGATTAAAATCTGATTCGTCTGCGCTTCCACCACATCCTGGGGAATAATCGAAATCAGATACCAGTCCGAATTCAGTCCCAGCGGTATATAGCAGAATACCGTGTCTTCCCCCTGATAGGTAAAGGTAGCCCAGCCTGTCCGCTTATCGATCAGGGACTGCGCAAACTGCGCCAGTTTATCAGAATCATTCTGAGAGTCCGGAAGCATGTCAAACAGGTTCTGCACCGTCTTGTTGCTGCCCGGATGCGGCGGACGGATCAGCACATTCCCATCCATGTCCACCACGTAGGAAAAGCCCGCGTCGTGATAGAATGAGACGGTAAAGCTGTCCACAATCTCTCCCACATCGTAGGACTTTAAAAGATACCCTGCGGTTCCATCCTTAAGCACTGCTTTTCTGTACAGGTTAAACTCGTTGACCCCGTTGGCACTGCAGATATGGGGATCAATAATCCCCTGTTCCCCGGAAGCACTGGCCAGAAACTCCGCAGCTGCCGTGTCACCGGGATTCCCTTCCGGAAAAATACGGCCGTCTTCCAGATAGAATGAAATTCTGCCGTCCACACGGTCATAACTGCTGATCAGCACGTTCAGCTCCTCCTGCTGGCCGGCGTCGTACTGGTTCAGATAACCGGCCATGGATTCCATTTCCCCATACTCTTCCTGCAGCTGAACCCGCAGTGTATTCATTCCCTGCTGGGTACTCTCCCGAATGGTACCGACAGACTGCTGCCAGAGCTGCTCGCGCACTGCGCTCACAAAAAAGACACTGATGAATGCAATGAGCGCACTGACGAGAAGCGCTACCATGGCTATTTTTATCCTTGCTTTTCCCTCCTGCTGCTTTATCATGGTACAATCCTTTCCTGAGCCTGCTGATCCATCCAGCTCATGGCAGATTCCAGTTCTTCCCCTGCCAGCAGCTTCCGTGAGACTTCCGCCGTCAGCTCCCATATGGGTAATTTCAGCAGATCGTCGGTTCCAATCACCGTCTGTCCTGATTCATAGCAGGCAATCAGGGGCTGAATCTCTAAAACGGAGGAGGGGCTCCCCCCTTTCAGCGGACTGAAGGAAGACTGCTGGTCGGCAAACTTCTGTATATTTTCGGCTTTTGTAAAATACTCCACAAACTTCATGGCAGCATCAAAATGATCGCTCTGCGCATTGATGCTCAGACGGGTATCGGGATTAATCACCAGCATACTGCCCTCGTCGAGAATCGGCAGCGGAGCCACCTCAAACCGGAAGTCCGGTTCCATACCGGCCACACGCCCGGCCGCCCAGGCGCCGGTTAACAGAAAAGGGGACTCTCCCCGGATAAAATCGTTCAAATCGTCGGAGGTCTTTTTGGTGTTTAACGTCTTTTCCGCGTCCAGATATCCCCTGCGGATAAACGTCTCCACAATCGAAAAACCGTCTGTTAAGTATTCGCTCAGTGTCTCCCTGCCGTGATTAAGCTGGCCAAACACCTCCGTCTGGCGCTTATCCTGATATACCTGCCAAAAGCCCCGGCCAATGGCCAGTGTCTTTAATGAGATATCGTTATTGGCTATAACCGGTGTAATCCCGCAGTTTACAAAATATTCGCAGACGGCTTCCCATTCAGACAGTGTCCCGGGAACCTCCTGTTTATGTTCCTTCAGTAAATCCAGATTGCAGTAAAGGCCGAAGATCGATACGGTTGTCGGAACCCAGGTGATTTTCCCCTCTCCCATCTGGCTCCTCATCTCATCCGTAAAATCAGGCAGTGTGGAAAGTCCTGACAGATCCGCGACCTGCCCGTCCGCTTCCAGTTTCAGAAGTACATCATGGTTCACCATAAAGATATCGTCGCCTCTGCCATGCTCCATTCGCTTTTCCAAAGCCTCAAAATAATCATTCCCCTTCAGACTTTCATAGGACACCCGGACAGACGGGTTCTCCCTCATGAAATCCGATATAATCTGCTCGATTACAATTACATTCTCAGGCTCATATTTGTTGCCGAAAAATGTGATGGTTACGATCTCCTGATCAATCTGGTTATCTTCATTCACTACTCTGTTTTTACTGCTGCTGCAGCCTGTAATGGCCGATGCTGCGCAGGTAAGAACAAGGAACAGTGCGAGTAATTTTTTAGGCATTGTAATTTCTCCCGTCTTTTGCAGCACCTCGGTGCGGCGCCTCTGTACACATACTATTTGGATTTTACCACAACAGAACTTTTAGTGCAATCGATTCCTCCGCTTCCGGTTGCTGCCGGCAGCAGAATCATGTTATAATAAGGAAACGGCAAGGCAGTAACAGATAAATCACGCATCAGAAAGCAGGCGGCCATGACAGACAGTAAAATTTTATTAGTAGACGACGAAAAAGATATTGTAGATCTCATGGAGGAAGTTCTGCGTCAGGACGGCTTTCTGGAAATCCGAAGAGCTTACAGAGGCAGTGAAGCGGTAACGCTCTGCCGCGAATTTCAGCCGGATGCCGTCATTTTAGATGTCATGCTTCCGGATATGGACGGTCTGGAGGTCTGCCGCCGGATCCGGGAGTTTTCTTATTGCTCCATCCTGTTTCTTTCCTCCAGAAATGATGATATCGATAAAATTCTTGGTCTCTCCTCCGGGGGAGACGATTATATTACCAAACCCTTCAGCCCGCGTGAGGTCGCTTTCCGTGTAAAAGCCCAGCTTCGCCGCCAGAGCTATCAGAACGCGCCTTCTCCTGCTGTGTCCTCTGTCTTAACCGCAGGCCCGCTCTCCCTGGATCAGGAGAGCGGACGTGTCTGGAAGAATGGCCGGGAGATCAGCCTTACGGGACGCGAATTCCTCCTGCTTTCCTATCTTATGGAAAATACGGACAAAATCATAAGCAAAGAACGGCTCTACGAGCAGGTCTGGGGGGAAAGCAGCTGTATCTGCGACAACACGATCATGGTACATATCCGCCATCTCCGAGAAAAAACAGAGGCAGATCCTTCGAAGCCGCAGCAGCTCATCACCGTAAAAGGCCTGGGTTATAAGCTTAAAAAGAGGATCGAATAGATGAAAAAATCCGGTTACCGCACCACATTCCATATATATTTTATCTTTCTCCTGACGCTGCTCGGCACCATACTGGCGGCTGTTTCACTCTTTTTCTTACTGATCACGGTTCAGAAGCCGGACGGATCTCCTATCCGAAGTGACTGGCCGAAAGCGTTTACAGACCGTTTTGCAGAACAGATTATCTTCCAAAACGGCGTGCCTTGCGTTACACAGGCCGGAACTGCCCTGCTTCAGGACAACGGCGCAGGTCTCCAGATTCTGAACCCGGATGGCCGGGAAGCGTACAGCTATGGGAAGCCTGATTCTGCCCGCGAATCCTATACCGCCGCAGAACTGCTAAAACTTACCCGGGACGGATTCCCTGCCGCCGGACAGCGCACCATCTCCGTATTTGCCGGCACGGCCCATAACGCGGGGGAAGACTACGTCTATCTTCTCTGCTTCCCCATGAGAATCTCCGCCGTCACCATGTACTTAAACGGCGAACGGTTTTCGGGCGGCAGGACCGTCATTCTGACGCTCTTATGCGTGCTGCTCCCGGTCATTCTCATCACCGGCGCGCTCTATGGCTTCTGGACTGCCAGACAGTTAAAACGGCTGACTGCCTCCATTCATGATATCTCGCTTCGCTGTTATCTTCCCGATCACCGCCGCGGCACATTCGAGGATTTATACGCCGGCTTAAATGCACTGGATTCCGAGATCAGAGCCAGCGACCGCCTGAGGGAAGAGACGGAGAAAATGCGCGAAGAATGGATTACCAATATCACCCACGATCTGAAGACTCCTCTCTCCCCGATCAAAGGCTATGCGGAGATCATACGGGATGGAAACGCCGGGCAGGAGGACAATTACGGACGCTACGCCGCCGTCATGTTAAAAAATGTCTCCTGCCTGGAAGCGCTCATCGAAGATCTGAAGCTGACTTATCAATTAGAAAGCGGTCTGCTCCCTGTGAATCGGGAATGTCAGGATATGGTCCGCTTCCTGAGAGAACTGGCCATTGATCTTTTAAATTCACCCGAATATGAGAACCGCATCATCCATTTCGACAGCGCAAAGGACACGCTCTTCTATTCGTTTGATTCAAAGCTTTTGGCGAGAGCCTTTCGGAATCTGATCATCAATGCGTTCGTACATGGAGGCGCACAGGCGGAGGTCTCGCTCCGGATAACCGTCTCCGGCGGTTCGCCGTGTATCCAGGTGGCTGACAACGGATACGGCATGAGACCGGAAGAGATCAAACACCTTTTTGACCGCTATTACCGCGGTACCAGTACCGGAGAGAAGCCGGAAGGAACCGGTCTGGGCCTGGCGATTGCAAAAAGCATCATCGAACTGCACGGCGGAACCATCTCCGCTGCCGGCTCTCCCGGCGCAGGAATCGTATTTTCGATAGAATTTCCTGTTTCTTAAGGTTACTTAAGGTTATCTGAACGTTCGTTTAAGGCTGACAGTTTATCATGATTTACATGATAGCTGTCAGCTTTTTTTATATATCGGGAACGCGTTTCTGCAGCAAGACAATTTTTCTACTGAAAGCAGGTGTTGCAATGAAGATCATACTGAAATATATTCTAACCAATATCAAAGAGCGGAAGCTGCGGACGGCGGTCATGTTCCTGTCTGTTCTGCTCTCGTCCATGCTTCTCTTTGTATCCTTTTCCATCGGTGCCTCCTACGAAAGTGCACAGCAGAAAATGGCGAGGGGAATGGCCGGCAGTGCGGTTCTCTCCGTCAGGGCGGCGGACCGGGCTGTGGGGACCGATGAGATTCCCCCGCTGCCTTCCATCGACGCAGGAGTGGGAGTTTTAAAGGGGTCGGCTCTCTACCACGAAGACGGCTATTATGAGACCGTTGATTTACTTGCCGCAGACTTAACGCAGCTGGACAAAATCAACCCGCCCCATCTGGCAAACGGTAAAAAAATCACGGATTTCACCGGCAGCCAGGTGATCCTGCCCGACCGTTTCACATCCAAATACGGAATTAAGAAAGGCGACACCATTCATTTACAGATAAACGGCACCCCGGTTCCGCTGAGGGTCGCGGACATCGCCAACTATGATACCGTTTTCCTCCGCCATACAAGAGGGGTGACCGCGCTCCTTCCTCTCTCCACCCTGGCCGGACTCCTGGATCAGACAGACGGATACAGCGAAATCCTGATAAAACCCGTAACCGGTGCCGACACTGCCGCGCTGAAACGCGAATTATCCGCAGCCCTGCCCGCTCCCGCCTATCACGTATCCGAGACGGTCAACCAGGCGCAGATCGAGGCCGACGCAAGGCAGAAATCCATGCCTTTTTTCCTCATCAGCTTTTTTTCACTGACCATGAGTGTCTTCATTATTTACAGCAGTTATAAAGTAATTACCCTGGACCGGCTGCCGGTGATCGGGACCTTTCGCAGTATTGGTGCGGAGAAAAAGACCGTGACCTGCATCTTTCTTCTGGAAAGCCTTCTGTACGGAAGCGCAGGCGGACTTCTGGGGATACCGGCAGGTACTGCCCTTCTGAAGCTGATCCTTCACGGCATGGGACAGTCTCTGACTCAGGGCATCGAAATTCCGGCAGTGGTCTCCCCGCTCTATGCCGTATTCTCACTTGCCGCGGCAGTCATATCAGCATTCCTGTCCGCCTGGCTTCCGATCCGCCGCGCAGGCCGCCTGCCGGTGAAGGACATCGTCCTCGGCACGGTGGAAGAGCCCCGCACTTCCGTCAGATTCCTCTCCGGTGTCTGTGTGCTCCTGTTTCTCGTCTCTGCGCTTCTGCCCCGTCTGGTATCAGGCCCGATGCGGTATCCGGCCGGCGGCTTCTCTCTCCTTGGAATGATCGCAGCAGCCGTGCTGCTCATTCCCACGCTTACCAACCTCTGTTCTGCGGCATTTACACCACTCTTTTGCCGGTTCCTGGGAAATGAAGGCTGGCTGGCCGCCCGGAATATGAGGGACAATAAAAATACAGCGCAGAATATCACGCTGCTCTTTATCAGTATCTCCGCAGTGACTGCCATCACGGTTGTCGGCAATTTTGTCACATCGTATGTAAGCGATGTCTTTGCAGGAGCTGAGCTTGACGGCTTTGCCGACGGACACATGGAGCCGGAATTTATCAGTCAGCTGAAGGACATGGAGGGAATAGAAAAGGTACTGCCGCTTTACGTATTCAACAGCCGGATGACGGCGGACGGCATCCCACTGAACCGGCTGGAGGCAACCGACCGGCTGGACTGGTACGGCCCCATGATGGCGCTCCATTATTCGGAAAAGGATATGGAGGCTTCTGCCATATCCGCCTTTGCCTCCGGACGCGCGGTCATTCTGAGCACGGACTGCATGGAGCGGACCGGCAGTACTGTGGGCGGACTTTTGTCCCTTTCTGACGGTACCGTTCAGCAGGACTATCTGATCGCCGGCAGTTTTAAATCAAGGGCCACCGACGTGGAAGCCGTCATTCCGTCCGCCTGTGCAGTCTCCGATTTCGGAGCCTCCTCCTACGGCTTTGCTGCCTATACCGCCGCCGATCCCGACGCCATCATGGTACAGCTCCGCAGCCTGTTTGGCGAAACCTCCAACTGGAGCCGCACGGTAGAGGAATTTAACACGGATGCCTTAACCACGGTCGGAACCTTTTTAAAGCCCATGCACAGCATGACCTGGTTTATCCTGCTGCTGGCCGCGGTCGGCGTCGTCAACAACCTTTTGATCGGCCATATCCAGAAGCGCCGCAGTACCGCCATGTATCAATCCATCGGGCTCTCCAATCGCCAGATGGTAAAAATCACGGTGATTGAAAGCGTTTCAGCCGGTCTGATCAGTGCGGTCCTCGCTGTTTTTATCTCTTATATGGAAATCCAGACCATATTCCTCGTGGCAGGCCCCAAAATACAGACCGTGCCGGAATTGGATGCCTCCGTGTTTCTGACCTCCGGACTTCTGGGAATCGCTGTCACGCTGCTGGGGTCTGTCGTCCCTGTCATGAAAAGCCGGAACATGAAGCTGGTGGAAGAAATCAAAGTTGATTAGACTATAGAAATGGAGAAGAAAAGATGAAATCAATGGGAAAAACTGCCGCCGTCGAAGGCAGGCATATTGTTAAAAATTTTCGGACCGGCGATGCCGTAACCGAGGTATTAAAGGACCTGTCCTTACAGGTGATGCAGGGGGAATTCGTATCGATTATGGGGCCGTCCGGCTCCGGAAAAAGCACGCTGCTCTATATTCTCGGCGGCCTTGACACCCCCACCAGCGGCCGTGTCCTGTTAAACGGAACCGATATCTCCGGCTTCGGAGATAAAGAAATGAGCATGCTCCGGCGCCGGAGCATCGGATTCGTCTTTCAGTTTTATAATCTGATCCCCAACTTAAATGCCGAAGAAAACATCATGCTCCCGCTGCTTCTGGACGGCCAGAAAATGGAGCACTTAAAAGACCGCCTGGATCAGATCCTGGAGGTGGTGGGCCTGACTGACAGGCGCAGGCACACGCCCCGGGAATTATCCGGCGGTCAGCAGCAGCGGGTCGCAATCGCCCGCGCACTCATCGGGAATCCCGGGATTCTCTTTGCCGACGAACCCACGGGAAACTTGGACAGCAGAGCGGGGGCGGATATCATGAGCCTGCTGCAAAAGATCAACCGGACCACCGGGCAGACCATCCTCATGGTAACCCACTCACCGGAAGCGGCCAAAAGCAGCAGCCGGATCATTACCGTGCAGGATGGAACCATCCTGCAGCCTCCGTTTTGCCCTACATCAACCCGAACAGATTCCACAGCGGAAACATGACTGCAATAAATCCGGCAAACATGATCACGGTCTTTAAGCCTTCCTGTTTGATAAAATCCTTCATCGGCATCATGCCGTACTCGTACATGATCAGATTTCCGTTGGATTCATATGGTAAGAACAGCATCTCACACGCGTATACGAGAATCATGCAGGCCACGACCGGATTGACCCCCAGCGACACGGCGATCTGAGCAAACGGAATGGACAGGCCGCCCAGCATGGCCAGCGGTGTCATAAAGAAGTTGGCAATCATTCCAAAAAGCATAAAGCAGATGCATACTGTCAGAACACTCCTTCCGGAAAGAAGAGGTACCGCAATATTAGTCAGGAAATCACCAAATCCAACGGCTGCCCCCACAACGCCAATCCCGAGACAGGCCGCCACCAGGAAAATCATGGAAAAATTGATTCTCCCGATCACCTCGGTATTGCCTATCTCAATTCCCGGAAGGAACATCAGGTATGGAATTGTCATAAATCCGTACGCCGCCGGAAGTCCGGTAAAGTTTGATGAAAACAGATAGACAAACAATAAGACTATCATGACAACCGCTTTTTTCTCTTTGCTGCTCATCGTTCCGAGCTGTTCATATTTTTCATCAAAAATCTTCCGGTTCAGCTTCGCTCCCAGCTCCTTTGTCTTATATACCTTCATCAGGATAAAAAGAGTCAGTACACACCAAAGAATAAAACAGCCGTTGTAGATAAAGGTCGTAAACATCCCCATGCTGTATCCGGGCACAAATTCCTGTAAGGACGTCTCTATCATGGAATAGTAGCTTGGATAATACAGAAATACCGTGCTCCCCGTACAGCCGATTGTTCCGGCAAAGCACACCAGGGAGGACTCACGCGACGGTTTTAATCCCATCGCTTTGCACACACCGAATATCAGCGCGCCTGCAATCACCCAGCCATAACAGAAGGTCACCAGGTTCAGTACAATACCGATCATGAAACAGCCGTATACCACACCGCCGTAGGTTCCGCCGCATTTTCTGATCACAAAATAGGCGATGCGTTTTAACAGGCCGCATTCATCCAGCACCGTGCTGAAAATCAGCCCGCCCAGAACCATCCAGACCGTCGTATTGGACCACGATCCAAAGGCTGCTGATGCCGGGACAATCCCGCTGACCATATATAAGGACGGCAAAAGAATTGCCGAAACCAGCAGCGGAAACAGCTCAAACGCGATAATCAGTATCATAAACAGCGTAATCATAAAAAAAAGCTTCAGACTTACCGTAAAATTCTCCGAAACCGGAATAAAAGCAATGATCAGCGGAATCAGGATACTGATGGTCCAGCCAATCTGTTTTTTCTTATCTAAAGTTGTAAACATTCTCTCGTCTCCCCATTTTACAATCCCGGATGTATTTCGAAATTTTGTTCCTGCCCCGCTGTGCTGGTGCAGAATCCCCCGGTATGGATTGTCTTTTTTTTATCAATCTCAGGTAAAAAACAGATCCCAAATGCATGGATCACCGCCGCAGGCTGCGGGCCGAAGACCGCAGACCGCAGCGGATCACCATCTGAACATCTGGGATGTTCATTCTGAAAAACCTGTTTTATCATGCTTTTTATAATGCTTTCTTATAAAGTTCCATAATATCCTTCACGTTTGTCTGTCTCGGGTTAGCCGGAATATTGCCGCTCTTCATGGCGTCCTCCGCCATGGCCGGAATCAGCTCTTCTTTGACGCCCACTTGGGAAAGCGATTTTGGAATTCCCAAATCCTCATTCAGCCTTCTGATCTCCTCAACAAGCATCTCCGGTTTAAAACCGTTTAATTCCTCACTGCCCTGACGGACGTAATTATAGATCACTTCGTAGCGGCCGTCGTCGGCAAGCGCATTATACTCAAGCACCGCAGGAAGAAGAATGGAGTTGGCAACGCCGTGGGGAACATTAAAATACGCGCTGACCGGATGGCTCATGGCATGTACGTTGCCAAGTCTTGCCCATGCGAAGGCAATTCCCGCGAAATTGCTGCCTGCCATCATGGCGCAGGCGGCCTCTTCATTCTTTCTGTTTGCCACAAACTGGCGGAGATTGCCGCCGATTAACTCCATCGCCTTTTCCGCCATCGCATCCGAGAACGGGGAGGCGTTTGTGGAGAGGTACGCTTCGATCGCGTGGATCAGCGCATCGACTCCGCAGGCCGCTGCGATGGAGGCCGGTGCCGTCATGATCAGTTCCGGGTCCAGAACCGCGTATTTCGGGAGGATCTCATAGCTGAATACGGACAGCTTATAATTTCTGGCTTCATCCGTGATAACAGCGGAGGCTGTAACCTCGCTTCCGGTCCCGGCGGTTGTAGGAATGGCAATCATCGGAACGATCGGTCCCGGAACCTTATGATTTCCTTCATAGTCGGTGATGCTTCCGCCGTAATTTACGAGCACGCCCACCGCCTTCGCCACGTCCATGGAGCTTCCGCCGCCGAGAGCCACAATACTGGTTGCGCCGCAGCCTTTGTAGAGCCCGGTGGCTTCATTGACGATATCGGTCGTCGGGTTCGGGATGACATCAAGGTAGGCCGTGCAGCTGATTCCTGCGGCTTCAATAATGTCCTGAATCTTCTTTACCACGCCAATCTTCTCCAGGCCCCGGTCGGAGATCAGGAACACGTGCTCCGACTGGTTCTCTTTCAGGATTTCGGGAAGCTTTTTTAAGCTTCCCACTCCAAATTCAATATTCTGCGGTATTTTAAAACGAAACTCTTTCATTTCTGTTCTCCTTTTTTATAAAACTGCCATCAGACTGGTAATGAACATATTAGCACCGATAAACAATAAAACACAATAGACAATACGTAAGAACTGCTCACGGTTAATTCTCTTTAAGAAGCCCATGCCAAGGAAGAAACCGATGGCAGCACACGGAAGTCCAATCGCCAGCGCACTCCACATACGGGGGGTAAATGCGCCATTGCGCCACTGCGTGTAAATATTCCACGTATTTAAAACCACCCATACCATGTTCATCGTGTTGCGGAATTTTTCCTTGTCCTTCACCGCCTCGATCGTATAGACCGTAATCAGCGGGCCGCCGATGGTAAACGCACCGTGGACAATACCGCCCAGGATCAGACAGCCGTAGCGGAAAATCTTCTTTCCTGTGGTGTCAGGCGCATCCTCATCATCCACTTTTTTCAGAACCAGCGGCCTGATGATATGTTTGTAGATATTCATCAGCGCAATGATCGTTACCATGGCGCCGATGCAGATTTTTGCGGTCGTCGGGCTGATTGTGTAAAACAGGTAATTACCGATCAGAATGCCGGGAGCACACAGAGCAACTATTTTCAGTAAGTCCTTCCAGGAAACTTCGCGCCACGCCTTCACTCCCAAATAGTATAAAAACGGAATCGTGAGGAGTGTGCCATAGGGCACGCCTTCTGCTGTTCCCAGAAGTCCGTTTGTAACCGAGGCAGCGATAACCGTACAGCCAAATCCCGTACAGCCCTGAACAAAAAAGCCGAAAATCTGCATTAATCCGACAAGTATAAAATCAAACTCAAAAGTCATAATATCCCCCTATGTGTTTTCATTAGAATTTAGAAATGGAGCTCTGTACGCTGAATTAAATCCTTCTGGAGCGGCTTGCCCAGCTCGACAAAGTACGCGCTGTATCCGGCGACGCGCACGAGCATGTCTCTGTAATCTTCCGGTTTCTTCTGTGCTGCCCGCATCGTTGCGGAGCTCATAATATTGAACTGGACATGCATCGCCTGCTTGGCGATATACTCATCTATAAAGCTGATTAAATTATCTCTTCCCTCGATACCGGCCACAGATTCCTCCGGAAACCTTAAGTTCATCAGCGTGCCGTTGGACGCCAGGCTGTGATCCACCTTTGTTAAGGAGTTTACCACGGCGGTGGGGCCGCTGAAATCGTGGGAACCGCCGTCGGTGTGTACCGGGCCCATGTTGTCGGAGATCGCCTCGCCTGCCCTGCGTCCGTCCACGGAAGCATTGGTATTTAAGCCCATGGCTACATTGGCATTGACAGAGTATACGCCCGGGCTGAACTCGCCGCCTCTGGGGTTCTTTCTGCCCCTGATGTGTCTGCAGTAGCATTCAAACATATACTTAAACATCTCATCCGCATAATCGTCGTCATTGCCGTAGTGATGGACCTTACTGCTGTTTACAAGGGCATACAGCTTCTCGTGGCCTTTCCAGTTATCCTTAACCGCCTGAAGCAGCTCCGCTCCGCTGCATCGCTTCTCGTCGAACACCAGCTGCTTAATGGCTGCCAGGCTGTCTGCACAGGTAGCCATACCGCTGGCCTGGGGACCGGTTCCGTTGTACTTGGCGCCGCCTTCTGTTAAATCCTTCCCTGACTCCATACAGTCCTCATAAAATGCGGAAACGTAGGGAACCGGCTTTAATGCCCGGTGGGTATTGTCAATGATATTTAAGCTGCTGCACATCTGGTCGGTCCAGTAGGCAAACTGCTTATCCACGCTCTCTAAAACCTCATCAAAGCTCTGATAGGTGGCCAGACTTCCGGTATCCGGGCCGAGATGCTCTCCCAGGGCTCCGCATGTTTCCCATCTCATGCAGTGGGGGCCGCAGTCTAAGCAGCGTCCGCCGTTTAATACCATCTCCATCATCTTCGCTGTATTTACGTAAGCGGCGTCGTGCCAGCCGTATTCTTTGCCGGGCAGATCGATCTCAACGCAGCCAACAACGCAGTAATCTCTCGCTTCCTCCAGAGTCATTCCTTTCCGCATCATCCCCTTAATGGCCGGGGCGTCATTGAAAAGCTTCGGATGGCCGTAGCCCGCGCGGATACATTCCACGGTCTTTACCTTTAACTCGTACGGCGTGTTTTCATGCATACGCACGCAGACCCACGGGTTCATCATACGCGTATGAGCGGAGGCCTCCAGAAGCATCATCGTCAAATCATTGGTTGCATCGCTGCCGTCACGGTTCACGCCGCCGATGGTAAGGCTCTCGCCGCCGAAGCCGCGGCCGTTGCGGACCGCCATACTGCCTTTATCCTTAAGCTTAGTCGGGTTATTCACCTTGACATAGACTACCTCGAGAAGCTCGAGAGCAAATTCCTTCGTGATGGTGCCATTCTTCATGTCCGCCTCATAGAACGGATACAGCCACTGGTCCATGCGGCCGTAGGAGATGGAGTGGCCGTTGCTTTCCACCTGGATCAGTGTGGTTGCAATGTTGAATAGCTGCAGGGCCTGCCAGAAGGTCTTCGGTGCTCCGCCTGCGATCTGACGGCAGTTTTCTGCGATCGCTTCCAGCTCTTTCTTTCTCACGGAACCGGTTTCCTTCTCCGCGTATTCCTCCGCCAGCTTTGCGTAGCGCTCCAGATATTTTTTCGCGGCTTCATGCATGATAATCATTGCCTGATAGAAGTCCCTCTTATCACCGTATTCCGGATCTCTCTTATCCAGTCTGCCAAGGCACTCCTTCGCCTGTTCGATCAGGCCGTTGTAGCCCACCTTCATCAGCTTCGCGTAATCAATCGCCAGATGGCCGGTTCCTGCAAAATGGTAGAGGTTTGTCTGGAAGATCTTCTTGCCGGCTTCGGAACCCTTGATCTGTTCGTCTTCCAGCCTTACGTTGATCATGTCGTCTACGGTTTTTCCCTGCCAGTATTTGCAGAGTTCGATAATCTCTTTTCTTTCCTCGTCATTTCTTATGTAGAACTGGTCGTGTTCACGCTCCTCAAAGGGTGAATGAAGAATCTCATCGATAATCCAGTTTACGGAGAATTCCGGATAGATCGGCGACGCCTTCACCGGTGCGGCAATCTCACCCAGAATTAAGTCCTCGTCATCGATATACAGCGCTGCATTGAGCAGGATGTTCTCGAAAGCGTAGGCGCACTGGAGCTTGCGCGGACAGACTTCATGCTCTTTATAGCTTTCCGTCACTAATCTAAGCCGCTCCACATCGACCTCGTACGGTCTGTCTAAAAAAGTCTGCCGTAAATGGTTGACCCTTGGAAATGGGGACCAGTCTTCATGGTGTACCTGATATCCCAGGCTGTAGACATGGTCAAACGGTTCTGTTCCACACGCGGTTGTGTGATTCATATTCATGGAAATTCCTCCTGATTAAAATGATGATATAATTTCAATTACTGTTTCTCTTTCGTCCCCACCATACAGTGGATTCCCCGGCTGTTAAAGTACTCTGCAATCTCTTCTACATGCTTCTGGAAGGACTTCCGGTTGATCTTTACGTCTTCCATCTGATACGGCAGCCCCAGCGAAGCGTATTTCTCCTCACCGAGGCGCATAAAGCTCAAAAGCTGCAGGGTTCTGACCCGGCCCCCCAGCTCATTCCGGATGAAATCGGCCGTGGCTTCCATGTTCTTTTTGTCGTCATTGACGTGGGGGATAACCGGAATCCGGAGTATCAGCTCCCGTTCCTCTTCTGTCAGCCTCTTTAAGTTGGCCAGAATTCTGTCGTTGGTGACTCCTGTATACTCTTTATGAATTTCGGGATCCATGTGCTTGATATCTGAAATCATGATGTCCGTGACCGGCAGTATCTTTTCGATCTCTTTCCAGTCTGCATGGAATGTGGATTCACAGCAGGTCTGGATTCCTTCGTCCCTGCATGCCTGAAAAAGCTCTGCGACAAAATCGCTCTGAATTAACGGCTCCCCGCCTGATACCGTGACGCCTCCGCCGGACCGCTCATAGTATCCTTTATCCCGCCGGATCTCCTTCATACATTCTTCTACAGACATGCTCTTTCCCCACTGCTTGACGGCATCCGAAGGGCAGGCGTCATAGCAGGCCAGGCAGTTGGTACATTTACTCCTGTCGATGGCGGTAAGCTTTCCGCGCGTGAAATGTAAGATCCCCTTCTCGGGACAGACCTCTTCACAGGCCCCGCATTTCCCCCGCGAAATGCATTTTGTCTTGTATATCCCCGGCTGTATGTAAGCAGTCCAGCTCTCGGGGTTGCTGCACCACCGGCACCGGAGCGGACAGCCTTTTAAAAACAGTTCTGTGCGCATCCCAGGTCCGTCATGGATTGTAAAGCGCTGAATATTAAATATGATTCCCTGCTGCGGCAATCAATCCCCTCCTCCCAATGTTCACTTTCTCTTGTATGTTAAAATTATATCAAACCTTTTTTATCGATAAAAGTGGCCATCTGTAGTATTTCATATAGGGAATGTTCCCTATTTCGACAAACAGGAAGGCAGTCAGAACCCGGAGACCGGGAAAAAACAAATCAGGCGGAACCCCGGACAGGACAATGTCCCGTCTGTGATTCCGCCTGAAACTCTTTTACTGCTCTCTGTTCTCCAGCCACTTATACAGTTGAAACCGGCTTTTCACCCCGCACTTGGTGTAGATGTTCTGTACGTGCTTCTTCACCGTATGGTAGCTGATCACAAGCTCATCGGCAATGGCCTTATAGGTCAGGCCGTTGTACATCAGCTCCGCCACTCTCTGTTCCGCCTGCGTCAGCGGCAGCATCGTACCGGTGCCGTCCAAAAGCTTTCCCTCCTCTTTCCTGGAGATGGTTATCCAGTGATACCGGTCTATGATTCCGTTGGAATAGCTCTGATCGTAGGTGTAGATTGTAAAAATATAATTTTTGATCACCCGCGTCTGGACGCGGTCAGCCGTGTTGTTATTCTCCTCGCCTCCCAAAAGAAACGGAAGCCAGCTGCACGGCGTTGTGGTGCTGATCTGATCAGCCACAGACGGCCCCAAAATCTCTTTTAAGTAATTCTGCGCCGTCTTATTATAGCTCATGATGTGCATAAAATCATCTGTCACAAAATATGCTTTTTCACCGGAGGATATAATCTCACTCTGAATATTTGATACGATCTTGGCCTGTTCGTACTTTTTGAAATTCTTGTAGGAATTGGCCACATAGACATAGATCTCGTTTAACGCCTCGATCTCCTTGTCCGTAAAGTCCCCGCTTTCCTCACTCTTAAAAAATGCCACCTGGATGTATGCATTAATGCCGAATGCCATGGTCACACTGTAATGCGCATGGAAATTTTCCTCCAGAAAGCGGACGTAGGCGGAGTGGGCGTAATCGACAGGGCTTATGATGTCAGTAGACTTATACAGCCTGGGGAGCACATTAAAATAGGTCAGATGATCACGGACCGCATCCTGATAAACGACATGTCTGATTACATCATTGGCAACGAACTTCCTGTATGGATGCTCTTCACAGTCCAGCAGAATGCCATTCCGGTTGATCCATGAGAGAAATCTCCCATGTGTATCAAAATAGGAAATCAGCACATGCTTCAAGCCAAAATTTCGATCCAGAGAATCCAGCAGAACGTTGCTGAAAAATTCACGTGCTGAAATCTGATGTTCCGCCATTTCCGAGAAAAAATTCATCTGGCCGGCATTTTCATATTTCATGGTACTTTTCCCCCGTTTTTTCGTTTCGGATATCTTTTACTATACCCGAAAAGGCTTGATTTTACAAGCGTTTTGTCAATACAGCGTCTTACAGGGATTCCCCTCCAGATCATAGGGCGTGATCTGATATACGTAGAAATTCAGCCAGTTACCATACAGCGTATTCGCCGCATTTCTCCACGAAAGAACCGGAACCGCGAAGGGATCGTTGTCCTCATAGTAATTGCAGGGCAGCTCCGGGTTCAGTCCCTTTTTTAAATCCCTGTGATACTCGTTGTTTAACGTCATGCGGTCATATTCCGGATGGCCCTGTACGAACACCTGGCTTCCGTCACGCTTCATCACTAAAAATACTCCCGCCTCATCCGACTCAGCCAGAACCACCAGCTCCGGATTTTTTTCTATGTCTTTTCTGCGCACCTCCGTATAACGGGAATGGGGAGCCATAATGTAATCGTCCATGCTGCGCACCAGCGGCACCTTACGGTCTAAAACCCTGTGGCGGTAAATACCGGAAAGCTTCTTCTCCCGCTTATATTTCGGAATCCCGTAATGGTAATAGAGTCCGGCCTGGGCTCCCCAGCAGATATGTAATGTACTCGTCACATGGGTCTTGCCCCACTCCATAATCGTCTGGAGCTCATCCCAGTAATTCACTTCCTCATACTCCAGATTCTCTACAGGCGCCCCGGTAATGATCATGCCGTCGAACTTCTTATTCTTAATCTCATCAAAATAGACGTAAAATTTGTTTAAATGGCTGGCCGACGTATTTTTCGACGTATGGGTGGCCAGCATCAAAAAAGTGCAGTCCACCTGAAGAGGCGTGTTGGAGAGCGCCCGCAGAAGCTGCGTCTCCGTGTCCTCCTTCACCGGCATCAGATTTAATATAAGGATCTCCAGAGGGCGGATGTCCTGGCTCAGTGCCCGGTCCTCCGCCATGATGAAGATATTTTCTTTTTCCAGTATGGCCTTTGCAGGCAGATCTTTTTGTACTTTAATCGGCATCGCTTATTCCCCCAGCATCTTGATAAACTCTTCCTCTGATATAATCGGCACGCCTAAATCCTTTGCCTTCTTATTCTTGGAAGAATTAGACGTCACGTCATTGTTGATCAGGTACGTTGTCTTCGAAGTCACAGAGCCTGTGGCCTTGCCCCCCCGCGCTTCGATGGCCTCCTTAAGTTCGTTTCGGTTGGCGAAATGCTCTACACTGCCGGTGATTACAAAGGTCATCCCTTCAAAGACCGCTTCCTCCGCCGATTCTTCCTCCTGCTCAAAAGTCAGCTCAGAAAGAAGGTGGTCCACAGTCTCCTGATTCTTCTCATCTGCAAAGTAACGGATCCACGCATCAGCCAGAACGGCGCCGATCCCATCGACTTCTACCAGCTCCTCCGCTGTAGCATGGCGCATCCGGTCAAAATCGAACTTAAATTTCCGGCACAGCATCTTCGCATTGGCGAGACCGATTCCTGAGATTCCGAGGCCGTAAACCATGCGTGCAAGCGTCGTGTGAGAGGCTGCTTCCGTCGCCCGGATCAGGTTATCATACGATTTTTGCCCGAAGCCCTCCATCTGGGTAATCGTCTCCTCATACCGGTCAAGATGGAAAATGTCAGCGAACTCCTTAATAAATCCCGCGCCGATAAATTTCTCCAGCGTTGCCTCCGACAGGCCGTCGATATTCAGCGCATCGCGGCTGACAAACAGGGAAAAGCTCTTGATCCGCTTGGCCTGGCAGTCGGGATTGGTGCAGTAAAGGCTGCGGACATCGCCTGCCTGGCGGATCTCCGTCCTGCCGCCGCAGACCGGACATTTCTCCGGAATCTGTATCTTCCCGCTTCTGGTCAGGTTATCGGCAATCTGCGGAATAATCATATTGGCTTTATAAACGGTGATGGTATCGCCCTCCCCAAGGGCCAGCGATTCCATGATGCTCAAATTATGCACGCTGGCACGGCTTACCGTGGTTCCCTCCAGCTCCACCGGATCAAATACGGCGACCGGATTGATTAAGCCGGTCCGTGACGGACTCCACTCAATGTATTGGAGCTTCGTCTCTCTGATCTCGTCCGCCCATTTAAAAGCAATCGCGTTTCTCGGAAATTTGGCCGTCCGTCCCAGGGATTCTCCATAGGCGATATCGTCCAGGAGAAGGACCAGACCATCGGAAGGAATATCGTATCCGGATACAGCCTCGGCAAACGCTTCTACCGCTTCCGGCAGCGTATCCGCCGTAACGGTTCTGTATTCTACCACATCGAAGCCCTGTCTCTTCAGCCACTCAAACTGTTCCTTCCTGGAGTTGTTAAAATCCACGCCCTCAGCTGTTACCAGTGCAAATGCCTCGAAATTCACGTTCCGCTCCGCCGTGATCTGGCTGTTCAGCTGACGGACCGAGCCGCTGCATAAATTTCTGGGATTCTTGTATCTGGCATCCACGTCGTCGATTGCTTCATTGATCCGATTGAATTCTGAATAACGGATTACAGCCTCCCCCCGCAGGACCAGTTCCCCCTGAAAGGAGATGGTAACCGGTACATTGGCAAATACTCTGGCATTGCTGGTAATCACTTCTCCGATCTCTCCGTTGCCGCGGGTGACAGCCTTTTTAAGTGTTCCGCCGCTGTAAGTGAGTACGACGGTCAGGCCGTCCAGCTTCCAGGAGAGAATTCCCGTCTGATCGCCCAGCCATTCCTGCAAATCGGCGGTACTCTTCGTCTTGTCCAGCGAAAGCATGGGGCTCTCATGGCGTTCCTTCGGAAGCTCGGAGAGAACCTCATATCCCACGCTCTGAGTCGGACTCTTGGACAGCACGACTCCGGTCTCCTTTTCCAGCTCCGCCAGTTCGTCATATAATTTATCGTATTCATAGTTGCTCATGATCTCACGGCTTTCCTGATAATACGTTTTCGCCGCGGCCGTAAGAGTGGCAGCCAGTTCTTTCATTCTGCTGATTTTCTCGTCCACTTACAATCTCCTTTTCACTGCGTTCTTTCCTATTCCATATCATACCGGAAACAGCAGTTTTCCATGCATCATTTCCGTTTTCCGGAGTCTTTTTTTTGTTTTTCCTCCCGATCCTTTAAGGAAAGGCCGGAAGTATGTTCCAGCCGGCGCATCAGCTCCGCGTATTCCTTCTTTGACACCGGCCGTGATTCGCCGGCTTTTAGATCGCCCAGCTCGATATTCATGATTCTGACGCGCTTCAGCTTCCGCACCTTACAGCCAAGCTGTTCGCACATCCTGCGAATCTGGCGGTTCAGTCCCTGGGTCAGGACAATACGGAACGATTTTTCTCCCGTCTTCTCTGCAAAACACGGCTTTGTCGTCACATCAAGCTCTGGAAGGAATACTCCCTTTCTCATTTTCTGAATAAATTCCGGTTTCACCGGCCGGTCAATCCATACGAGATACTCTTTCTCATGGCCGCTGCTGCCGCGCATCATCCGGTTGACCAAGTCGCCCTGGTTGGTCATCAGGATCAGCCCTTCGGACTCCTTATCGAGGCGTCCTGCCGGATAAATCCGCACAGGACAGTCCACCATGTCCACAATATTGGGAGCACGGTCCTTGTCCGAGGTGGTGCAGACAATTCCGCACGGTTTATGCACAGCTAAAAGCACACGCTCCGGTTTCTTCTCTGCACCCCTGGAACCTGCTGCGATTGTCCGTCCATTACAGACAACTGTTTCTCCCTTTTTTATCTTCTGGCCCGGAACGGCGGTTCTTCCGCCGACCGTCACCTTACCTTCTTCAATCAGCCGGTCTGCTTCCCTTCTGGAACAGATTCCAGCCCCGCTTAAGAATTTATTCAGGCGGATTCCGTCTTCTTCCATATCATATCTCCTTCTGCTCATTAAGTAAAAATTATATCATTGTTCCATGGCAGAAGTCAATTTAATCCGGGAAACGATTTGTGGAAGAAAAAGCAGGCAGTTTCAGGTCAAGGGCCACCGACGCCATCATGGTAACCCACTCACTTAATAAAAACCACAGGCAGCGTCTTTACAGATAAGCGCTGTCTGTGGTTCTCTATCAAACTGTCTCTTTATTTTTTTTCATTCGGATCACGTTCCATGACGCTTTTCCCAGCATACTGGAAAGTTTTCCTGTTTCCTTTATCGAGCGTTCTGCCCGTATCGGCCGGATTTTTTCCCCTTCAGGGCCATTGCACTGCTTTAAATCGCCTTCCAGAACGAGATGCTCCAAAAGCTCATACCCCTCAAAGCTTCTCAGGTCAATATCCAAAATTACATTTTCCTCAATATTCCTGTTTACCGCAAAGACAGTCAGCAGACCAGCTTCGTCCTCATACACAGATACGCATTCCACATCCGTGACCAGCCCATGGGCCGACGTCTCATGCAGGGGCGAATTGACGATCGGCTGCAAAACCACACCTTTTCCATATAAAGCCGCATGATAAAACGGATAGAATATTGTCTGCCTCCAGGCGGTGCCGTTCTCCTCTGTCATAACAGGCGCTATGACGTTAATCAACTGAGCCATGCAGGCAATTTTTACGCGATCAGCATGTTTAAGCAGGGTAATCAGCATCAGCCCTACCATCAGCGCATCTTCCATGTTATAAATATCCTCCAACAGATGAGGTGCCTGCTGCCATGGATGGTTTTGGACCGTATCCTTCTCCTGCGCCTTGGAATGAAACCATACATTCCACTCGTCAAAACTGATATTAATATTCTTTCTGCCGCGTTTTTTGGCCTTTATGTAGTCACAGACGGCCGTTACCGTCCTGATAAACTGTTCCAGATCGTCAGACTGGGCCAGATAATCCATAGAATCTTCCTGGCGGTTGCCATAATACTGGTGCATGGACACATAATCTACAAAATCATAGGTGTGTTCCAGCGTAGCAGCTTCCCATTCAGGAAACGTAGGCATGGACATCTGTGAGCTTCCGCAGGATACCAGCTCGATCTCCGGATCGATCAGACGCATGGCCTTTGCCGTCTCCGCCGCCAGCCTTCCATACTCATCCATCGTCTTGTGACCGATCTGCCATGGACCGTCCATTTCATTGCCAAGACACCACAGCTTAATCTTATGCGGCTCCTTTACCCCGTGGCTGATACGTAAATCACTGTATTTTGTACCAGATGTATGATTGCAGTATTCCAACAGATTACAGGCGTCGCTGATTCCTCTCGTCCCCAGATTGACTGCCATCATGACCTCAGAATTTACCAGCTTCGCCCATTCTGCAAATTCGTTCAGCCCTACCTCATTCGATTCCACGCTTCGCCAGGCCAGTTCAAGCCTTCGTGGTCTCTGCGCCATTGGTCCTACTCCATCTTCCCACCGGTATCCGGAAACAAAGTTGCCTCCCGGATACCGGATCACGGAAACACCGAGTTCCTTCACAAGTTTTATCACATCCTGCCGGTATCCGCGGCTGTCTGCTTCCGGGTGCCCGGGCTGATAGAGACCGCCGTACACAGCCCTTCCCAGGTGTTCGATAAAAGAGCCGAATAACCTTCTGTCGATCGCATCCGTCACTGCCGCACGGTCAATTACAAGTCTCGCTGTTCTTTCTGCCATGGATAGGCTCCTTCCTGTTTAATTCCCATTTTCTGCGTCATACCGCGCTTTTTCTTCCGTCATGGCGTCGGCCCATGCATCGAGGAACTCCTGGGCGGTACAGATTCCTGCCATACACTCCTGCAGCTTCGGCTGTGCTATATTATTTTCAATATTTACATAGTTTGTAAGGTATGTCGGTACTTCAAAAAAAACGGTATTTTCATCGTTCATAATTGAAATCGCCTTCTGGTAGTAATCCTTTTCCATCACCCAGTCCGCCTTCTGTGCAGACTGCTCGGTCGGAATTCCTCCGCGGCTCTCTACCCAGTACTCCGTTCCTTCAGAGCTCAAAAACTGGATGAAATCCCACGCCTCGTCCGGATGCTCTGTGGAAGCTGAGATGCCGAAGCCCATTACGCCTACCTCCGGATGGCACTGTTCTCCGTTGACGCTCTTCAAAAACGGCATCATCTGGAATTTTGTCTCATCTCCTCCAAATGTCTCTGAAATCATATGTGCGGAACCAAGATTGTGAAAAATAGATGCCGTGGAGCCTGAGGTGAAAGAGGCGGCGATCTCTGTCCAGCCTTTATTCAAATCATCCTCTGACGTATACTTCTTATAAAGGTCAAAATATTTTTCAACAAATTCCACATGAAGCGGATCGTTCATGGTTGATTTTCCATTTTCATCAAAAGCATGGGGAATCCCCGAGTAGGCGTACGCCATACACATCACATTGAACGCTCCGCCGGATCCGCCGCGGATCGTAGTTCCGTAAAGATTATTATCTGGATCGGCCACCTTTTTCACACTTTCAAAGAATTCATCCCAGGTTTCCGGAATCTCTACACCCTTTTCCGCGTAAATATCCGGGCGGATCCAGAAGTTTCTGAAATCCATGAAAGCCGGAAAATAGTAGAGGTGTTCTTTCTTCGGATCCAGATTTGCATCCGCCCGGATCGCCTCCTCATTTACTTTTCCATAAAGCTCAGATTTTTCATAATAGCCATCCAGTGGAAGTACGTTTCCCCTGGCAATAAATTCCGGCATGGCACACTCAAAGATATCCGGCGCAGAATCTGTGGCAAACGCCATATCCAGCTTTGCCTTGGCGTCCGCAGAGTTTCCCGGAATTCCCAGAAACTCAATTTCAATGTTAGGATTCTTCTCCATATAGGCTGCGGCCGCTGCTTCATATGCTTCATTTAACTCTGGCGTACTCATCTCCATCCACCATGTTAGTTTGACCGTTTCCCCTTTGGTCTCCCCGCTCTTTTCACTGCTCTCCGGCGCCTTTTCAGCGCTCTCCCCCACGGTTGTTTCCCCTTGCGTTTTCACCTCTGCGGTTGTCTCATTCCCTGGCTTTGCAGAACATCCTGCCAAAGACAAACCGGCAATCACCGTTAAAACAAGTGCAAGCTTCCTTCTCATTGTATCCTCCTTACTTCGGCACTCTTTTTGTACCTGTATTTTGATAGTATCATTATATCTTTACCTTCTGCAAAACTCCATTAACCAGATTTGCAGAAATGTTTGTTATTTTTGCATTCGAAATGTTTTGATTTCAAACGGATTAAAAACAACTGTGAAACAGTTTCCGACAGCCGAAAGTTCTGTTCCACCCCGCTCCAGCATATCGCACTCCTTCAGCGTACAGGGGGCTTCCGTGATGATCTCAATACCAGCCTTCACGCGGTTTCCAAAACCTTCATAAGCTCTGATGATCCAGCCGTCTCCATCCTCCGCCCTTTTTACCGTCTCAATAAATATTCCCGGTGTATTGCAGACGGCCAGCCGGCAGGGAAACGTCCCGCATTGCTGTCCCTCCACCTTAGAGAAAAGTGCCGGAACAGGGCTTAATAAGTCATATGCCTCCTGAAATACTCCCGCCTCCCGGTAATCTCCCGGATGCGGATAAAGGGAGTACGTAAAGTGGTGGAACCCTCTGTCCTGTCTGTTCGGGAACACCGCAGAACGAAGAAGCGACAGGCGCATTACCCCATCATGAATATCATACCCATACTTACAGTCACTTAAGAGTGATACTCCATAGTTTCCTTCCGACAGATCAGCAAATCGCTGGGCACACGTTTCGAATTTTTCCGCGTCCCATGAAGTGTTCGTATGGGTCGGCCGCTCAACTGTACCAAACTGTATTTCATAAACCGCCTTCTGTGAAACGATATTTACCGGAAATGCCGCTTTCAGCAGCAAATGTTCTTCCTGCCAGTCAATATCGGTCACAAAATCCAGCCGCCTGGAATTGCTGTAGACGTAGAGAGTCTGCCTTACCGTTGAGGAGAGATACCGATAGACAAACCGCAGGCCGATCCTGACAGGTCCCTGCTCTACAAGTTCAACCTCCGTACAGTGGTTCAGCTCATACCTCTTTTCCCTGTAATACGGACTCAGCTCCCACGCATCATACTGGTACGGTCTGTCCTCATACACTTCCAGCACGTTTGCGGCTCCGCCTAACAGTTCCCGGTCTGCTTCCCTGTCATAGAGGGAGGCCATTGTTCCATTTTCATTGAGGCGGATTTTATAATACGGTGACTCAATTATATTGTCTCTGTATGTAATAGTAAATCCACCGTGTTCGCATGTTTCCCTGATCCGGTAACGAAATGCACCTGCGCCCGGAACCGCTTTCAGTTCGGCACAGTACTGCCCGTCAGGCGTCTTCTGAGCGGGAATATCCATCCCATCTTCACCGGTTAAAATCAGTACCTCCGCGTCGCTGTCACATGCGAATAAAATCCGGGAATTTCTTGCAAAGCCAAACGTGTTAAAAGCAATAAGGCTCCGGCCGCTCCATTTTCCTGCGATCCGCTCCATCGCCTGAACCGCCATAGACTCCATTTCCGGCAGGATCTCCTCGTACTCCTTTCGGCAGTCGTCGTAGACGGCGTCAATTGCAGATCCCGGCAGAATATCGTGGAACTGGTTGGTCAGAATTATCCGAATCCATTGCTTTAACTTCCTGTACGGATAAATTTCCGGCCCTTCCGCCTGTGCCAGTAAGCTGTAAAGAAACTCACATCGCTGAAGCAGGGTCTCCGCAATACGGTTGAGACGCTTGATTTCACCAACAGAGGTATAGGTACCGCGATGAAATTCGAGATAAAGCTCCCCATACCACACGGGGAGCGCCGGATTCCCCTCAGTATCCGCCTCCAGCTTCTCAAAAAATTCTCCAGCCGTGGAAAACTGCACTTCAGGTGCGCCCGGCAGGCCATAGCTCATACGCTTTCCACACTCCACCATCTCTCTTGTCGTTCCGCCTCCACCGTCTCCAAAACCACAGGGCATTAAAAATTCCGTGTTCAGGCTCTTCTGTGCATAGCGTTTCCAGCCGCCCATAACGTAATCCGGTGACAGTTCGGCATTGTACGTCGTTATATGCGGGCTTCGGGCAAACCCAAATGAATTATATTCCACATGGTCAAACCGTCTGGACGGTGAAAAATGGGTCAGCAGCTCGCTGCCGTCTATTCCCTTCCACAAAAATGTATCATATGGAATTTGATCCTGTTCATTCCAGCTGATCTTCGTCGTCATGAAATAGTCGATCCCGCATTTCCGGCAAATCTGGGGCAGGGCTGCCGAATATCCAAACACATCCGGCAGCCAGAGTATTCTGCTTTCCGTTCCAAACTGCTCTTTAAAATACTGCTTTCCTTCCAGGAACTGACGGATCAGGCTCTCTCCGCTGGTCAGATTACAGTCCGCCTCCACCCACATGCCTCCTTCCGCTTCCCACCGTCCGAGGTTCGTATACTTTTTAATTTTCTCAAACTCCTCCGGCTGCGCCTCCCGGAAGTATTCGTAAAGCTGCGGCTGGCTCGACATAAATATGAATTCCGGATATTCCTCCAACAGCTTTAACGCTGTCTGAAAGCTTCTCACAGTCTTATTTCTTGTATGCGATTTCTGCCACATCCAGGCCACGTCAATGTGCGTGTGGCCTACGCATCTGGCCTTCTTCCCATTTGAACCGCACCGTTTCAGAAAAAATTCCTCTTTCAAGTATTTCGCCGCTTCTTTTATGCTGTTGTCATAGGACTCGCTCCCAATCTCTCTTAAATCCAGAAGATTGACAGCCTCATGCAGAGCGTGAAGCAGGATAATTCCTTCGTCGCTCTCCTTTCCGCAGCAGACCGCAGTATCCAGCATCGATTTCATATCGTAATAAAGCCGTTCCGTATTGCAGTCCTTTTCATAAAAACGAATGGAGAGTATCCCCGGACGGTTTTCCCTGTCATCCCAGCTCACATCCTTAAGGACCATGCCCGACCAGGCGTCAATATCTATACACACAGTCTCTTTGCCGCGCGCATGTTCTGTGATCAGGCATTCTTCATGGTAAATATCAAATCCCTGCATCGGAATCTGATTGCAGTAAAGCAGAAATTGGGGATTCTGTGCATACCAGTCTCTCTTATTCTGCGTAATCTCAATCCAGAGTCCGCAGCCCTCTGTTTTCTCCGGAATCTCAAAGAGGCACTGAAACCAGCCATACTGGTCAAAACCTCCCCAGGAGCCCCCATTCCTAAACTCCTGAAAAACAGGCAATTGATTAAAATTCAGCTTTTCGGGCGCATACCTCAATTTTTCCGGAACTGTCACATTCTTTTTGACAGCCGCCTTAAGCACCGATAAGATCTGGCTGACCCGTTCTATCTCATAACTTTCCGTTTGATTCATTTTCTTTCCTCATCAACCTTTCACCGCTCCCGCCGCCATACCACTGATTAAGTGCTTTTGAATAAAAGCAAAGAGGATAATCGGAGGAATCAGCGCAATAATGCTGCTGGCCGCCAATGCCGCCATATCCACCGACGCCTCGGTGACCAGAGATTTAAGGGCTACCGGAATCGTAAACTTCGATTGCTGTGTAATAAAGGAAAATGCTACCTGAAACTCATTCCAACAGCCCACAAAAGCAAACGCGCTGGTCGCCACAATCCCCGGAAGAATCAGTTTCGGTATCATTCTCGTAATAATATAAAATCTTCCCGCGCCGTCCACCATGGCCGCTTCCTCGATCTCAACCGGTATGTCAGACACAAAGCCTCTCATCAGCAGAGAATTAAACGGCGTCTGCGACACAACGTAAAACAAAATAACAGACGCTCTCGTATTGATCAGCCCAAATTTGTTAAAGGTTAAAAACAGCGGCACAATGTAGATGATCACCGGCATAATCTGAGTGAGCAGCAGAAGAGAGAGAAATGCACCCTTTGCCTTAAACTTAAATCTCGCCAACGCATAACCGTTTAATATGGCAAGTATCACAATAAATACAACGGAAAGAACCCCGATATAAAGGCTGTTTCCAAAATAGAGAGAAAATTTATTTCTTCCCCAAACAGTTACAAAATTCTTCAGGGTAGCCGGGCTTGGGAAATACTGTACCGGCAGTTTAAAAACCGATCCAGGCTCTTTCAGAGAAGTGATCAAACTCCATAAAATAGGCGCAATTGTAAAAAGCGCCGTCACGCACAGGGGAATATAAATTCCAAGAATTCGTTTTACCGTTCGTTTCTGTTTGTTCGTCATACATCTTCCCTCCCATAGCGGGTAATTTTCAAATACAGGAATGCAAATACCAGAAGTCCAGCTCCCATCATCACAGCCATGGCGGAACCGTACCCGTACTGGCCGCCAACCACTGCCCTCTGCATCAAATATACCGGAAGCGTTGTGGTAAGCCGCAGCGGACCTCCATTCGTCATAGTAAAGATTAAGTCGATGGAATTAAATTCCCAGATACATCGGAGCAACGTGGAAAACACAAGGCTTTCTTTTAAATATGGCAGTGTAATATAGAGAAACTTCCGAAAACCTCCACAGCCATCCACGTTACAGGATTCATAGATTTCCTCCGGAATCGACTGAAGGCCTGCCAAAATCATGATGGCAAAGAACGGGATTCCTCTCCACAGTTCTGTCACCACCACCGCCCAGAAGGTTGTATGGGGGTTGGAAAGCCATGCCACCCCCTTTTCCAGAATACCGGCCTTGATAAGCAGGTCATTGATCACGCCCACATTCTGGTTGTACATAATGGTCCACAGCATAGTGGCGAGTACTCCGGATACCGCCCATGGCATGAATGTAACCGAACGGAACAACCCGCGAAGCCAGACTTTCTGGTTCAGCAGAAGGGCAATCCCCATCCCGATCACCAGTTGTCCTGCCACCGTGCATGCCACCCATTTCAGACTGATTCCCGCCGCCTTGCGAAATACTTCATCCTCCATCAGAATCTTTCTGAAATTCTCAAATCCGACAAACGTGCCGACTCCGCTCAGACTGTTGGTCGAGTAATCCTGCGCGCTCAGCTTAAACACATCCAGAATTGGTATCATAATAAATATAATAATCAACAGGACTGTCGGTAAAATAAGCAGATATGGATAATAATGATCCAGTCTTTTTTTTCCTCGCATCTGTATTGCCCTCTCTTTTCTTCTTTTTAATCATCCTAATAAAAAAAAGAGTTAAAGTACATTAATCAGATTGATATAAACGTTTGGAATTTTGATTATTTGCAGCCTGTGGAAAAATAAGAAAAGCGGCTCCCTGAATCGGAACCGCCAAATACTTTATTTCTCCATATATTCTCTGGGGCTCACCCCCATATACTTCTTAAATATTACGCTGAAATACTGCGGATTATTGTATCCCACCTTCTCGCATATCTCATAGATCCGGTCATCGGTCGTCTTCATTAGGGAAGCCGCCTTTTCGATTCTCACGCTGGTAAGCCATGCCATGAAATTCGTATTCTTATTTTTCTTGATAATCCTGCACAAATGGGCCGGAGAAAGATGAATATGGTTTGCCAGATCGTTAAGACTTAAACCGGGAACAGAATACTGTTCCATAATATAATCCTCGATCTCCTCCATTATGGCATTTTTCTTAACCAGACGGCAGTTTCCATCTGAGCAGTGTACCACAGCGCCGCTGTCCCCCAGCTTCATAAGTTCCAGCAGCCGGTAAGACTCATTATATGCATCGTCAGTCTGACTCAACCGATGGTATTCCTGACTAACGGCAATTTTTACTTTCATATTTAAAAATTTTCTCAGATTCTCAACCACGCTTTCCAGCAATTTTGAGAACTCCGCCCGGTATCCGGCCTTCCGAAACGCAAATACAGCAAAAACCTGACCGTCATACGTACCAAAATACACGGAAACATCTTTTTCCGGCAATTCAGCTTCCGCCAATTCCCTAAAAATGTTAATTGCAGAAAATGCATAGATTTCATTGGTATTAGGACCTTCACTTTTCAAGTAACTGTCCTGACAGTCCATGTGAAGGAGTACCAGATCAAACATTGGATCACAGATATCAAACCTGTTCTTTTTTTCAAACTCACCAAGCGCCTGTTCCTCTGCGATTCCCATAATCAGCTGGGTTAAAAAGCGGGACTGCAGCAGTGATTTTGACTTTTGGATCAGTGTCTCTCCTTTCCTGGCCTCATGGTATTCCAGTTCACACCGTTTGACCGCTTCAATAATCTTTTCCCTCGACTCATATTTTAAGATATAATCCTGCACATGCAGCTCCAGAGCACGCTTCGCATATTTAAAATCATCATACCCCGTAAGAAACATGATTTTAATTTCTTTATGATTTTCCGCCAGCCATGCCGCCAACTCCAGCCCGTCCATAACCGGCATATTGATATCGGCCAGAACAATGTCCGGTTTCTCCCTCTCGATCACCTCGACTGCCTCCCGTCCATTCCCGGCGGGGGTAACAAGTTCGATGCCATGCTGCCTCCACGGAAGATTCAGAGTTAAGTCCTCCCTGATAATCCTTTCATCATCAACAATCAAAAGTTTCGTCATACCATTCCCCTCCATTCTCCCCTGTATATGGAAGCGTAATCAGCGTACTTGTATAACTCGATTCCACGCTTTCCAGTTCGATGCCGTATTCCTTCCCATAATACAGCTCAATACGCTGATTGCAGTTCCACAGGCCAAAATGCTCGACCTCCTTATCCCCTGGCGCATCCATCTTAATATATTGATTCAATTCAGCCAGTTTATTTTCACTGATCCCACCACCATTGTCCCATACGGTTAAAATCACTTTATCCTCAAAACGGCAGCCGGAAATATCCAGGATCCCCTTCTTACTCTGACGGCGCAGCCCGTGATCGATGGCATTCTCTACAATTGGCTGCAGTGTCAGCTTGGGAATCTCACAATTCAGGATCTCGTCATCCACATTCATGCACCACTCAAAACTGTTATCATACCTCATCTGGAGAATGGTCAGATAGTGACGGATCAAGTCCAGCTCGCCGGATATTTTCACCTTCTCCATTCCCTTGCTTAAGCTCAGCACGTAGAAGCGCACCACAGACTCATACATTTTGCTCACCCTGTCATAATCCTTCGCATTTATTAATGCCTGGATAGAAATAAGGGTATTGTAGAGAAAATGCGGATTAATCTGTGACTGTAACAACAGCAGTTCTGCCTTACGCTTCTTTTCCGATATATCCTCAATTGTACTGATCTGACAGTTAATCGTTGCCACAAATGTATTCAGTCCGTCTACCAGTTCACCAATCTCCTTTTCATCCTTCGTCTCAAATATTATGGTTTTATCTCCCGCCTCATACTGCTCCAGCTGGCATGCAATCCGTTTGATATCATCTGACATATATCTGGAAAATACAATAATGGGAACGGAAGATACCAAAAGCATGATCACTACGCAGACTGCAATCATCACACCGATAAACTCATTGCCGGCCATCAGACTATTAAGCGGCACTGCGGAAAAAATCACCCAGCCATTCAATTGCAGTCTTTCGTAAGAGATCAGTATTTTTTCCCCATTGAGATCCTGTGAAATATAGGAACCCTCCAGCTCTGCATGAAGCAGCTTCTCTCTGTCTTCCTCTCTCAATACCTCTTTTTTTTCAGCACCATCATACAGAACCGAGTCCTCCGCCAAAATTCCCGATACGCTGCCGCGGCTCGTGGTAATATCTCTCAAAATACCAGCCACTGATTCCGGAAGCATATTAATTACCAGAAGCATCCCTGCATCAGAATTTTCGTTACCAGCCACACAATACAGAGAAATTACATTTCGCTTCCGGCTCGTAGGAAGCAGATCCTCTTCGTGTAAACTGCGCCATGCATAGCGAAACAGTTCTCCACGCTGCTCAATCCGTACTTTTTTCAGCATTTCCCCAAAACTCTCAGTAATCACATACGGCGAAGCGTAGCTGGAATACGAGAGTGAGTAGTCATGTTTTGTCTTAAAAACAACGGAATCCATCACATCAGGGTAATCCACACAAATTCTGGTAATCTGCTGCTTAAGTTCCTGATTATTGATCAGAAACTCCTTATCCATAGTCTCTCCGTCATAAACAAATGTAAAATACTTCAGGCTTTCGGAATTCGTCAGAGAGATTGCCGCAGAATATGCTATCTTAAACCGTTCCTCCAGTCGCACGCTGGCCTGATGGACGGCATCCTCCAGAAGCTTTTCCGAATTGATCTTCAGCTGTGCGGAGGATAAAAAGTAACATACAGTTCCTGTAATAATAATGAACAGAGAAACAAGCGGTAACAGAACCACCATTAGTTTATTTCTCACGCTCAGCTTATAAAAAATATTTTTCACGGCTTTCCCTCTTTTATTCTCTGTTACAGATTAAAATATTCCGGATATTTCTCAAGCATCTGCCGAAAATGCTTTCGGTAGGTAGCCAGGTGGCCTTCATAAAACTTCGGAAAATCAAAGTCAACGATTTCTCCTGACAGCAGGCTGCTATATATCGTCTTATGCTCTTCCACAAAAATCTGGATATTTGCCTTTGTATCAATCGCATCGAGATAACGGACCCTGTCATAGTGGGAACAGACACTCCTTACTGCCCGCCAGACTCTTGCCTTTTTCGCAAATTCATAAATCATGCGATGAAATTCATCATCAATCTTGAAAAATGTATCCAAGTACGTTTCCTGCAAAGCGGCTGTCTCCTGCGCCTCCAGATTCTCTTTCAACCGCACAATCTGTTCTTTGGTAAGATTTCCCGCTGTCTGTGATATGATTACAGGTTCTACCTGAAGCCTTAAAAACAGCCCCTCGTTCAACGTCTCCAAGTCAATCCCCGACACTCTCGACCCACTCTGGGGGAACACGTCAACTAACGATTCCTCCTTCAGCATCAAAATTGCCTCATGTACCGGAGTTCGGCTGACATGCATCAGCTCCGAAAGTTCATTCTCATTGAGAGACTGACCCGGAACAAGTCGAAACGTCATGATATTATCTCTCAACAGCCGATATGCATACTCTCTGTTATTCTCCATCTGTTTTTTTTCAAATACCTTCATAGATATCTCCTTATCTAATATATCACTTTCATCTCTTAATCCTATCATTCATAAAGTTTCTGTAATATTTTTTCTTAAAAAATACATTTTTCATAAAAATAGTAGCACATATGCACACTTTCGTCAATAAATCATAGCATCAAATAAATATATATGGAATTTGTGAAACATGTACAATTTTAAATTGATATATTAGTTATGTTTTATTATTGATATTTCCGCATATATACCTTATATTTATTACACGTAACTAATATATTAATTTTAAGAGCACAGGAGATCACAGTATGAAAGCAATTAAAATACCCCAGCCGTTTCAGCTTAGCATTGAAAATATTCCGACACCCACGATAAAAACTCCCAATGATGTACTCATAAAAATCACTTCCTGCGGCATCTGCGGCTCTGACATGGGAATCTGGAATGGAACAAATTCACTCGCCACCTACCCACGCCTGATCGGACACGAGTTCGGCGGTATTGTAACAGAAACCGGTTCCTCCGTACATACGGTAAAAAAAGGAGATCTGGTTTCCGTAGATCCGGTCTTGAGCTGCGGTCACTGCTATGCCTGCCGGATTGGACGCCATAACGTATGTTCTTCTCTCGAAGTACTGGGTGTTCATCGAGATGGAGGCTTCTGCGAATATGTATGTGTTCCAGAGAGCAATGTCCATAAGTTCCACACCGCTTTTGACCAGTCTTTGCTGAGTATGGTGGAACCGTTTACGATCGGTGTGGAGATCAATCGAAGAGGTGGGATTACAGCCGGAGACAAAGTTTTAATCATGGGTTCCGGCCCCATAGGGATTACGGCGATGCAGGTAGCCAAACGAAACGGAGCCTCAGTTATGATAACCGATCTGGTTGCCTCCCGCCTGGAAAAAGCCAGAAAAATGGGGGCAGACCGAACCATTTTAATTCCCCTCCAGGACCTGGAATGTGAGATTATGGACTTTACCGATTCAGAGGGAATCCCTGTCATTGTAGACACCGTCTGCACACCTTTGTCGCTTGAGCAAGCAGTACAGCTCGCCTGCCCTGCCGGGCGAATTGTCGTGATCGGCCTGAAAAATCAGCCTTCTGCCATTTCAATGGCGGATATCACAAAAAAAGAGCTTACGATAGTCGGTTCCCGATTAAACTGCAACTGTTTTGACGAAGTCATAGAAGGTTTTGAAGACGGCAGCCTGCATCCGGAAACCTTTGTCACTCATACGTTCCATTACAGCCAGACAGAGGAGGCATTTCAGCTGATCAGACAGCATCCGGAAGAAGTTCTGAAGGCTGTCATTCGCTTTGAATAGCAGAAAAAAGGACCAAATCCGCCAAAGCATTGCTTGTCAGATTCGGTCCTTCTTCTAAAAGGAGATTATTCTCTTATTCTGAAACAGTCGTCAGCACACCTTTCGTTCCATCGGAAACCGGATTGAAATAGTACCACTTGTTGTCAATCAGCTGCCAGCCGGTTACCATCCGTCCTCTGGTTCCGTCGGAAACCGGATTCAAGTAGAACCATTTTCCATCGGCAAGATGCCAGCCGGTAACCATATTTCCGTTTTCATCAAAGAAGTACCAGTCATCCTGATCTCCCCAGCCAGTGTAGATCCACTCGCTCTTCGGAATGGTGCCGTCAGCCTTTTTAAACTGCCAGCCGGTCTCCGTATTGCTCCAGCTTCCTTCCGTATAGTAAGTCTCTCTCTTCCCGGAAGCTGCTTTGATGCCGGAAGAGCTTCCGGATCCCGAGCTGCCGCCTGAGGAACCTCCGGAACCGGTGTTCCCGCCGGAAGGCTTGTCTGATCCGGCCTTTTTCACCGTCACCTTGAAATCAGTCTCAAAGACTTCCTCTGCTCCGTCTTTTCCTTCTGCTATATAAGAGAGGACGACCTTTTTCGTTCCGGCCTTTGAAAAATCATAGAAGATGGTATAATCACCCTCGCTTAAAATTTCCTCGGCCTTCTCTCCGTTTTCTTTTACCAGCATGCGCTTTACAATCATGCCGCCGGTATCCAGTTCTTCGCCTGTCTCATACTCCGTCTTAAACGGACGGGCTGTCACTCTGATTCCAGTCGTATACCCGCCCTGGCTTGTGTCAGCCATTACGCTTACCACAATGTAATCGGTAAACTTCTTTTCTTCGCCCTTTTTGTCAGTGCCGTAATAAGCGACCGTCACCTTGCGGCTGCCTTCTCCTGAGAAATCATACACAGTCTCATATTCCTCCTCAGACAGCACCCGTTTTCTCGGTGAAGCGTTGCTTGCGCTGGCTTTTAAGTACTCCGTCACCTCCATTCCAGACGCATCGAAGGTTTCGCCAATGGAATACTCCCTCTTATCCGGCTTCTTCGTGACTGCGATTCTGGAGGTATAGTACTCTGCCTCTTCGATTTCTTCCAGGACTTTTACGGTGATGGAGTCCGTAAAGATCACTTCTTCTCCATCTTCTCCGGCCGCCGTATAGGATACTGCCACCTCTCTGTCTCCCAGTTCAGAGAAATCATACTCCAGTTCATAGGCGTCTTCCGGAAGTACGGTCTTTCTCACTGCATTGCTGCCGCTGGCGATCCGGTATTCGGTCACCTCCATGCCTTTCGGATTAAAATCATCGTACTGCTCGTACTCAGTCTGGTAAGGCTTCCGGGTAATCTTAATGCAATCCGTATAGTACTCTGTCTCTGCCGTCAGTTTCTCATAAGCGTCTGTCAGTGCCTGGAAAACCGACTCTAAATCCGCCTTGGAAGGCACTGCCGATTTCATCAGCTTCTCCGCTTTTTTAAGCGCTGCCGCGAATTCTTCCCAGCCTTCTTCGTCGTAATCTTCCGCATCAACCTGCTTCATCGATTCCAGAACAGCCTCATATTCGCTTACATCTGCAGAGGCATCGTAAATCCGTACATTATCGATCTTTCCGCCCGTGGCCACTGCAATTACGGCCATTCCTGCTTCTTCATAGGAGCTTGCCGCCTTTTTATGGATCAGTTTTCCATTGACATAGGCATACGCCGATCCATCTTTATACAGCACGGCCACGTGATACGTTTCTCCCGGCTCGAAGGTATAGGAAGCGCTGTCGTCCCGGCCATTTTCACGGATATTGACAGCCGAGTTCTTTAAGTCAAATTTCACATAAGAACGGTCACCCTCCGTACCGATCTGGGCATAGGATCTGACAGAGTTCTCTTCCGTTCCCGGAATCATGACATCCATCATAATCAGGGCATCCGTAAGGCCTGCCGCCTCCCCGGCAGCGATCCCTGCCTGGGCCAGCTTTATATTGGTCGTCGCCGCTGCCTGCAAATACTTGTTTCCTTTTGCATCTTCCTTCACAAGAAAGGAATCGTTCAGCATCACGTACTGCTTCGTTCCATCCTCATTCTCGAGGACCTCATTCTTATCTGCAGCGGCGTCTGTCTCATACGTGTCAAAGGTATCCTCATAGACCGGTGCTGCCGATCCGATAATCTCTTCCATCAGTTCCGTCCCCGTCAGATCCGGGCTGTTTAAAACCGCAGGTCCGTACTCATCCATGATGGCTCCGTATTCGTCAGCCGTAACCGGCAGGACGCTTCCGTGGCGCATGGTCCCGGGGAAGGAATATTCTGAAGAGTCCAGACGCGTAAACGCTCCGCTTCCGATATCGTCTGTGAGCAGCGGGAAGTAACCGCCTCCTCCAAAATTATCCAGAAGCAGGCACCACTTCTGTTCTCCGTTTAACCGGAATGCGGTGGCGCCTTCCACGCCGCTTATCTGGTTGATGCCGGACTCAATCTCTGTCCACTGGCCAAGCAGGGAATCACTGGTCTCCAGCATGGTGTACTTGCCGCCGGATGGCAGTCCCTCCCGATGAGGCTTCGCTGCCTCATTCTTGGTAAAACGGTAATACGTATTTCCCACTTTGATTACCGTGGCATCGATGACGCTCAGCGTCTCACCGCTCTCGCTGTGAAGTTCAATCCAGACCTCCGGTTCTGTAAAGGTATAGAAATCCCTCGTCTTTGCATAATAGACCCGGTGGGTATAATCGTTGTTTTCCACATTCTGGCTGGCCGGAATCTTGGAGGACCAGAATACGATGTATTCTCCTGTGGTTTCATCGTAAAATGCTTCCGGAGCCCAGGTACAGCCTGCTCCTTCTGCCGCTACTTTTACCATTCTCTGGTCCGACCAGTTTACCAGATCGGCAGACTCCCAGATCATGATGGACTGGCTGCCGCTGGTCTGAGCCGCTGTCCAGTCGTTATTGCCGTTGATTTTCAAATCGGTGGCGATCAGATAGAATTTATCGCCTTCCGCAGACCGCATGATAAAGGGATCGCGAAGGCCTTTTTCTCCCAGTCTGGAAGTCAGTACCGGTTTCGATGCATTTAAATCTTCCCAGTTCATCCCGTCTCTGCTGGAGGCCATATAAATCTGTTCGCCGTTTGACAGTCCCTCGCCTTTGAAATAAGCGAAGACGTAGGATTCCATCTGCTTCTCCTCCGGCTTAGCCAGTACAGATGCAGTAAATACCTTCTCTCTGCTGACATCACCTGCGGTGACTGTGGCCGTTAACGTAACATCGGTATCTGTTACAGGCCTGCTGACAACGCCGATCGGCGTTCCCTCAGCCAGTCCGGTGACAGCAATGACGGACTCATCGGAGGATTCCCAGGTAATGACGGTACCATTCGCTCCGGTTTCCGGAAGCGTTAAATTACCTCTTACCTCGTTGATATTGTAAACGTTTAATGCCTCATAATCGAGATCGACCGCTTCGGAAGGAGAAACCTTCTTCACTTCCTGCACTGCAATCCAGCTCAGCACAACGTCAAGAGCTGCATTTTTCTTTACATGGAATTCCACGATTCCGTCTGCCGGAAGTTCAAATTCCCTGCTGCTCTCCAGCACATGTCCTGCGGCGTCATTTCCAAGGGTTATGGTTCCCAGATCTTCCGTCTGGATGCTGCCTTCCGCATCTGTGTACCGGAGGCTCACTGCCATGGAACGGCCGCTGTTCCACTGCGCCCACCATTCCTGATAACCGCTGGCAAACCGGTAGGTACCTGCCGGTAAAGCCAGTTTATATACAATTTCCTGGTCCTTCTGCGCATAAAAACCATTCTCATATTTGTCTCCGGAGCTGGTATTTCGCGGCGAGATTCCCTCTTCCACGTATCCCCATGTCCCGTCAAATTTCTGGTCTGCCGCTTCATTTTTTAAGTCCATGCTCCGGCTGATTCCCTGCCATGCGGCAGAGATCTTCCCGTCTGCAAAACCGCTGTCAATAAAATATACAAGATTTTCCGGAACCACCTCGACAGAAGCAGTCACAAGAACGTCGCTTCCCTCTAAAACACCGGTCACCTTCTTCGTTGTCCACACCTCGTGGAAGCCCTCTTCCGGCATATCCCAGATTACCTTTTTCGCTGTAATCTGTCCGTCCGCCATCTCTGCCTCCACGGTTTCCGGAAGCTCCGGCGTCTTACCGGCTGCGACCGCCAGGTAAAGATTATCATCAAACACGTTTGCAATACTGCTCTTTTCAATGGCAATGTAAGAGACTACCGGCGCCTGGGCGCTTCCGGCTGTAAAGGTAAGGGTTACCTTTGTCTGATCCGCCGGAACGGTAATGCTTCCCGTTACATTCTGTGTGATTCCGCCGTTGCTGCCGCTCCAGGACGCGCTTCCCAATTCTGCCGGGGCCGCGATGCCTTCATAAGAAGCGGTTACATTCGTGGTTCTGCCGGCACTCCACCACTCCGTGTGTCCCGTCGTAATGGTATACGTGCCTTTGTCCAGTGTAAATTCATAGGAAAACGAATTTCCTGTCTTATTCTCTTTGCCGTACCAGCCGGTGCTGTGAAGTCCCAGGCCGGCTCTCCAGGTAAGCGAATCGCAGCCGGAACCGTGTCCCCACGTATTGCTTCCTTCCGCCTTCTGGTCGGGTGTTTCGTTCATAAGGGTTACGTGCTTCTTAACATCTTCATAAAGCCCGGATACCTTCGGGCTTCCTGACGCCTCCATGACGCCGCAGTCTACCAGGTATGTCAGTTCCCGGGAGTAAACGAATCCGTCGATCGTCACCATACGGCCTCCGGTTCCCGTCATCTTTCCGCTGATGGTTACGGGTCCGACACTGTTTAAATCGCCGGAAACGAGCGTCCACTCTACCGGGGTTTCCTTTGTCTCCCCATTGATGGTAATGCTGAGTTTCTGAGGAAGTTCACTCAGAGCGGTTCCCTTCTTTATGCTTTTGGGAAGTTCTGTATTGACGGTAATCGGCGCCATATAATCCAGCATCTCCAGCTTCCAGTCCGCATAAGGACGCAGAATCATATTGCCCTCGCCGTCAAATTCAACCGGAAGCCACACATACTGCGGATCGACCAGTTCGTTCTGGCCGGGGCTCTTATTGTTCCAACGATCCCCCATATAGATAAACTTTCCATTGGCGGCATCGATGGGAATGATGTTGGTGGACTGGGTTCCAAAGGTCAGCGCACTCGTATAGCTGCAGACTGAGGTGTCCGTCACACAGGGATCACCGATGATCTTCCAGTCTCCCAGAATCCCGTTTTCTGACACGGCAAAGCTGGCCTGATTGGCGCCCCATCCGGTGCATCCGGAGGTCATTAAATAGTATTTTCCGTCATATTTAAACATGGCCGGCGCTTCCCGCTTCTGTCCTGCAAATGTCTCACTTCTTAAAAAATCCACGCCCTGCACTGCTGTCTCCGGGCTGGCCGACAGATAGGTGTAGTCTTCGTTTAATTTTGAAATAAACAGCGTGGCATTCTCCTCACTGGAGTAGATGATATATCCCGTACCGTCGTCATCCACGAAAAGGTTCATATCGCGGGCCATGCCTTTGCTCTGGTCGTACTTTCCGGCCACATAGTTTAAGCGGTAACGGTCGATAAATTTGAAGGGACCCACAGGGCTGTCGCTGACTGCAACGCCCGCGCTGGCCGCCGCATAGTTGGAATTACTGGTCTCTGTGGGGCCGTCCGCGTGGAACCACATGACGTAGTTGTCATTCTTTTCATTGTAGATTACCTTGGGCCGTTCGATCACGGAAGTGGTATCATTGATGGCCAGCAGAACCCTGGCTCTCTGCTCCTCCGTGTAATCACCGTATAAGGCATGAAAATAGTCTTCCTCGAAGTCGTATTCGTCCGTCAGGTTGCGGAGCGCTATGCCTTCATCGGCCCAGTTATAGAGGTCTGTGGAGGAATACACACGGACTCCTCCGTCCACGGTGCGGTAGCCGTCCGTCTTGTCTTCTCCGTACCAGTACCATTTCGTTACCCCATTATGCGTAAACTTCTGTACCTGGCCGCCGTGTGCCTGGATGGGCGTTCCGTTTTGATCGAGCCACACCTCCCCGTCGGTACCGGAAAAGCTGGTATAACTGACGGCGTCCTGCTTCGGCTGAAGACCGTTATACTTAGCAGCCAGTTTTTTTAAGTTTGAAGCAATCTTTTCCTGAGATACCGGCTCTTCCGACTCCGCGGCTCTCCTGGCATATTCGTAAGCCTCGTCATATTTTTCCAGAGACTGAACCGAATAGAGTTCCCGCTCCAGACTGGTCAGCGTATACTGCTTCATTGCGTTTTTCAAGTATTCCTGATCGTAGGGAGCCTTTATGATTATGTAGCTTAACATCGCATCCTGACTGGAGGAAGTTCTGTTCGTGTTATGGACCCGGACATCCAGCACTCCGTCGCTTACGGTCACGGAGAAGGTCTCTTCCGCCAGACTGCCTTTGGTAAAGCTCCAGCTGCTCTTTACCGTCTGACCTTCCAGGGTAATATCTGCCGGTCTCGTATCCCAGGGATTTTTACAGCCCAGGGTCACCTGATACGTCCGTTCGCCTTCCGGCATTTCAAATTGATACTTAATTCCGCTTGCATCAGGATCATACTCGATTTTATCGCTCATATAGCGAAGCCCCGCCTCCAGAGAGGAGGGATTCGTATCCAGTTTTCCGTATATGATTGATGAATCGTTCTCTATGTATCCCCAGGTATATCCGGTGGCATCCCGGCCATTTTTCTGGTCGGTAACTGTCTGGAGCAGTCCCATTTTATATCCGTCCGGTACTGCCGCCGGATCGGAAGCTCCGCATTTTACCAGATACAGAGTGTAATCGGCTGCCATCAGCTCTTCATATCCGGGCATGGTATTGGAAAATCGTTCTGCTCCCTCCGGTACTGCATAGACCGGCATGGCTCCCGGAAGAGTCATTGCCATGGACAGCGCGATGGCTGTCAGGCGTTTCAGTGGTTTTCGGTTCATCATTAACCCCCGTTATTTATTTTTTTTCATACTGTGATACGGGCACGGCTGTCCGGTATTCAGAAGCCATGCCCGTATTCTGTCATTCCTCAGATGCTGTTCTCAGATCAGATACGGGCGCCGTCGGCACCTGTGACATATCCATCTGGTGTAGTTGTATTTACGGCCATGGTACCATCCGCATTCAGGTAATAGCTGCGGCCATTCCATGTCACCCAGCCGCTCACGGCCATCGCTCCTCCAGGCTGCAGGAAATACCAGTGATCCTTGTAGCAGATCCAGTTGTTATCTGTCATGGAGCCATCTGGCTGTAAGTAATACCACTGGTTACCGGACAGTATCCAGCCGGTTCTCATATAACCGTCTTCACCGAAATAATACCAGGTTCCATTGATCTGCGCCCACTCGGCTTTTACGTATCCGCCGGCCGTCTTTGCAAACCACCAGCCGGTCTGATCCTGCATCCAGGTCCCTGTTACCGTCGATGTTGTATTAACCCTTGGCCTGCTTCCACTGCTGCTTCCGCTGCTGCCGCTTCCGCCGCTGCTGCCCGGATTATCTCCGTCATCCGGCTCGTCCCCTGTTTCTGACTTAACCGTAACATCCAGAATCGCCTTGCGGCCGCCGTATGTAATAACAACATGCTTGATTCCTGCTGAAGCAGAGTCAAAACTAGACAGTTCATACTCTGTTACGACTGCCTCCGTACCGTTTTCATAGACGGCCGTCACGACCATGCCGTCTGCCTCGAAGGACTCACCGATCTGATAAACGGTTTTGTACGGTTTCGCTGTAATCCTGATGCCTGTAACGGTCAGCGTTCCCGGATTTGCCACTGCAAAGGTACTTAAGGATGATACGCCAAAGCTCATCATGTTATCGGCAGTTTCCGGTATTATGGTTTCAATCTCCCCGGATTCTGTTACGTGATAGATCACCAGGTTTTTCTGACTTATCCCCTCCGGTATTCTGGCTGTCAAAAACAGCGGTACCACCGGCTGAATTTCCTCATCCGATACCATCAGACGGATATCCATCGCTTTCACTGCTTTTACCTCCGGCAGACCATCCGGTATTTCCGCTTCTTCCATCATCAGGGTAATCACCTGGTTCTCCTGTTCCGCATCAGCGCTCAGAACTGCGCCGGTGACGGCTGCACCTTCCGTAAGATTACGATCGCCGCTGACTCTTACGGTGATATTGGGATACGCCTCCATAAAGTAGTCTTCCAGTTCTCCAATCTGCCGGACCATTGTTTTGGATAATTCGCCTTCATACTCTGCAAAGCTTTCTGCTGCTGAATGACGAAGGGCAGAGGCGGCATCCTGTTTTTCCTTTATGGTGCGATATGCTGCGGTATCATTGTCGAATATCTCGGAGGCATCGCGGATCACGGAATCAAGCCTGTCTTCCATCACCAGCGCCTCGTTTTCTGTTACCGTTACTTCTATTACTGCAGTAAAGTCTTTTTCCTCTCCATCCTTTCCGGTTCCCGTCTGGGTTACCTTAATTTTCTTATTTCCCGGTTCGGAGAAGTCGTATTTACCAATCTCATAATCCAGAGTTTTTTCCGCATAGGAGGCGTTGCTGGTGCTGGCCTTCATGACGGTCTCTACTTCCATTCCCTCCGGATCAAACTGTCCGTCCACAGGATATACGGTTTTCTTTGGCTGCTTCGCGATGCTGATGCCTTTCTGGTAAAACTCGTCCTCTTCATCCAATACGGTTACCTTAATCGTATCCCTCAGCACTTTTTCTTCCCCGTTATCATCGAAATAAGAATAACAGATTTCGACACTTCTTCTTCCCGGATCAGAGAGATCACTGACTACATCGTACTCTCCGTCTTCCAGCTTTTCTGCCCTGGCAGGGACAGCATTGCTGGCTGTAGCCTTCAGCAGAAGACGTACTTCCATGCCGTCTGCATCAAAGTTTTCACCCGGAAGATATACGGTTTTCTCCGGTTCCCTTACCACCTTAATACTGTCTGCTCTCAAATCCTCCGGATCGTAAACGGTTACTCTGAAAATTGCGGAATATTCTTTTCCGTTTTCGTCCTCATAAGTAATTGTTACCTTGGAGAGCCCGGCTTCATTCATATCCGGTCCATCCATGGTATATTCCTCTTCTTTCAATTCACGAACCAGTTCACTTCCATGATATCCGTTTATGACCATGCCCACAGGTTCGAATTCCTCGCCTAACTCATAGACGGTTTTGTTTGGCATGGTATCCACCTTTATCTTATTGATGGCCTGCTTTGTGACGGGCGCTTCGCCTCTTTCAATGGCAATATAGGAAACTGCCGCTCCCTTTGCCTCTGCTGCTGTAAACGTCAGGGTGACTTCCGTATCATTCTCAGGTACGGATAAATGTCCCTGTACGTACAGTTCCTTCCACTGGGTTCCCCCTGTAGAGCCGCTGCTGCCCAGTTCTGTCTTTACAACGGTTCCATCCGTTCCAATATAGGAAGCTGTCACCTTTGTGGTACGGCTGTTGCCTGACCACCACTCGGTATGTCCGGTTGTGATATTGTATTCCCCTGCATCCAGGGTCACTTTGTAAGTAAAGGAATCTCCGATGCTGTTCTTTCCGAAATAACCGGTTGCGTGAAGACCATGGTTCTCTTCATATCCCTTTATGCCGTCATAGTCCGAGCCGCTTCCCCATGAATTGCCGTCTCCTGCCTGATCCGGAACGTCGTTCTTCAAATATTTCACCGCATCGTGCACTGCGTTAAAGATTTCTGAAGTCCTGCCGGTGTTATCCACGGTTCCACGCTTCACACCGATTCCGCAGTCGATAAAGTACACCTGCGTACTGCTGTAAACCACCGGAGACCAGCTGATGGTTCCTGCGTCCAGATTTTCAAGGACGCCTTCCAGCTTCACTGTGCTTCCCGGAAGGCTCCAGTCTCCTTCTTTTAAGTTCCAGGTTACTGCCGTATCCCTGATCTCTCCATTTACTTTTAATGTGAGTGTCTCAGGAAGCTGATCCTCCGCTGCCACAACCGGAAGCACAGGTATGTCCTCCACCGAGTCGCCGCCAACCGTAACCTTGACTGTCGCTGTCACGTTATCTTCTTTCGCCGTGATGGTTACGGTCTTTTCTCCCGGTACAGAAGAATCAAATCCGGATACGGAATACTGGCTGTCACTCAGTTTTCTTTCAGTGCCGTTATCGTAATAGCCTGTTACCTCCATTCCTGTTGTATCCAGCTTTTCACCGATGGAGTACATGGTCTTATCCGGCATTTTACTGACTTCAATACTCGTTAAATTCGCAGATTCTTCCACGGCCAGCCAGCTGATGATCGGCTTTTCATTGGCTGCGTGTACCAGCTTATAGGTTACATCACCGCTTACCGGAAGCGTAAATTTATTGGTTACCGCCATATCCGTTCCACGGGATAAAATGGTGTCAAACGTAATTTTCTGTTCCTGTCCGTTTTCATCTTTATAGATCAGTTCCGGTCTCATATCCCTTGAACGGCTTCCATACCAGTCATGGAATCCGTTTGTGATCTTATACGTACCGGCATCCAGTGTCAGGTGATAGACAATCTCTGAACCGTTTGTCCTCCAACCGGCCGTATAGGAGTTATCATACTCGCCTTCTGCTCCATCCGGACTTGGCTTTAAGGGATTTTTGGAATCCGTGATCTCAAATCCCCACTGTTCTGCTGCGGAACCATACTTCTGATCTGCGGTATCGTTAAGCAGCGCTTTTCCGCCAGCCTCAAAATACTTTTCTACTGCTTCATAGACTGAGGAACGGATCTCTAACGCCCCGCCTCCGTTGGGATTCACAGGCACGTCAGCCGCGCAGTCAATGTAATACCGGAGTTCCTGCGGAACTGTCATAACTCTGGCTTTCACCGGATACTTATCTTCCCCGGCCTCTCCGGTTACTTCTACTGTTTTATAAACGGTGTCAAACTGCTCTTCCGACAGGTTCCATACAACATCCGCCTCAGATACTTTTCCGTCAAGACGGATAATGGAAACTCTGTCCGGCATCCTGGGGACTGTACCTTTTGTCGTTATATAAAGCTTCTCAAGTCCCGTAACCTCGGTAATGGCGCCTGCCAGCCCAAGCTTCTCCATCGCATTGCGGAGTGCTAAGTAAGCCTGGTTCACAGCCTCGGCGCTGCCGCCGGCAAGTGCTTCCTCCGCCGCTGTAATCGCTTTCCGGAAATTCTCCCAGTCTTCAGGCATATACGTTTCATCATCATTGGTCAGCTTCTTTGCCGTATCGATCAGTGTCAGCAGCTTTGCCGTGTTTACCGCAGCGCCCTCGGCCGCTGTGCCAAGCACGTCGATTCCATCTACATAGTAGGTGCCGCCTTCTACTGTAATTTTTACAGTGTGCTCTCCTTCCGGCAGGTTCTGGAGTGCATATGTGGTCTGGCGGTTGCCCGCTGCCGGCGTCTGATATGCCGCCTCCCTGATTTCTCCATCTACCTCAACCTTTATCGTGGCGGCACCGGAATTGCCAAATACCTGGATGCCTGTTCCATGGAAGGTAAGACTGAAGGAATTTTCTCTTGATTCACCGGAATCATCCGGCTCGCCGATTACTTTTAATTTCTGAAGGCTGATAAAGGAGCTGGTTGCCGTCACCTTCAGGGTGTGAAGCTGGTCAGGATCCAGATCCAGGTTAAATACATTATGGCCTGTACCGCCATTTCCGGAATTATAATTGACGGTTCCCACTTTTTCCCCGTCTACATAGACGTCACCGGTTCCATTACTTCCGTTTGCTTCCCCGAAGATTTCAATTCCTGTGCCATAGAAATCAAATTCATAGTGCGCCTCATCCGCCGCGCTTCCCCAGGCATTGCTGTCGTTTGATCCCCAGGCCAGCGGGTTGCCGCCCTTGTAGTAACGGATCTGGCCGCTGTTATGTGCATATACGCCCTTCTCTATGGAGCCGCCGTAAGTTCTTGTACGGTTGTAATGGCCATAGCCCTCGTTCAGCACATGATTCCAGTTTCCGTTCCATGTAATCAGTTCACTGGTGTCATCCAGCTTCTGTTCTGCCGCCGCTGCTTTTCCCTCAATCGGCAGCACCTCCAGATTATCGAACTGCGTGTTATAAAAACCACTGGTCAGTGTGACACGGCCGCTCATGGAGGTATGATTGTCATCCACCAGTTCTGCTGCCTTTTTTCCGTCTACATAGGCTGTCAGCACATTTTCATCCGCAGATAACTGCATATTATGCCAGACTGTGCTGTCGAAATTCTCCAGTGTGCCCTTTACACTCTTGCCGGTACGGCAGCTGAGCTGGTACGAACCGTTCTGAAAGACCTGGAAGGTATAGGTAGCTATATCATTGGCGTTCGTTCCCTCGTGCACGACCTCTCTGACGCCAATTCCCGCATAATTTTCAAAGCATTCCGGGCTTGTCAGATCAAGTTTAAAGTCGATCCCCGCGGTATAATTCGTCCACCGGTGGTCTCCCAGTACCGTTCTCGGCCGGCCGGTTGTCTGGCTGTTCTCATCGGTTCCATTCCCCCAGACGTTCCAGTCGTAGGGCCGGTTGTCATAGTTGATCATCTGGGTCAGCACATGGTTTCCAAAGCTTCCCTCCCGTACTTCAAAGGCGCCGTACTGGTCTGTCGTATATCTTGGAGTTCCTCCTCTCCGCTCCAGATAAGTTCTTCCTTTTTCATCCGTATCATAATCCGCATACTCGAAATCATCGGTATAAGGAAGCGCCAGCACATCGCGGTCCACATTGGGATCATTCTGTCCCGGGCTGTACTCCTGTCCCCGGTCCAGAAGACTGGTCACCGTCTTAATGGAATACGGCTTTACAGTTAAGGTAAAGCTGTAGACACCGTAGCTTTCCTTATTCGGAGTAAAGGAATCCACCATCTGCATCCAGTTGCTGTCGTATTCCTGCCCCTCGTCAGGACCCCTGGTCTCCCATACATTTAACGGACTGGAAGCCTTCTTTAAGTTCTTAACCGTCACCTTGTACTTTCTCGTCTGGGATGTGTTGTTTGCAAAGATCATGGAGTAATCATCGGTATCCGGATCCTTTAAGGTCAGATAATTGTTGGTACCCGTATCAGCCAGAACGCCGCCGTCGCTGTAGGAGCCGTCTCCATAGCAGGCATCCGGAAGGTAATTCCAGCCGAGGTCTGCAAATTCCATAAAATGGCCTACCATCTGCAGACCGCCGTCTGCATCGTAATAACCCGACCACGGATCAAAGGCGCCAATCAGCTGTTTCGGGCTGTAGGCACTTCCTTCATAAAAGGCGCCGATCGCCGGCTGAAATTCAAACCGGGTCATTCGGGCCGGATTGTCTCCTGCATCCGAATAGCTGTAGCTGTTGATAAAGCGGGTGGCCAAATCTGCCATTCCAACCTTTCCGCCTACGCCGCCCCGGTCCGGATCTACGTTAATCCGGTATTTTGCATTAATCATCGGAGCGATTGCTTCGCTGTACCAGATTTCCTTTCCATATTCCTGATTCACCTTCGTTAAATCAGAATTGCCGTACAGGGTATAGTGATCCGAAACGACATCTACCAGATCCATGAGTTCCGAATCACTCAGCATGCGTCCCGCAATATCCTTGCTGTTTGAATGCGTATCCGCTGCCACGATCTGTATCTGGCTGTAGTCGTAACGCGCATCCTCTTTTTCTGCGTCCTCATTCAGACGGTTCGCACAGTATTTAATCCATGCCGTATTGTCACCGTAATCCCTGCGGCGCTCATTCTGCCCAGGGCTTACGTAATTGATTTCGTAGCCATATTCGTCGTAAACCGCATCGATGGTCTTCTTATACCACTGATATCTTGCTTCGTACTTTGGATTTTCCGAAGTTTCGTATCCAATCCCCTCCTGGGTCCATTTCGGCTCTCCCCAACGGAGAATTTCTACGGTAATGTCCGGATTAATCGTCTTGGCATCCGCTGCAAAATGCCATCCGGCTCCGCGCAGCACGTTAGCCTCTTCCTCGGGGGAACGCATCGTCGCCGGTTCCGTGCCGGAAGAAGAATTGACATCTCCGCCCATTTCCACTTTAATGTGATTTAAGCCGGCGCCCTTTTCCGGATTGAACAGAAGCTCCATCATCTCCCAGTACTTGTCCGGATGCTCCTCTTTGTAGTCCATGAGCAGTCTCGACGTGTTGTTGCAGGTAACTGCCCCAAATCCCCTAAAGGTATTTACCGGGTCAATCACATCCCCATCCACGGTAATTTCATGGACGTTTGAGTCTGCCGCAGCGTAAGCCGGCGGATTGAACATCATTCCGCTGTTCATAACCATACCCGCGCTGAGCAGAAAACAAAGGGATTGTTTTGCCATTTGTTTCATCTTCATTTTCCTTGCCTCCCTGATTTTAATGACTGGTTACAAGGCAGAAGCTGATGACGTCTTTTATAAACAGGAATCCTTTTCACAAAACCTTTTTTCTGATATAATAAGTCATAAGCTTATTGCCTTCCGCATACAGGAAACTTTCTGTGCCACCAGATTTTTGCCAATTGTGTCGGGACAATAAGCTTTTTTCCTGTATTTTTTATTCATATCCTCCCTTCCTTTCTAAGATTTGTTTTATTTTAGCAATTATTTTGGGACATTTGAATGTAATTAATTATTTCATTTCTTTTCTTATTGTGAAAAATTACATGTTTTTATAAACGGTTACAACTTTTTGAAAAATACATGTAAAATATTACGATTTAACCTGTAATATTTTTGATTTTTATTCCCCCAGCTCGTTACATGCAAAAAAAACAGTGTGACCACCGTTACGTGTCACACTGCTTTTTTCTTTAATCACCACATGGAAACCATGGGCTGACACAGACGGAATACCGCCTCCATGAAAAAATAATCCCCATAGATCATATGGATATGATGCTCCTTCCCGTGATAGGCTGCCGTACAGTTTTCAAGTATGCAGTCCTCTTCCCTGCTCCAGTTGCATCGGTACACATACAATGTTTTTAACAGCCTGAGAGCCTGCCGCAAATACGGTTTTCCTTCTTTTTCATCCAGCTGTTCCGCAAGTTCAATCAGCCCACAGGCTGCAATAGCAGCCGCTGCACAATCCTCCCACGCCGGAACCTCCGGCTGTTCAAAATCCACGGGGATGAGGCCGCTTTCCGGTATCCTGCTGATAAAATAATCTGCTGTTTTTCTGGCTGCCTGCAAATATCTGGCTTCCCCGGTATGGCGCGCGCTGACGGCAAATCCGTAGATTGCCCAGCCCTGGCCTCTCGTCCAGGAAGAATCCTCCCGAAGCCCCTGTCCGCCATGTACTCTCACCTTCTGCCCTGTCACCGGGTCGAATTCCACGATGTGGCTGCAGGAGCCATCCGGTCTGAAGAAGGTTCGCAGTACTGTGTCCGCATGAAGCATGGCCACACTGCGGTACCTGGGATCGTCCAGTTCCTCTGATGCCCAGTAGAGGAGCGGAATATTCATCATACAGTCAATAATAGCCAGTCCCGCCGCATTTCCGCCAAAAAAGCTTTCGTTCCAGGCACGGATATACCCGCCGTTTATATTAACCCTTCCGGCCAGCAGATTGGCCGCATGCAGCCCACGCCTTCGTGAAAGAGGGTCTCCGGTCAGACGGTAATCCGCTACCGCGGTAGGCAGCCACATAAACCCGGTGTCGTGGTGAAGCCCTTCGTACAGTTCAAAACACCGGTCCAGCTTCCCCTCCGTTTCACGGGCAATGGTCACGTAACGTTCATCTCCCGTCGCCTGAACCATCAGCCACTGAATACCACCCCAGAATCCATTGGTCCACCAGTTGATTCCGTTTCCCATATCCCAATCAGCAGAGTTATCCGAGCGGTCGTCGTGTCGTCCGTTTACGGTGGTATACGGAATTTTACCGGCGGAAGCGCGGCTTACCCATTCCATTTTTTCAATAAGCTTCTGCCTGGCTTCCTCCAGCCAGACACAGTCCTGTTCTAATCCAGCCAGCATCCTGCTTCGCTCCTTCCTCATTTGTCCTGACTTTTCAGCCCCAGTTCTTCAATCAGCGCCAGCCCCAGAAATCCGGCAGTGTACTGACATGCCATACGGAAAAACGGCCGGTAGGATACCCCGGACATGGGACCTGCCACCGGAACTCCGCCTCGTCCGTCCCGGTCTGCACCACGATACTGATTGCCGATCAGCCAGCCAAGAGCCTTTCTGGCCGTCTCCAGATATGCGGCGTCCCCGGTCATTTTATAGAGCCGGTAGAACATAACGGCCCACACCGCAGTTCCCTTCTCTGCGATTCCGTTTACCGGGTCCGCCTCACTGAAGCGGTACCACCAGCTGCCATCCTCATTCTGATAGTTCATAAGGACAGAGGCCATGCGGCGGCATTTTTCAAAGTATTCCTCCCCCAGTCCCATGCGTGCGGCGGACGAGATTCCCATCATGGCCCATCCTGCTCCCCTCGTCAAATCAAACGGCGGTTCCACAGTCCGGCTGTGCCGGAAATAATTCCGGGCCCATGTGCCGTCCGGCATCTCGAAGTACCGGATCAGCTGGTCAATGTATCTGCGGCCGATCTCCGCAATACGGGGATCCCCGGTATCCAGATACAACTCCGCAATTCCCTCCATGCCGAAGCCTGCCTCATCCATGGTGTTCGTCTTCCAGCTCTTCGTCACTGCAAAGTAATCCTGCTGGATCATCACATCCCGATCCAGAAGGCGTCCTGTCGCCTCCGTCATGATACGGCAGAATTCCAGATAGCGTTTATCCCCCGTAGCCCGGTACAGGGGCATCATCCCCCAGCCGGCCTGGAATAAGCCGTCCGGCGGGGAATATTTCAGTTCATAGCCCACCCTGCTGTTGACTGTATCATGGTCCAGCCGGCACAGGAGCAGCCCGTAATTGGGCTTTTCAGGATCCAGTTCCTGGTTATTCACGCATAAGTCTCCCATTGCGACAGCGGTTTCCAACAGCTGGTCTGAACCGTACCGTTCGGATATCTCCGGTATATCCCTGGCCTTTAACAGCGTCTGCATAGCAGGACCGAAGGTCCACAGCCAATTTCGCTGGCGGAACGTCCTGGCATCGTAATCGTAAAATAGAAAGGTTCCTCCCGGTACCGCACTATACGGATTTCGGTTCCGGGATTTCATAATAAAATCCAGGTCTTCCTCCAACGCGGCCAGCAGAGTCTCTCTGGACAGCCGTCCAGTGGTTTCATGCTCCTTTCCGGTCCGGGTACCCGTTCCGTGCTCCGTCTGACCATTGGAATCAAACTCAAACGCCTTCTCCCACAGCAGTGTTTCACTGTCCTCCATAATTCCCCATACAGCTATGCGCCCCTTCCACTGATCGGTCAGAAGCCTGATGTCTTCTTTCACCATCTCTGTTTCGGAAGGATATACTTTTCTCATATAAAATTCCAGCGCTCCCGCCTGTGGATTATCGTAATGAAACATATTCTCCCACCACTCAAGAAAACAGCCGGGAACTACGACCTTTGAGGATAAGGGAAAACGCTTCTCCCCGTGATACATGGGATTCATCGCCCATGTCCCGTAAAAAACGTCTTCAAACAGAAGAACGCCTTCCATTGTCTCATCGTATTCGAAATCCACCACGGGAAACAAATAGTTAAAATTAAACATCCCCTCATACTTTGTCCCGTACAGCCGGCTCTCTCTCCCCGGATCCTCAGGAGAGGCATCACTCTCTTTCACGATCGGTTCATTGCGGTCGCTGTAAATTCTCAGCTCATAGCTGCCGGCTTTCTGTTTCGTTGGAACCTCTATCTGAATGACTCTGTTTTCAGGCATGATATCTCTCTCCTTTTTAACTTCGCCAGTATATAAAATGCGTTGGCATACTGTGTTGCAATCGTTAAATACGACATGCAGGTTATTCCGGACCGGATTCCCGCAGCCTTAATTCCACCGTATCCGGTCCCCGGCCCTTTGTGAATATTGGCTTCACACCAGCTCACGGCCCTGTCTGCTGATTCGATTAGCTCCTTCTGTGTCTGATCCAGGGTGCAGATGTCGTAGAACAGATAGGCCAGAATGGCAGTCGCTTTCTCACAGACTCCCGTACCGTCTTTATCCTCCTGCGCCGGAACCCCCTCATACCCCAGAATATAGCTGAAGGATCCATCCTCATTCTGTTCTTCCGCGGTCAGACGCGCCAGCGCAGCCGCTTCTTTTAAATAGCGTTCTTCCCCGGTTCCCCTGTATGCCGCCAGCAGTCCCTCGATCGTCCAGCCCAGCCCTCTGGTGAAGAGGACCTGGTCCACTCCGGTATCCGGGTGGTAATTCTGACCGTAAAATCCATTATCCAGGCGATACTGTCTGATAAACCGATCCATGAAAAACCGGCTGTCCTCTTCGTACCCGCAGGTGCGGTTTAGCCGGTCATACTCCGTAAAGCCCTCCGGAATAAATGCCGTATCGATGATAGAATAATCTCCCCACGTTCCATCTGTGAGATCGTAATCCAGAGGCAGGTAATCTCTGTCCGGCAGATAGATGGATTTTTTAACCCAGTCGAGAGCCAGCCTGGAGGCCTCCAGATACCGCCTTTCGCCTGTCAGTTCATAAAGTGGAAGCAGCGCCCATTTAACGGCAAAGGACGCGTCGTTCGGCCCCAGATAGCAGTCATAGGAATGTTCCGGATGCCCCGGATATTCCCACCTGGCCGTCAGTGCTCCGTAAACCTCGCTGCCTTCTTCCAGGATCTGAGTGCGGAGAAATTCTTCTCCGGCCTCTCTGGCAAACTGCAAAAACAGTGCTTCTTTTTCCGGATAACAGCCGCTTTTGATAAGCTCCGCCATACAGGCCACCACCACGGCATTGTCCCACAGCCAGTTGACCAGCCGCGGACATTCGTCATCATAGTCGTAAAGCGTCCAGCAGGCGCCTTTAAACGGCGACTGTTCCGGTTCCTGTATCTGAAGATTAAGGAGGAACTGGGCAGTATCCAGGATGGGATCTGTCCCGTCCGCAATCCAGGCGGTTTCCCGCCTTTTATATGCAGCCTCTGTGTCTGAATCCTCTTTATAGACCAGTTCAATCTCTTTTAGCTTTACCTGTCCCTTATATGCAAAAGCATTTTCCCCTGCCTCACATACGCTGGCCGGATATAGCACCGCGGCGTTTGGCCCCTCCACTTCTTCCGGCTCTGTTCCCAGATACTGATTTAACACCACCACGCTCCTGCCGCTGGTTACCTCCATGGTGAGGCGGACCGCAGAAAGTCTGTCGTAATTCTCCCTGGAAATCTGAAACCTTTTATACTGAAAACGCTCTTTGGAAAGCGCATATCTCCCGGGAAGAAGCGTTTCTTTCAATTCTGCGGACTCAAATGCCGCTGTCTTTTTTCTTTCCATCCCATTCATCCCCTTATTTTAAATTGGTATCGTAGTATTCCTGCATCTCAGCAATCACATCGGCAAATTGCGGAACATATGTATTTTCTACATAGTTCACAAACTCCTCCCGGGTACTGTTTCCAATGATATATTTGGCACATGCCTCATCCAGCTTGGATCCCAGTTCCGGATTATCCTTCATAAGAGCGGAATAGGACGTCAGCACCTGGATTGTCGGAATATACGCCATTTGCACGTTGTTTCTGTATGTCGTTTCCATGTTAATATAGGCATCCTGATTTTCCGGGGAATCGCCGACAGCGACCAGACGCATCCCATCCAATGCAGTGATAAATGTAAAATACTTGGAGACGTACTTCAGGCTGTTCTCATACTGCTCATCCTTATAATTTATCTTAGCCAGCGTGCCGTCCTCTGTCGTCGTATAGCTGTCATAGGTAATTCCCTGGACACCGAGATTCATCAGGGTCCTTCCCTCTTTTGAGTAACACCAGTCGATGAACTGAAGAACGCGTTCTACCTGAGTACAGCTGCTGGAAACGGCATATCCGCCCCAGGTGGACGCAGGCGTCTCATAATAACTCTGTGAATTTTCATCCGCCTTCAGCGGATAAATAAATCCAAGCCTGGACTCCGGAAACGCACTCTTTGTCCCGGTATATACATCCGTACTGAAAAGAGAGACCGGTTTGATATACAGGGAATCAATCCCCGTCTGCCCGAATTTAAATTTGTCTGTCTCCGCATAGCCCTGGTTCGTGTACCATTCCGGATCCATAACGCCCTTCTCATACATCCGCCGGAAGAAATCGATCATGTCGTAATAGCCCGGCTGATCCTGTATTATCGTGACCTTTCCGTTTTCATCCGGACTAAACGCCTTGTGTATGTTAAAAGCACTGTAAAATACGGAAAGATTGTTGTAATTATAATTATCATTCACATTGGTCATGGAAAATCCATATGTATTATCCTGACCATCCCCGTCCGGATCATCGAAGGTAAACGCCGTCGCCACCTCCTCAAACTCCTCGATTGTCTCAGGCAGCTCTAATCCCAGCCTGTCCAGCCAGTCCTGACGGATCACCGCTCCGTTAAAGTTCTCCGCGTGAGGCCGCGGAAACGCATACAGTTTTCCGGAAGCGGGAACCACACCCGCCTTCAGCTGTTCCTCCGTCGTATTGGCCGTGACATTGGGAAGTGACGGCAGATACTCGTCGAGAGGGATTAAAAGCCCGTCGTCCGCCCATTTGTAAAAAGAGGAATCCGTGGTTTCCTGAAGGAAGACGATATCCGGCAGTTCTCCTGATGCCATGATAACATTTAAACGATCCAGATAATTGTTAATCGGAGGCACCTCAATCTCCAGTTTCACATTGGCCGCTTTTTCAATAGCTTCAATAACCGGATTGTTATCAACCTGGAACTGCGCGTCTACACTGGTTACGATACGAATCGTGGCTGGAGCCTCACCATTTCCATCTGTCTCTGTCTCTTTTTTTCCGCATGCAGCAGTGGATACCGCCAAAACCGCCGCCATGGATAAACACACCACTCTCTTCATACTCTTCGTTCCATTCATGTTTCTATCACCCATCATCTTCTTCTCCTTCTCAATTTTTATTCTTTTACTGCCCCCATCGTGAGCCCTGATACAAAGTAGCGCTGCAAAAACGGATACATACAGATAATCGGTACTATACTTAACATCACGGTCGCCATCTGCAGGCTGAACGGGAATACCGTCCGCTCATTGGCAGCCATCATCTCTGACATATTTCCTTCCAGGATCATCTCCCGCAAAACCAGCTGCAGTGGCCATACCGACCGTTTCGTCGTGTAGATAATCGCCTTGAAAAACTCGTTCCAGTTAACCACCGCATACATCAGGAACATGGTGGCAACCGCCGGTTTTGACAGAGGAAGCACGATGCGAAACAGCGTCTGGAAGTCATTGGCCCCATCGATTGTAGCAGCCTCCGTCAGGCTTTCCGAAATACTGCTTAAAAAATTCTTCATCAGTATGATGGAATATGCCCCGTTTACGGAGGACAGAATCAGCGCCCAGAGCGAATTAATCAGATGAAGCTTCTGCATAACGAAGTACTCTGGTATAATTCCTCCTGAGAAAAACATGGTAAAGATATACAGCAGCATTACGGCTTTCGTTCCCTTTAAATTCTTCTTTGTCAGCGGGTAAGCCGTCATTACCAGCACCAGCACCTGAAGCACGGATCCTGCCACTACGATAAATATGGAATTAATAAATCCCGTAGTCAGCAGCGGGAATCTTAATGCCTCCGCATATGCCTCCAGCGTAACATTTCTCGGGATCAGGCTGACCGGGTTCTTTAAATAATCCGCATACGGTGTAATGGAATATGTAAAAGTATACCAGAACGGCAGGATGCAGAGAACTGCAAACGCCAGTACAAACAGACAGATCACGAAATCATACAGCGAAAATCCCTTCAGTTTTTTTCTTCTCAGCATGTGTCCTCCCCCCTCAATAGATTCCCTTCTGCCCCATCATATTGGCCAGTTTGTTAGAACCTACGACCAGAATGAAACCAACTATCGCTTTGAATAAACCGACCGCGGTAGCATAGGCGAATTCTCCCATCACCATGCCTACCCGGTAGGTATACGTTTCAAATACATCGGAGACCTGCATGTTGACCGAATTCTGAAACAGGAACATCTGTTCAAATCCATTTTCCATTGCCTTACCTACGGTTAAGATCAGCAGCACAACGATAGTCGCGGCAATGCCGGGCAGTGTAATATGAAGGATTCTCTGAATATGCGATGCTCCGTCTACCATGGCTGCCTCATAAAGAGACTGGTCAATGGCCGTCAAAGCCGCCAGATATACGATGGTATTCCATCCCGTATCCTTCCATATGGTGGTAATCACGATCAGAGGGCGGAACCATTCGCTTTTCCCTAAAAACATGATCGGCTCTATCCCCAGGCTTTTGAGCAGTTCATTTACCAGACCTCCGTTGGTAGACAACAGATTTGTGGTAATTGACACCAGCACCACCCAGGATATAAAGTATGGAAGATACACCGCCGTCTGCGTAATCTTTTTAAATCTCTTATAGCGGATTTCATTCAGCATGACCGCAAGTATGATCGGTATGGGAAAACAGAATACAATCTTTAATACATTTAATACGATAGAATTTTTTAAAACGTTGTAAAAATCCGGTGAAGCAAACAGCCTTTTAAAATGTGCAAAATCATTCCATGGGCTGCCTAAAATTCCGTCCCGGAAACTGAAGTCTTTAAACGCCATCAGGATTCCATACATGGGTGCATATTTAAACACCAGCAGCAGTACGATTCCCGGAAGCATCAGCAGATACAGGTACTTGTTTCTCCAGATATAGCTGCATGTGCTCCTGACTCTGTTCTCCGGCCGGGGACCTGTCATTACCTTCATTGCCCCTTCCTCCTTAGATATAACAATTGTAATAAAAAACGAAATGCCTTGTCCATGGCTGGCAATTTCATCTTAAGCCCCTTCCGGTCAAATGTATATAATAATAAATGCAATTGACAAAACTATTCTCTCACCCGGCACACTTCCCCTTACTCCTCCGATGCCCCACGATGAATAAAAATGTGATTCACAAATCTATTACCCACCGTTTTTTCCCGCAAATTCGATGTTTTTTCCATTTTCCCTCCATTGCAGAGCGCCTGTGATTGTTTACTTTTATTTCCTCAAATGATATAATTCAGACACAGAAGCGCCAGAAAAAGCTACGTTTTTATTCATCAGAAACAGGGGGAGTTTCCATGAAGCATCAATCTTTTTCGTCACGAAAATCTGCACAGAAACAGTTTGTCCTTTTACTGACACTGACCCTGTGCCTCATTCTTATTCTCAATCTGCTGCTTTACAACCACCGGGCGCAGCAGCTGTATACAGAGCAGCTGAAGAAGGATAACTATCATACTGCACTTCAGATATCACGGGAGTTTGATGCTTCCATGGATCTCATGCGTACTGCCTGCTGGAACATGGTGCACAATAACCGGGAATTCATCCGCATCGTAGAAACCTATGACAATTCCTTTGAGCACAAAACGGCTCTCATGTCCTATCTTTCCTCCATGCTGCCCGTCAATGAATACTTTGATTCCATCTATCTTTATCTGCCCGGTTACCAGACGGTTCTGTCTACAGCCATGGGCGCCATGCCGTTTGAACGTTTTTTCGATCCCTCCCCCATCACCCATATGCTTTCCCAGGACAAAAGGACAAGTCTGCGCACCCTGTACAGCCGTTCCAATAGCCATGTACTCGGCGGGCAGAACATTTCCTCCATCGTCATGAAGGTTCCCTCTTCTGACGGCTATGGCCAGAGCTGCCTCGTGGTTAATATCAATTTCTCCAGAGTCGTATCAGAGGAACTGGTCCGCAAATACTGTGTATCCGGCAGTGAACATCTGTCCATATTTGACAGCCAGGGTTCACGCATCTGGGGGGAGGGGACACGGCCATCTTCCGGCGAAGGCACCGTCATTTTCGATAAGACGGTTGTGACAACACTCGTCAGTGAAATCACAGGGCTCATCTACCTGTTTGAAACTCCGGCTCCCTCCGTTCTCTTCGCCGGCCTTGACATCTATTACATCCTGTTTGTAGCCACCCTGTTTCTGGCCGCGCTCATCATTATCCTGTACGCCTTTCTCCGCCTGTTTCGTCCGCTCCGGAGGATCCTTTCCTCTATCATTTCAGCAGAACCGGCTCATACAGAGGAGTTTGAGGCCCTCGATAACTATATCGGACGCATGAGGATAGAAAATCAGACGATGAAGGCCCATTTAAAGGAGGCACTTCCCATCTATCGGAATTACCTTTTGACAGAACTCATCACTCTTCCGGACTGGTCTCTGGACGAGATGGTGGAAAAACTGCGCTGCCAGAATATCAGTCTAAAGCTTGAAAACTATATTGTAATGACTCTGAAACCTGCATTCAGCCAACATACGGAGGATGAAAAATGGCAGGTCAAATTAAAGACTCTGTCCATCTTAAGCCAGTTGTTCTCAGACTCTGCCACCGGCTTCTGTGCCGAAACAGAAAAGGACGCAATCACCATTGCACTCCATTTACCCGGAGACGCGGATGAAGAGTCGAAAATAGGTGATGCTGCGGCATTCGCCGAAAACCTTTGCCGCGGTATTCTCCAGCAGACGAATGTTCAGACCAATATCGGCATCGGCCGTTTTGTCCCAACCATTCAGCAGCTGTATAAAAGTTATGCCGATTCGGTCACTGCGCTGAATTTCGTCGCCACATTCGACTCTCCCGTCATCAACATCTACCAGATTCAGAAAAATGTGGGAAGCGCCTTCGAATATCCCTATGAAAAGGAACGGCGTTTCACTCATTTGGTAAGTCTTGGGCTGTACGAAGAAAGTCTTGAGGCGCTTCATGCCATTTTTTCCGAGCTGAAGCAGTACCACCATTTAAAAAAACAGGAGATCACCTTTGTCTTTTTTCAGCTTCTTTCCAGCCTCTATAACGTAATATATGAAAATAAGCTGGACATCGGAGATTTCCCGATCTCGAAGATGCCCGCACCGTATATGGATGGAATCTATGATCTGGATAAGATTGAAGCAGAACTTAAAGATATGACAGGCAGAATCATCAGCTCTGCAGAACGCCTGTCCTCTGCCTCAGATGACCAGGAAATCATTACCTACTTAAATGAACATTTCACAGAAAATATTCAGATGGTGGATTTAACTGAACATTTCCACTATAACCGTTTTTATATCAGCCAGATTATCAAGGAAAGGACTGGTTATAATTTCAATGATTATATAAACCGGAAGAAGATAGAACTATCCCGGAAGCTTCTGGAAGAAACCAGCCTTTCCATCAAGGAAATTGCGGAACAGACAGGGTTCAGCTACTCTTATTACTTCTCAAAAATATTTAAAAAGTATGAAGACATGACACCGGGAGAATACCGGGAATCAAGGAAGAACAGCGGTTAAGCAAAAACAGAGACCGCAGACCATATGATTTGACACATGGCTGCGGTCTCTGCCTCTGTTTTCCTAGAAAAATGCTCTCGCCGCGGTCGTAAATAAGAAACACACGACAATTCCCGTAACCGTTGGTACCAGGAAGGAAGCAATCGTCCATTTCACACTCTGTGTCTCTTTTTTGATTGTCAGACACGTCGTGGAGCAGGGCCAGTGCATCAGGGAGAACAGCATGGTGCTGACCGCCGTGATCCAGGTCCAGCCATGGCTCACCAGCAAGTCCCGGAGTACCGATAGATCGCTGATATCCAGCAGGCTTCCCTCAGCCAGATAAGCCATGATGATGATCGGCACCACGATCTCATTAGCCGGAAAGCCGAGAATAAACGCCAGCAGTATAACGCCGTCCATTCCAATCACCCGGGCAAAGGGATCTAAGAATCCGGAGCAGTGTGCCAGGAGCGTTGCATCCCCCACAGAGATGTTCGCCATCAGCCAGATAATCAGCCCTGCCGGTGCCGCCACCGCGATGGCACGGCCCAGTACGAATAAGGTTCTGTCGAAAATGGAGCGGACGACGACCTTTCCAATCTGCGGCTTCCGGTATGGCGGCAGTTCCAGCGTGAAGGAGGAGGGCACGCCCTTTAACACGGTAGCGGATAAAATCTTTGAAATCAGAAGCGTCATGAGCACGCCGAGCACGATGACTCCCGCCAGGATTGCAGCGGACAGGACGGAGGAAAATGCCCCGGCAGCACTTCCCACGAAAAACATGGTGATGATGGCAATCATGGTCGGGAAACGGCCATTGCATGGGACAAAGTTGTTCGTAATCATGGCGATCAGACGTTCCCTCGGTGAGTCGATGATGCGGCAGCCGATGATTCCGGCGGCATTGCAGCCAAAGCCCATGCACATGGTCAATGCCTGTTTTCCGCAGGCGGCACAGCGCTTGAAACACCGGTCCAGGTTAAACGCAACTCTAGGAAGATAACCGAAGTCCTCCAGAAGCGTAAACAGCGGGAAAAAGATTGCCATTGGCGGCAGCATAACCGAAATAACCCAGGCCAGCACGCGGTAAACGCCGTGGACGAGAAGATCATTTAAGACAACAGGCATGCCGGCGGCAAGAAACAGATCGCTGATCCGGTCCTCCAGCCAGAACAGGCCGCTGCTTAACAGTTCCGACGGATAGTTGGCTCCCGTGATCGTCAGCCAGAAAACTCCCAGAAGAATCAGAAACATAATGGGGAATCCTGTGGCCTTGCTTGTAAACAGACGGTCCAGGAGGCGATCCTTCTTGTCATACGTCTGATTTTCAAATACAACCGCGCCCCGGCAGAGAAATTCTGCTTTTCGGATAAAGACGGACGCCATATCATCGCTCACCTGTTTCTGCGAGATGCCGCGTTCCTGCCATTCCTCCCGGATTTCCATCAGAAGGGAGGAGACTTCCTCCGATTCTGCCACCGGTGTGAGATATTTGCGGACGGCCTCCATCAGATTTTCGTTGGAATCCAGAAGACGGGCACAGAGCCAGCGGATATTGACTCCTTCACCGGCCGTCTTCTTTACCGCCGGGGTAAGCCGGGCGATAGCCGCCTCAATGTATTCCGGATACCGGATAAGAATCCGCGGCGCCGGATTTTCCGCAAATCGTCTGTCTACGGATTTTTCTGCTTCTACGGCTTCTTCTGCCTCTGTGGCTTCCTTTGCCTCTGTGGCTTCTTCTGCCTCTACCTCTTCTGCTTCCACCATCTCTCTTTTCAGTTCCAGCACACGGTTAAGCCCTTCGTAGATCTGTTCCAGCCCTTTCCCGCTTCTGGCCGTGGTACCGATGACGGGAACTCCCAGCCGCTCCTCCAGGACATCGAACCTGATCGTAATGGATTTCTTCTTTGCTTCATCCATAAGGTTGACACAGACAACCGCCCGCCTGTTGGCCTCTAAGATCTGAAGCACCAGGTTTAAGTTTCGTTCCAGACAGGTGGCGTCACAGACGACGATGACCGCATCCGGATTTTCAAAACAGATAAAATCCCTTGCCACCTCTTCCTCTGTAGAATGGGCCATCAGAGAGTAACAGCCGGGGATATCCACCATAACGTAGCCCTGCTCTCCGTCACTTGCGTAGCCCTGGGCGTTGGCCACGGTCTTGCCGGGCCAGTTTCCGGTCGGTTAATATCAATTACCGGTAAATATAATTATAAAGAAAGAAGGGGGAAAAATGGACAGAACAGTCGAATTGTTTTTTGAAATAATTGAAACTTACCAGCGGCACGCCCAGACTGCCAGAAACGCAAAGTATCAGGAGACCCGCGAGATGGCGGAAACGATAATCGATGTGGATATATCAGCTATGTGGTTTTTAACGCAACGATCACCAGATGCCAGTTGATGTAACATAGTAAGATACGCATATAAAAGTCGCCCGGGTATATGGGGGAAATATACCTAGACGACCGCAAAGAAGAGCTGCTGGGAAAATCATATCACTTTTTTCTCAATAAATCAACGCTTTTTTACTCTACTCTGCTAAATTTATGCAGTTATGTATACAAAAAATGCGGCCTGCCAATATAGCTAAGCCGCAAGTTAGAAAAGCAAAAACGTAATTATTATAGCACGCATATATTGTTTTGTAAAGAAGGAATTTAATTGTATCACATTTTCTATATGCAGCATACTCATTTTAGATGTCTCTACTACTGATCACCTATACATGATTACGCACAAAAA